>JBPCIQ010000272.1:0-20500 GCA_051006135.1 Pyrinomonadaceae bacterium | reverse complement strand
GCCGCCCTGACTGCGGCTCGCGAATTAGACGGCAGCGCGGCGGGCATTGATGAAGCGGTGGCACGAGCCAACGCCATAGGAAACACCCAGGGGCTTCGAGCAAAGGCAGGCGTGGCCGTCGCGACGGTAGAATTCGCCGTTAACCTGGATGATGACCCTTACGTGAATGTCCCAGCGGCTAAGGCGAACGCCGCTAACATTCGGTTCGTCAAAGTCACGACTCAACCAACTTCGATCAACATTCTCTTCGCATCCAGTGCGCTCGGAGCATCGCGTTCGGAATCAAAGCAGGCCGTCGCGGGAAAATCGGTGGGACTCAGCGGCATCTGCGACTTCTTTCCTGCCGCCGTAGCCCTAGCCGATCCCAGCCCTACGCCCGGCACTCCGATGACGCTTAAATTTAGTCAAGGAACCGGAAACTCGGCAACATTACTCGACAAGGATTACATCATCCTTGAGGTGCCTGACATCAATGGCAACGGTACAGGTGAGACTGCGGTACTAACCGCCGGCGTGCCCACCTTCTGTAAGAATCTTGGCGACAATATCAATATGACGCCCAGTTCGAACAAGAACAATGGACCAAGGAACTCAGGGGACGGGATGAATACGCGATTCAACGTTTATGCAAATGGCTATGGGAATGCTCTCAAACCAAGCGTTTTCCCACCGGACAGCAACATAAACGAGAGTATTACCTACGCCCAGTACGCTGATAAGTCGCCATTGACGGCGCCAAACCCGAACGCCCCCGGCAAGGATGAACGGCGCCTCATGATAGCCCCGATAATCGCCCCAGGCACTTACCCGTCCTACACTACAAATATCCTCGCTTGGGGGATCTTCTTTCTAAAAAGTAAAGTCCCGACAACTAACGGAAGCTGCCCCTCCCCTTGTGGAGAGATTCCGGTTGAGTACGTCGGGAAAGCAAATGTCGCCGCCAGTGGAGTCGTCACGTGCACCTCAGGCCTGACTACTCCAGTTCTTTACAAGTGAGACGACAAGATGGGCGCAATAAATATGTTGGCACGCCTTAAATATAGGTTAAGTCGGATAGTCCGACGCGAAAACGGATCTTCTATAGTTGAACTCGCAATAGTATTTCCAATTCTGCTGATCCTATTCGTGGGAAGTGCAGAGCTGGGTCGACTGTTCTACACTTATACCACGCTGGCTAAGGCAACCAAGGTCGGCGCGCGTTATCTTTCTACCTCAAGAAACGCTGTTAACGGTACCGCGACCCAAATTGCCAACGCCAAGACAGCGGCAAAGAGTCTGGTGGTTTGCGGCTTTCCGAATTGCACGAACCAGCCGCCGATCGTCCCTGGACTGACAACGGCTAACGTTAACGTATGCGATAACTTCGCGGTTGCCTGCGTGCCGGCGATCCCTGCCGGACCGATTAAGTACTTTAAGGTAGAAATCAAAAACTACACATATTCGGCGGGCGTATTCAACCTTTCAGCAATGACAGGACTAGCGAATTCAACGTTTTATTTTCCACTGATCCCGGCCACTAAGATGCGTTACATGCCGTAACTGGCCAAGCCAAGCACTTTTTCCACGAATGAAACGACATCTAGATAACAACTCGGAACGCGGCACGGCCACCGTGGAATTTGCTTTAACGGCGGCCTTCTTTCTGATGATTATTATGGCCATTGTTTCTGGCGGGCACTTGTTCTTCACACACAACGCGATGGTCGAATCCACGCGGCGCGGCGCGCGCTACGCCGCCAACCAGTGTAAACCGAACCTCGCGGGCTGCCCGAATTCTGCGACGACTATCGACCGTGTTAAGAATGTTGTTGTCTATGGCACGCCGACGCCCGGTACCACGACGTTGGTTAACAATCTCCTGCCTTCGAATGTAACAGTTATCCATAGCAACGACTTCGGGGTGGCGCAAGGTACCGTCTCGGTCAAGATCGAGAACTATAGCTATACCTTCGCGGTAGCCGCGACGCTAATACAAATGCCCCCTTATCAAACCACGGTCGTGGGCGAGAGCGCCGGTGCCGTACCCGGCATCACCTGTCCATGAATAGTAAGAGTAATTAGGACTTTATCCAGATACAGATACAGCAAGGCAGCAGGGACCAAGGATCGATACGATGCAATCACTGACATTTCTAACTCTGAGCAAGAACGGCGAATCTCGCGCGCAGCTGCGGGACGCTTTGGTCGGCAGCGGACGCGCACACTTGCTTGCAGATTGCAGCAGTCCCGAGCAGATGCTTGCCGATGTGCTGCGGCTGCGACCCTCGGCGGCGATTATCACAGTAGGACCAGACAATTCGGAGAAAGAGTTTACCCTGATTAAGAAGCTTGTAGCGGCAAGCCCCGACACCGCCATCATCACCGCCGCCCACGATCCTGCGCCGGCATTAATTCTGAGCAGTATGCGTTCCGGGGCGCGCGAGTTCCTCCAGCTCCCGATTATTGCCGATGAATTTCACACTGTCCTTGATCGCATTGCCGAACTGTGCGCGGCAGGGAAAACTACGCCACAGAATATTGGGCGGGTTATCGCCGTATTCTCCGGTAAGGGCGGCACGGGCGCATCGTTCTTTGGTACCAACTTGGCCGCGGCGATGGACGTTCCCACGCTGCTCGTCGACCTCGACCTTCAAGCCGGAGATGCGGCCTCCTTTTTGGGCCTTGACACGAAATACTCGATTGCCGACTTCGCCCAAAACCGCGCGCGGCTAGACGACTCGCTTATGAGCAGCTTCGTTACGGCATACTCCGCAAACCTCGCGGTGCTGGCCGCGCCGCTCGAAGCTCACGAAGCTGAGGACATCAAACCAAAAGATGTGTCTGAGATCCTTCACCTCCTGCGACAAAGGTATGACCGCATCGTTCTCGACCTACCGCATACGTTTGATCCGGTAACTGTCGCTGCGCTCGATCTGGCGGATGACATTCTCTTGGTGCTGACGCTCGATATCCCGGGCATTCGTAGTACCAAGCGGGCGCTGAAAGTATTTGACCGTTTGGACTATCCACGTCGCAAGGTACACGTGGTCGTCAACCGCTGGAGCAAGGGTATTGACGTCGAGCTAAAGAAGGTCGAGACGCACCTGGGCGAACAGCTCATCGGCTTCATACCGAATGATTATCACAAGGTAATGAATTCAATTAATCTGGGCCAGCCGCTTGTCCAGGCCGATGCGGCCTCAAAAGTAACCATCGAGATCAAACGCATCGCCGCGCTTGTTAGCGGAAACGACCACCCACCGACCGCGCAGCCTCGAAAAAAGTTACTCGGCATGTTTAGTCGCCAAAGCACGCCGTCTCATATGAATCTTTCCACTTCAACAATAATCGAGGATATGGCTTAGCGGGGTGAACCGCTTAGTTTTGCACCCAATCCAGGGAAATAACAAAGGAACTTAAATGGCGCTTCGAGAGAGATACATCAAAGACGGCAACGGTAACGGCACATCGCTCCCCGTCGAGGAGGCAATCGCCGGGAACCAAAGCTTTCAGGATATGAACGCGCGGCTTCATCGCGCGATCGTAACGAAACTGGACTTGGCCAAGCTCAGCGCGCTTTCACCGGACCGCGTTCAGGCGGAGGTCTCGCGCCTCGCCGAAGGCCTGTTGATCGCGGAGAATGTCCCACTTTCAACCCTCGAGCGCGACCGCCTGGTCAATGAAGTTCATCATGAGCTGTGCGGTCTCGGCCCGCTTGAGCCCCTCCTCGCCGATCATACTATCTCTGACATTCTGGTTAACTCCTACTCTAGTGTATACATTGAGCGACGGGGCAAGCTGGAAAAGACGCTTGTTACGTTCAAAGACGATGAGCACCTGAGGCGCGTAATTGAGCGAATTGTCTCAACCGTGGGACGCCGCATCGATGAGGCGCAGCCGATGGTCGACGCTCGCCTCCCTGATGGCTCGCGCGTCAACGCCATAATCCCCCCACTCGCCCTCGACGGACCAGTCCTTTCCATCCGCCGCTTCGGCGCGGAACCATTGAAGATGCACGCGCTCATTGAAAATGGAGCGCTTACTAAAGAAATCGCGGTGCTCTTCGAGATGTGCGTGCGTGCTCGACTGAACATTATCATCTCAGGGGGAACTGGCGCGGGCAAGACGACGCTATTAAACGCTCTGTCGGCCTATATCCCGGTTGACGAACGGATTGTGACAATTGAGGACTCCGCAGAGCTCCAGATGCAGCAGCCGCACGTCGTACGCCTGGAGACCAGACCACCCAACATCGAAGGAAAGGGTGAAGTAACGCAGCGCGATTTAGTCCGCAACACGCTACGCATGCGTCCTGACCGCATTGTCATCGGCGAGGTCCGTGGCGGCGAGGCGATCGACATGCTCCAGGCAATGAACACAGGCCACGATGGATCACTGACTACGATTCACGCCAACACGACCAGGGATGCGCTCGGCCGTCTCGAAACAATGGTCCAGATGACGGGGATGAGACTTTCTGACCGTGCCATGCGTCAGCAGATAGCATCGGCAGTCAACGTGGTCATTCAAGTCGCCCGGCTTAACGACGGCACCCGCCGAATCACTTCGATCTCTGAGATTACCGGCATGGAAGGTGAAACGATCACCATGCAGGAGATCTTTCTATTTGAGCGCACGGGCGTCGACGCCTCAGGTAAGGTCATCGGACGCTTCCGCACCACCGGAATTCGCCCGCGTTTCGCGGAGCGGCTCAAGCAATACGGCATGCAACTGCCGGCGTTCTTTTAGGGGGTACGCCAAAGATGCTGATTTCGACCATCATATTTCTTTTCTTCTTGTTTCTTACCTATGCGCTTTTCCTGCTCGCATCGCGCAAGGTGGACGCTCGCCAGGAGCGCTTGCAGCAGCGAGTTACTGAGGCCCTGGAAAGTTCATCCTCCTCATCCGGTGACATAGTAGAGATAGCTCGTGAAGACTCGATCGGTGGCAACCCCACCCTCAACCGGCTGTTGTCCTCATTCGATTTCGTCAAGAAGCTCGATCGGATGATTCGACAAGCAGACGTTAGTATCACCGTCAGCCGTCTGCTTGCCTTCAGCGCCGTGGCCGGGCTCTTGGCCGCGCTCGCGGCATATACCATTCTGAACATCGTACCCGCTGTCCTGTTATCCCTCCTCGCTACTTCCCTCCCTATCCTTCACATAGCGAGGACGCGCTCAAAGCGGCTGCGGACCTTCAATGCGCAGTTACCGGACACGCTTGACCTGTTAAGCCGCTCGCTCGCCGTCGGACATGCTTTCTCCGAGTCGCTGCACCAGGTCGCCTCCGAGATGCCCGACCCGATCGCTAAGGAGTTTCGCATTACTTTCGAGGAGCAGAAACTGGGTCTCTCGACAAAGATGGCGCTGGATCGATTGACCGAGCGCGTGCCGCTGCTAGACCTACGCCTTTGCGTGACGGCAATGCACATTCAGCGGGAGACCGGAGGCAACCTTGCCGAAATTCTTGAGAGGGTTTCGCACACCATTCGCGAGCGCTTCAGGATCATGGAAGACTTCCGCACCATGACTACTGCTTCCCGTGCTTCAGGTTGGATTCTCTGTGCCTTCCCCTTTGTCCTTGTATTTGTGCTGACAGTCATGAACCCTGACTACATGAGCGTGCTTGTGCAGGACCAGCGCGGCCATTATGTGCTTACCTTCGCCATTATTTGGCAGATCTTCGGCATGTTAATGATAAAGAAATTTCTAAGCATCAAAGTTTGAGGTGCAGTCTAAAGAAGATTGAACTCTTCTAACGAGAAAGAATGAACCTATGTTGATCTTCATTGTCGTTTTAACATTCGGTTGTATAGCTCTGGCAGTGATGAGTATTTACTTACTGGCTGCTCGGCCCGGCAGCGTGGTCACCGCCAGACTGGAGAGCGCAGATCCTTCGCTGGCGCTCATCGAAAACAGTCCTCTGTCGGTGATGACCACGCGCGCCGCCGAGCCCCTTAACCGCATAGTGCCGATCTCGGCTGTTGAAGCAGCTAAACTGCAAAAACAGTTGCTTCATGCTGGTTATACATCGCCTGACGCAGCGATGGCTTTCCGCGCCATTCAGTTGCTGCTAATCGTAGCCATTCCGAGCCTCTTAATGACGGCATGCTTTATCTACGATCGCCCACTCAACAGTTTCCTTCTATGGGGAGTGCTTGGGGCTGCGGTCGGCTTCTATGTACCGCGTTTAGTGCTACGTAGCAAGATCGCTCGTCGTAAGCAGCGTATCACCTGGGGGCTGGCTGATGCGCTCGATCTGATGGTAATAGCCGTAGAAGCCGGCTTAGGACTTAACGCCGCGCTGAATCGCGTTGGCGAAGAGTTGAAGACTGTCCACCCGGATATGCATCACGAGCTCGAGCTGGTTAACCTGGAAATTCGAGTCGGCCGTAGCCGCGAAGAGGCCCTCCGTAACCTAACTGAGAGAACCGGGGTCGACGACATTCGCAGCTTCGTCGCGTTGCTGATTCAGGCTGACCGTTTCGGCTCATCAATTGGAAAGGCTGTTCGCGTATTCGCCGACTCGCTCAGAACCAAGCGACGCCAACGCGCCGAACAGGCGTCGGCGAAAGCCGCGTTGAAGCTGCTCATTCCGCTGACGGTATTTCTCTTTCCCGTGATTCTTGCGATGATTCTTGCGCCTTCCGCCCTCAACCTTCTCGATCTATTCTCCAGGTGAGGGGGCTGAAATTACGCCAAGGGTAAAAACTAAGGCCCGCTAATAATTTTCTAGGAGATTAATCAATGATGAAACGCACGCTGATAGTCCTGTCGCTAACGGTTGCATTGTTTGGCGCCCTGACGCCGCTGCAATCTGTGCGGGGCATTCTTATGTCTCCGGAAGAGGTGGCAGCGGTAAACTCAAAGGGTACTTCGGCAACACTTACTAACAAACAAGAAAGTACGGGCAACGGATTTTACCGAGCGCTGAAGGCGCCGTTTAAAGCAATCGGTCGCTTGTTTGGTAGAGGGTCGAAAGATAGCAACAAACTCCAGCGGCTCACGGAGAAGGACATAAGAAATTTTGAAAGCACACCGGTCGATCAAATCAAAGACGCCACCGCGACGAAGCCAAATCCGTTGTTGAGTAAGCCGGTAGATAGTTCCGCCGCAAGCGCCGTGGGTCATTTAGAAAAGGGTCGGCAGTTGCTCAACGCAAGCCATTTCAACGAAGCCATAGCCGAACTCTCGCTTGCCATCTCAACGGATACCAGCCTGGTAGAAGCCTACAACTTGTTGGGCGTTGCGTACCAATTGAAAGGCCTCCCCGAGATGGGCAGGAGATCCTTCCAAGCCGCTCTGAAGGTTGATAAGAACAATCTGCAAACCCTTAATAATCTCGGGTATCTACTCTCGAGTAACGGCGACTACAAGGGCGCGCTCACTTTTCTTAAAAAGGCTGTTCGCCTGGCGCCTGATGATCAGCTCGTGCTTAACAATCTGGCCCTGGCGCAATCCCAGCTGGGCAAGTTTGATGAAGCTTCCAAGAACTTCGTTCGCGCAGGCGGCGAGATCAAGGGCCGCCTAAACATTGCCAATCGACTTGAGATTGTGGGTCGGTCTGCAGAGGCGCGGAAGCACTACGAAGCTGCAAGATTGCAGGCTGAGGCTAGTCAAAGAACAAATCCCAACTCTCAGGCGATCACAGTGCTAATGGAGGTCGAGAACGGACGTATCAAATATGCTTCTGTGCCGAATCGACGTCCCGGCCTGGCTGCATATGAAGCCACCGCGATGCGCATCGCGCGCGAGCGCCGTTATCCAGCAAACAAAAGCGGGCAAGAGTCAATAGTGATTAGAGTTTCTTCCGTCCCAGCTTCGTAGCAAAACGCCGAACGCGCTAACGATGTGAGTATGAACACGCCTGGAAGGGATGAAGTTAGTGGCGGGGCGCCACGAGGCTGTGTCAGAACTCGGAATAGAAGTTCATCTGCGACCCTGTGGCTTGAACGCGGCACTCAATACAGAACCCGGAGTGGGAGCGACCGGATCTGAGACTCAACCGACGCTGGAGGATGATCACCTAACGAACTACGTTCCCACTTGAGTGTTCGCATCCGGTCGCTACCGCTCCCGGTTCTGCAATTGAGTTTTAATGAAACTCGAACCTCGAAGCTTGACAATACCCTGGGGAGTATAGATGGCCCATCTAAACATTCTGACTAGAGCTGAGATTGAGGCCCTCGGTCCGCCAACCCCTGAGGAGTTGGGTGATACGGGAATACCCGATGCCTTTCTTCGCGAACTCGCCCTCAAACACGTCGCAACGTTCCCGGAACCCACCACAGAGGCTGTCGCCGACAGCCTGCACCTTCCCTCCTCCCTGACAGAGGAGCTGCTTTACGGCCTTTACCGCGAGAAGTTTATCGAGATGCGGCTGCGAAGTGCGGTGGGCTCTACGCGCTATGCGATGCTCGATCACGGATGGGAACGGCTGACGCGATTGCAGTCCCACAGCGGTTATCTCGGTCCGGCGCCTGTATCGCTCACCGACTATACCCATATGATGCGGCTGCAGGCCGTGCCCTCCCAATCGGCTACGATCGAGACGGTGCGAGTCGCTTTTCAAGATCTGGTGCTGCCCGATTCTTTACTGCAAACCCTGGGTTGTGTGATCAATTCGCGATCCTCGCTTTTTCTCACAGGACTGACGGGTACCGGAAAGACCGCGGTTTCCGAGCGCATGAATGCAGCGCTGTTTGGCAACATTTGGATACCATATGCAGTAGAGATTGACGGGCAGATCATTCGCATTTTTGATTCCCATTGCCATCATCCCGTTCTTGAGAGGAGCTCGGTCACTGACCACGATCGTCGCTGGGTGGAAATAGAAAGACCGTCGATCATTGTCGGTGGTGAACTGACCCTGGACAATACAGATTTGACGTGGTCTGAGACGGCAAAGTTTTATGAAGCCCCGCTGCAGGTGAAATCCAACGGCGGAACCTTGGTAATCGACGACTTCGGCCGCCAACGAGTGGCGCCGCGGGACCTGCTGAACCGCTGGATCCTGCCCCTTGAAAGACGCGTCGACTTTCTGACGCTGCATAGCGGCAAAAAGATCGAAGTACCTTTCGAGCAGCTCGTCGTCTTCTCCACCAATCTCGAGGAGAAGGAGCTGGTTGATGAAGCTTTTCTGCGGCGCATGGGCTACCGAGCCCGTGTCGAGCCGCCCACGCCCTCAGCGTTTGTCGAGATCTTTAAGCGTTTGGTAACCACTCGGGGAGTGGTCCTCGATCAGAAATGTCTGGACCACGTTCTGAGCAAGTATGCGTTCGAGAAGCGCATGATGAAGGCATGTGAGCCGCGCGATCTGTTAAATAAGGTGACAGATATCTGTCTCTTCGAAGGTCGCAAGCTTCAACTTACGCCCGAACTGGTTGACCTGGCCTGGGGAAATTACTTCGGCACAGCGCACGGGTTTAAACCGGAGTTCGAGCAGTTTCAGACCACACAAGCAACCATGTAGATCTGTTGGGAAACGCCACAGATTTTCGCGGATAAGCACCGATCAGGTTTTTGACTGAACTAATCGATCCACGAAACCACACTAGCGAACACGAAGAGTTGTTAGTGTCATTTCTTGCGAGTTCGTGAGTCGAGTCTGAGTATCCATTTGGTTTTGCGGCTCATTTGTGTTATTCGATCTACATCTGTGGCTCTTTAACTTCTATGCTTCGCCTCGGCACGCACATAACTCTGAGTCTTCTACTCTTTTCCCTGGCTCCTTCTGGGACTAACGCACGTGACGCGAGTAGTGCTCTCTCAAATAACTCTGGCTTTGCGCAGGATACATCTGCCACTGCGCACCCCACCATCAGCGCTCGCACCGGAGACACTCTTAATAAAATTGCGCAGCGCCTCGGTGTTCCCATCGCCGAGCTTATACGTCTGAACGGGATAAGCGAGAATACCCTGCTCAAGAAGGGGATGAAGATTCAAGTACCCGATGAGTCTCCGGCCCCCCGCAGTGAGGCAGGCAGGATAGTCGGCACTCTTATTACTCTGTCTGATGGCTATTCCTTCGAGGCTGACGAGGTGTGGAAAGATGGTGACGAGACCTGGTTTCGCAAGGGCAAGATATCTCAGCGTGTGCATCAGTCGGTGAGCTCGGTAAAACCGATAGTTAGAGCAAGCGAGTCTAAGCCCGCCGGCACCGTTCAGGTCGCAGATGTGGTTGCGCAGAATCCAGTACCTGCGCAAACAGGGCACACTCCCGTTTGGATCCACCTCAACGGAGGTGCGCGCTTTAGAGTTGATGAAGTGCGGGAGACTACTGACGGCGCCTGGTACAATCGGGGTAATCTCTCCGTATTTGTGGCACGCGAGCGCATCGCGCGGATTGAACGGGAGATTCCCGGCATCCCGGGGGGATCGAGAAATTCCGACTGGAGTTCGGGCAACGCGGGGCTAGATGGATTGATCAGAACAAATGGCGAGCGTTACGGTCTCGATCCTTATCTTGTTTTTCTCGTGATCGAGCAAGAGTCGCACTTTCGTCAGCGTGCCGTGAGCCCCAAAGGAGCACGGGGCCTGATGCAGTTGATGCCCGGTACGGCCAGAAGATTAGGCGTTCGCGACTCTTTCGATCCGGCGCAAAACATCATGGGCGGGTCGCGCTATTTAAAGGAGCTGATGACCATGTTTGGTGGGCGCGTGGATCTAGTACTGGCGAGTTATAATGCCGGCGAGGGGGCAGTCATGAAATATGGCCGTGCCGTTCCGCCCTACCGGGAAACTCGTGACTATGTTAAACGGATTACCCGGCGCTATGGCCAACAGGAAAACGCCCATTGAGAAAAGTGATGGGACCCCCGGCGCCACCAGGTCGCAGTGATTACCCAGAAAGCAGTAAGCTATGAAATATCTCTTTGTCGGACGAATTTTCCTCGTTCTTCTTGCCTTCAGCATCGGCTGCCTTCCAGCCCGCAGCCAAACCTCTGTTAACTCCAATCCACTCACCAACGCTTCGGTAGTGAAGTTAGTCAAAGCCGGTTTTAAAGAAAAGACCATAATTTCTATCATCAGCGCCCGGCAGTCGCGCTTCGATTTGTCACCTGAGCGTATGATTGAGTTGAAGCGCAGTGGGGTCACTGAAAAGGTTATTCTAGCCATGCTTTCCCGTCAGGAAGGGATGGAGCTGGCGGATGATTCGTGGAGCGAAGATCCTTTCTTCAATTCAGGCGCCGACAGCAGTAGAAATGATGCAGCGAAAAGCCAGACGCCCGCCGGCGATGGGGCGAGTGCTGATATCTTCGGCTCCAGCGGCGGCCTAAAAGGGGAAACGCGCAGCCGCGGCGGTAACGGCTCCATCTCCAGCGACACGATAACTACCGGAAGTGCCACGGTGAGAATTATCCGTCCTCCCGCGGAGGCAAACACTCCGCCGAAATTAGAAAAAACACCCAACCTGACAAACGCTTCGGTCATCGAGCTCGTTGAGGCGGGTTTCTCGGAAGGAACGATCATCCGGCGCATTGAACGATCGCCAGTCGAATTCGATCTCTCTCCCACTCAGCTAAACGAACTTCGCAGACATCGTGTCAGCGAAAAGGTTTTGCTAGCGATGAGGTCTGCAATGGGCGACGACTCGGACGCCACAAAAAACCCACCCGGTTCCAATGTCACACCGAAAGAATAGGACAATCCAGACATCAAGGAGTTGGCTTCTCCCGTGGCTGTTAGCCGTAATGCTGTTGCTAACAGGCATTGTGCTTTCTACGGCGCCGTGGACGCCCGGCTCCCTGATCGCTTCGGCGCAAAGGTCAGAACAAAGGCAAAAGACTCGTTCGGCTTCCCAGCGCTCAAAGACATCGCCCAAGCCTACGCCCACTCGCTCCGTGTTTGATTCTCTGGGTGAGCCCCCTGCACCTCCTCCAGTACCGTCACCGTCTCCGAAGGCCGAGCTGGAAATTAACCCGGGAGACGTCATTTCTGTCGACACCACGGAAGTGATGCTGCCGGTTACTGTTCGCGACGCAAACGGCCGATTGGCCAGCGAGCTGACGCGCGAGGATTTTCGCGTTTTCGAAGATGGCCGCGAACAGCCGTTGAGTGATCTGGCCTTAAGACAGGTTCCGGTGGACGTCGTGTTGATGGTGGATGCCTCGTCTTCGGTGGCGAGCAGTCTTGACGACTTCCGGAGAGCCGCAGATGGATTCGCTGCCCGGCTGGCTACCGATGATCGAGTAAGTCTCCTTAAATTCGACGACCGTATTCAGTTGCTTCAGGATTGGACGCGCAGTCGCTTTCAACTCCGCCGTGCTCTGACTCGAATCGAGCCTGGCATGTTCACACGATTTTACGACGCCTTACTGCTGGCTGCTAAGCAACAGTTTGGCACGAGCAAATCGCGCCGGGCAGTGATTGTCTTATCTGATGGCATTGACAGCGGACGTGGAACTTCACTCGAAAGTGCTTTCAAAGCCCTCCTCGAAGCACAGGTCGTAGTATATGTTGTGAGCAATTCTGAGATTGCTCGTGCTACCAAGCTCGCGGAGCTCGACTCATTGCTTAACGGATCAGAATCAACTGTGCGTTTTAACCAGCTACGGATTGACGACCTGCGTGAGGGATTGCGTGTGCTGGATCAGAGCGAACAGAGTCTGGCACAGCTCACATCGGCAAGCGGGGGCCGGTTATATAAGCCGCGAAGCTTTCAGGCGCTGGAAGCTACGTATGCCGAGGTAGCCGACGAGTTGCGCCAGCAGTATGCTCTTTATTTCACGCCGCTAAACAAAACTCGCGATGGAGGCTTCCGTCGCGTCAGAGTGGAGACGACGAACTCCACTTACCGGCCGCAAACGAGGATCGGCTACTTCGCGCCGAAGGGCTAGTTAAGGTCCGGCAAAATAACGTACACCTGGTCAACCATGCTGGCCGCCTTCCTCAGGAGAGAAAAGGGCTTTTGAGTTTCGTGATATGTCGTAAATCGCCTTACCTTGGCAAAGACGCGATCCACGAAATCAAGCGAAGCTGCAGAAAAGGCCTGTAAATTCATTTGAGAACATTACTCAAGTTTCGTGTTATCGGGGTCATTTGCGCGTAGTAGTACTTTCAGGTTAACCAAATGCGACCAATTACAATGTTCTTTACCGCCGTGCTAATGGTCGCTGGAGCTTTTTCTTCCGGCTGGAGTCAAACGGGTGAGAGGGTCGGACCTCAGGGCGTCGGCAGTGCCCAGCCAAACCCACCGAGTGACGCTGCGGAAACCAGTGGAACTAGGACCACAGCGGCGGGATTGCCTGAGGAGTCGACTGTCTGGGTTCATCTGGTCGGTGGAAGGCGAATTCAGGTAGATGAGGTTATGGAGCTCGCCGACGGCTTCTGGTACAAGCGGGGCAATGTTTCGACATTTCTTGAGCGAGCGAGCGTAGCACGCGTGGAAAGAGTCTCAGCCACTAAAGCGATCTCGCTTACCAATCCCTCACTCGGGTCGAGCACCTGGAGCATCTCGGACTCGGCCAGAGTCGAGAGCTTCTTCCGGGACAGATTTGGTCGAGGTTTGCCTCTTGGTGCTTTCGGCCAGTCATACCTGCACACTCGCTGGGGACTTGATCATCGGAATGGGATGGATGTTTCACTGCATCCGGACAGCCCGGAGGGTAGAACATTGATTAGCTTTCTGAGGAATGAAGGCATACCCTACCTGGCATTTCGAGGTCCAATTCCGCGAGTGGCTACTGGCCCCCATATTCATGTCGGGAATGCCTCACACAGACTCTCCGGCCGCCGATAAAGACATGGTTTTTCTTTCTTGGAGTCAATGAGATGAAATTCATCGAGGTCGCTCACCCCGAAGGCGGAAGGATTGTGGTCCATATAGATCACATCACCAGTGCGCATTTCCGTCCCGGCGAACGCGAGATAAAATCTCGGCTAGGGCTGGATCTGGACGAACGCCAGAATGAATTGGTGCTCTTCGGCGATGAGGCCGAGCGGGCCTGGCAGGCTATCCGGGAAATGGTGGTGGCCACAACCTTTACACAGTGATGGTAGGGTTTCAAAAGCCAAATTGGACTCACCGGCGAGGTCAAACGCACACTCGTTGCCGAACTCAACCGCTCCTCATGGCGATTAAGTCATGCGCGCGACCGTCCGCCTAGATAACGGGTGCCACCCTCTTTGCTACCATACCCTTAGACTTTCTCCGTTCAAGTTCAGCGAAAGGGCTTTGCCTCGCCTACAACATGAGCGGTGTAGCAGACTCTGCCGACGCCGCGCCTTAGTAGAACTTTCTTCAGGTCGGCCGTTCGTGAGATGAGGGAAGTTGGAGTGAGATCCTGACCGTCGAGGTGCAGAACATCAAAGGCGCAAAAAACGATCACACAATCAGCCGCCGGGGGGAAGCGCGGCAAGCACCGCAGCGGCGCCGCCGACCTTAGCGAGGGAGCCACTATCAAAACAAACCACTCCGCACGAAAGCGCGGCCGTCAACCTCTCACGCGCTTCGGTGTCGGTCTGTCTTAATGTAACAGTCTGGCTAGTGGATCGTGCTCACTGCTGAGGCAGTGTCATATTCTGCGAGGCGACCACCTGCCACTTCCCGCCCCGCTTCACGAAGACGTGCAGGCTGCGGTAACGCTCGGAGAAGGCTTTGCCCTCGCGCTGGCCCGTCCTCGCGCCGTCGTGCGTCATCACGGCCGTGTCCCCGAACACCCGGACGCTGTAGTTATCGGCGGTGTTGGAGTCGAGCTTAGAAGTGCCGGACTTCAAGTCGGCGATGGCCTCCGCCTTGGTGACCATCTTGCCGAGGGCGTTGGTGGCGCTGTAGTCGTCGGCCAGGACGCGCTCGAGGATGGAGGCGTCACCGCGGACGCCGGCCTGCGTCCACCCCTGGTCGAGTTCGGTCAACTCCCGTTCGGCGTTGCCGAGACCCACCTTCTCACCTGCCGGCTGGCTTGTGGCGGCCTTCGCGTCCTCTTCGGCTTTCCGCTCCATCTCTTTCGCCGCCTTGGCGTCCTGCTTGGCCTTGTCGTTGGCGGCCTTCGCTTCCTGCTTCTCTCGCTCCTTCCGGTCGCGCTCGGCCTGCTTCGCGTCAGGGGCCGCGGGCTGCGTCGGCGTCGGTTCCTGCGCGGACGCGGAGCTCACGCACAGGCAGAGCGCGGCGATGATAAGAATCCTTCTCATAGTAGTTTCCTTTCGATAGGTGGATTGGTAGGGACCTTCTATCCCAATTCGCATGGCGAGTCAATGCCCAGTCTGAGCTTTTCGGCGCTGGCGGGACGTACCGACGATCGTCGAGCCGCCGTATAGGCGGCGACCCTCACAAGATCCTTCCTCCTACCGAGTCGAGTGCACCATCGGCTGGCGTGAGTTCCTTGTACATGATCGTCGTGCTCTCGAGCCCGGGTGTCAGCGCACCGCGTGCATAGCGTGGAATGACGCCTGCCGCTATGAAGTCAAGCGATCTGTACAGCAATTCTGCGCTGCTGCCAGATACTGTGTCGAGGGTCAGCAGCGTCCTTCTCTCAGATCGGGCAATCTCTTCCAAAGCGATCATCAGCGCTTTTCCAATTCCGCGGCGCCGGGCGGCCGGGTCGACCAACAGTTTTGCGACTGCCGCCCGGTGTTGCTGATTGGGCGGCATCTCCAGTTCGAGTTGCACTGTGCCCACTATGCGCGCGCCGCACTCACTTCGCTCGTCAAGACGTGCTACCACGACTCGACGTTGCCCGGCGCGCACCTGGGGCAAGACTTTGTCCACCCAGAACCCGCGAGCATCGTCGATGGATAAGGGCGTGAAGAAGCTTACCCCCGCGCCCGCATGTACGACGCCCCGTAAGACCTCGGCCAGCATGTCTATTTCGGCATCGACGGAAGCAGCTCGAGAAGCGTCAACCAGCCACTCCTCAACTCGGATTTCTGCCGGCGCATTCATTGACTGTGACATCTCTCTCCTTCGATGCACGATCGCGATCATCATCTGAATCTCTATTCTGAACTGATATCTCAATGTTGAGAGAAAGGCAATGCCATCCCGTGCAGGAACATCTCTTTCAAATCAAGCATCTCAACTTTGGCGAATCGATCGCGACGGCTCTGCCGGAGTCTCGGGTGAGAGATCCTTTAGCCTTCTTCGCGGGCTGATTGAAGAGTAGGGCTAGTTACGGCGTTGCCGCCGGAGTTGGCTTCGCGGCGTGGGCTCTGCCCCGCCGTAAGCGCCTTTAGGTTTGGGCTGTGCTCCTGGTTCGGCCTTCGGCCTGCTGATCCAGTCTGAAGGGCGGAGCCCGAACCAGGGGGCACAGCCTACAAGTCCCGACTGACCCGCGGGGCAAAGCCCGACCCGCGAAGCCAACTCCGGTGGCAAAGCCGTAACATAGATGACTCAGTCAATCTTTGATGGCGCAATATCGACTACAAGCGTTATCATCCGTCCAGCAATTCAATCAGGAGGATCTCAAAACATGCGACGCACTTACGTTTTCGCGCTTGCTTTTCTTGCAGTCATATTGGTCCCAACAGCGAACTTCTCCCAAAGTGGTCAGCCGAGTGGGCAGATGGAGACTTCCCGCAGCGTTGCAGGTGGCGGAGTTTTGGTTCCCGGCGGGACCGGAAAGATCGACGCCAAAGAGGAGGCAGCCGGGATGACCTTCAACAGCGCTAAGTTGACTAAAGACCGCGATGCTTTGCACGTCACCACCGGTCCGGCAGTGACGTATTGGAATCCAGCTAACAAAGCGGCCGGAGACTACACAGTAAAAGCGACGTTCAAAGAACCGAAGTACATGAACATCAACAGCCACCCACACCCTTACGGGTTGGTAATTGCGGGTAATGATCTGGGAACGGACCAGCAGAGGTACTTGTACTGTGCGGCTTATGGTAACGGCAACTTCATTGTTCGCGGTTTCGGTCCCGCTCCATTTCAAATGAATGGACCGCGTCCTAGTGCGGATCCTGCTGTGAACAAGGCGGCTGGCGTGGGAGAACCGGTAACCCAGGAGATTGCGATTTCAGTGAGGGGTGACAAGGTTGAGTGCGCCATCAACAACAAAGTTGTCGCGAGCTACGACAAGTCTGCGTTGGTAACTGCAGGTAAACTCAAGTCAACTGACGGCGTGTACGGCATCCGCTTCGCACATAACACCGAGGCCATCGTGACCGGCCTCACGCTCACAAGACCTTAGTTTGACGCATTGAAAATCCTCTTGAGCCCTGCCCAAGCTTCGAGTGTTCGACTGAAACATCAACTGGCGGAGGGGTTAAAGAGAACTATTAGCGCGGCATGACGCCTGCTGCATTCACCAGCCACCGAAGGAGTCTGTCGGAAAAATCGAAACACGCGAAAAATGAATATACAAAAACCATTGAGGCAATAAAAAACTCGTTAGAACGCAAATGCGAGCCAAGATTTTTTTGGCGAAATCGTTGAACCGATTTTTCCCTCCAGCCTTCCGGGCTGAAAACGCTGATCGCGACAGTCGAAATGACGGGTTGGCCTAATCGGGGGCAACCTTGCCATCTGTCCTGCGCATCATCCCCGACAGAAAAAACCACCATCAACGGATCGTTGCAGGGCAGTCTTCAGTCTCACCGACGGAAGGAAACTTAAATGAGAAATAGAACGTCCGCTTTGCTGCTGACTCTCTTGTTGACCGTTCCCCTGGTTCTGGCAGTTGTACTCTTTTCCCATCCAACGATCTCGCAAACGCGTGATTCGGGTAAGACCGGGCCTCCGTCGCCAAGCCCCGAAGTGATAAAGGTTGACGTCGATCTCGTTAACGTGGATGCGCTGGTATTGCAGAAGAAGTTAGCCCGGGTCGTCGACGGTTTGAAAAAAGAAGATTTTCAGATCTTCGAAGACGAAACAAAACAGGACATCACTCATTTCAGTCAGGACAGTTTGCCACTCTCGGTGCTTGTGCTTATCGATCGTGGCGGGTGTCTCGATCCCTTCCGAGAGGAACTGCATCGCGCAGCTCGCGAAGCCATCGACCGTCTGAAACCGATAGACGAGGTCGCCTTGATGACTTTTCAGATTGAGTCGACGTTGGTGCAGCCGTTCACGCGCAATCGCATAGTGCTTGAAAACGCACTTCATCGGATTCCGCCACACAAAGGCGTGCACCGCATTGTCTGAACAACGTTATGAATGATGCCGCCGAATATATGGTGAAGGCCAGCAATCCGGTTGGACGTCGCGTGGTGATCATGATTAGCGCGGTCACGCGCATGTATGATTGCTATGGTGGCCCATCCGGCAAGTCAGCGACGTACGCAATTTACGAATCGGGCAGCGTGGTGTGCGGACTAATTCCACAAGTCAGCAGGCAGCGTTTGGAAAATGGAATTATGAAGTTCGCGACTCGTTTAACTAAGGTTGGCGGGGTCGACTATATGGACATTCACACGCTCGCCAACGAAACCGGCGGCGAAGTCCTGTCCGACAAACTTTCAAAATTCGACACCACATTCCAAACGCTCATCGATCACCTTCGCAGCCGTTACAACATGGCTTTTGTTTCGAGCAACAAGAAACGTGACGGTACGACACGCAAGCTCAAGCTGGATCTGACACCGTCAATTCACAAGTCGCAAGGCAAACTTGTGCTCAAAGCGAGACGCAGCTACATCGCTCCCAGGCGTTAGCCCAAAAGTCAGTCTGGCTTGGAATGGAAAAGCGCAACGCGACTAAATCGCGAGAACAACTCGGAGAAACCAAGTGAAACAATCACTCACAAACACTAGCTTCAACCTGTCCATCCTGATCCTCAGCCTTTCAATGTTGGTTTCAGCCGCTACGCGTTTTTCCGGAAGCCCGCGTGTTTCCGAGGGCGAACATGAGAAGCGAGTTCGAGAATTTGTTGAGGCATTCAACTCCCGCGACATCGACCGGATGCTGAGCCTTGTAGACGACAATATTCAGTGGCTGCACATTGACGGCGAAAAGTTAACGGTTAACACGAATGGAAAAGCTGCATTGCGCGAGAGCATGACGCGCTACTTTCGGAGTTGCGCTTCATGCAAGTCATCGCTGGAGTGGGTGCAGACGGCAGGAAATCGCGCTGCCGCGATGGAGCGCGCCAGCTGGACCGGTAAACAAGGACCAAAGTCGCAGAGTAGTTTATCGGTATACGAGTTCCGGGACGGCAAGATCCTGCGCGTCTATTACTTTCCCGCCGAAGCGCAGTCGAATGCAGCTAAACCGTAAAGATTATTCTGGTATCTTCCCGTACGGCGTTGCGCCGTCATTGCTTCATGGCTTCCAGCTCAAGCGCCGCCGGATTAGATCCAACCACAGCGCTCAGGAATGAGTGTTAAATCAAGTTCTTATCCTCCCCACATCCCAGGTCGTACTGACTATTGCATCTTCATCATTCATTGTGGTTTTCTGTGTCATGCATAAACCGAGAGTAAACTCATGGAGCACAGAAACTATCCGCTATTAACCGCCGCAGTTCTATTATTCATCGCTCAAGCCTGCCTTGCGCAAACACCGTTCGCCGATACACCTGCCGGCAATCAGGCAAAAGCCTGGTTGGAGGTTTTCAATGCGGGAGACGCCGAAAAACATAAGGAGTTCCTGCGCAAGAATGCCCCCACTCGCCTGGAGCGTGCTGATCGCGAAATAGGGTTGCGAGCGATGTCCGGCGGCTTCGACGTAAAGAAAGTCGAGGAGTCGACACCCACTAAGATCGTAGCTCTGGTCCAGGAGCGCGCTTCGGATGAGTTTGTTCGTTTTACGGTTGAGGTCGACGCCGGTGAGCAACACCAGATTACCAGACTCGCTTTGCAAGGGACCGCGCGACCGTCGGAATTCGCTCTTCGTCACCTGAGCGAGAGCGAACTGATTACGGCCGTACGAAAGAAGCTGGATGAGGCTGCTGATGATCGTTTTTCGGGTGCGGCCTTGGTCGCAAGAAATGGCAAGACTGTTTTTGCTCAGGCGTATGGTCTGAACAGATCGAGAAAAGAAAACTGCGAACACTTTGAAGACGCGCTTTCGACTCGGATCAATGAACAAAATGTTCACCGCGGTTGCTACCCTTCAATTGGTGCAAAATGGCAAACTCGATCTCAAAGCACCCTTCGGCAACTACCTGACCGACTATCCGAATAAAGACGTTGCTTCAAAGGTAACAATCGCACAATTGTTGTCGCACACCGGAGGCACGGGTGACATTTTCGGTCCTGAGTTCGACAAGAATCGTCTTGAATTAAGAACTTTGCAGGATTACGTAAAGCTATATGGTAATCGCGCACCGGAGTTCGAGCCAGGCAGTCCTGGCAGTACAGCAACTACGGTTTTCTTCTGCTCGGTGTGTTAATAGAGAAAGTGAATGGCCAGAGTTATTACGACTACGTTCGTGATCACATCTACAAGCCAGCGGGAATGAGTGGAACCGCTTCCGAACCAGAGGAGCATGCGGTGGCCGATCGAAGCATTGGCTACACGCGAGTTGGTAGCGGTGGCTTACAGCCCAACACTGACACGCTGCCCTACCGCGGAACCTCCGCTGGCGGTGGCTACTCAACGGTGGAAGATCTATTAAAGTTTGCGACCGCGCTGCAAACAC
>JBPCIQ010000271.1:0-7931 GCA_051006135.1 Pyrinomonadaceae bacterium | reverse complement strand
AAACAACAACCCGAACATCGCGCCGGATACGGTTTGATTATCGCTTATCACGACTCCGCCGTATCCGGCTTACGCTAGAAATATGTGGCGATTGTCAAAACAGTAACCACCGATTTTGAAGGTAAGGCGACGTTTTGAGAGTGTGCCCGAGGCAACTATTACATTTACGGCGTAACTGAAACTCGTGGTGGTTATGCTGTTTGGAATTATAAAGTCTCCACTAACGAAAACAAGACAGTCCTTCTTGATAATAAGAATGCGATCTATTCCGGGTAAAACAGCTACAGCCGATTTGCCGCGCCTGGAACATCGCGAGACGCAGTCACTCAGCGCGGACGAGGCCAGACGACTGATTGCAGCTGCGCGCAATGAGAAGCTGGGGATAGTTTTCATCTTCAACCTGCTTACAGGCTGTCGCCCAAGCGAAAGCTTTCGCCTGCGCAAAGGGGGCGGCCACTACTTTGACAAGCCAAGGACGCGAAACTCGCGGCGCGTCGTGAGGTTACTGCCCGGACTCGTCGAAGACCTGAAGAGACACCGCGCTAGTCAGGTTGAGTCACTATTGAAGATCGGCGTGAGAAGTGAACTTAGTCTTCCAGAGCGAAACCAGAAGCGGTCGGTGAATTAAAATCCGTTTTCGTCTGCTTGATTTGTTTGTTAGCTTTTTGATGGAGCGCTCAATAGGTTTTTTAATCAAGCTATAAAGTTCTCGCTGACACTCAATCGGAAGTGTTGCGCTATCAATTTTCACGGTTCCCCAGACGACGCCAATCAAACCCTTTCGCATCCATCTGTCATACAGAGCATTAAGCTTCGTTTTAAAATCATCTTGTTCAAGAATGTCTCTCTAAGCACTTTAGTTCCGCGACTACGTTATCGTTTCGGAAAAGATAATCAGCGTTGTCTAACGGGTTAGGTGGTAGCAATGCACTTACAAGCTCACCATCGAACCCCTTGACGAATTCATTAAATGAACTTTCGATGTGTAGATATGGTGGTTCCAGCATTAAGCTTAAACAGTTCTTTCGTTCTAATTACTTTAAGAAGAATCGGCGGATTAAACGCATCGCTTCTCGCTCATCCTCAGCACAAACACTACAAAACGTTCCGATACCATTTCTTGGCCCTTCATACTCCCACCGGAACAACTTATTATATTGGCCGTCGCTGTCAACGACCCGCAAAGACATTCTCTTAGGTATTACGTAGAGCAGCTTGCCGTTAGAAAACTCCACCTTGAAACACGGTTCGCCTTTGAACGTGTCGACACCCTGATAACTTAATTTGATTTCTTTATCTTCTTCGCCATACGAGTAGGTTATCTCTTGCCTTTCGTTGTTCTCGGTCCAGAACGAGAGGTGTTCGTAGTTCTTTGTTCCTATTTTCCCAAATGCATAATTGGCGACGCGTTGTTGTCCATGCGCAGCATTACCCGTGATACAGACGAGAAACGCCAGCAGCAGGACACAGAATGGAAGTGGTGGTCGGTAGTTCAAAGGCGCATTTTTGAACATTACGATTGCCTTACCTTTCGGTGCAAGAAATCTCCGTCAATACGGTTGATTTAGCACGCTTCGAATCCATGTCTAGTTCTGCCGCACGCCCAATGGCGATATTTTCAAGACCCAAGCTTGATAACTTATCTTTAACATTGCGTTCCGAAACGGGTACTACTACACCCAGTGTTATAGGCGGAGCAGTTCCTGGGCCACGTTCGAAGATTCGCGGATGAAAATCAAATCCAAAGACGGAAACGACCTTAAAACCCCATACGTTCAAAGGTTGTCGAACGCGGAAATAGCTCACCGAATCAAAATTGAGATAGGAACGCCGTTCTATGATTCCAGTTTTTTGTAACGCGCCAATGGCTCGTGCAGGCTCCGGCGTATTTTTACATACGAGTTGTGATTCAAGCGCGGTTGAGAATCTATCGTTGGTTTGTGGTGCTTCTTGGCCGGTATCCATCTCAACGGCGCTACTTTGTGTGATTGATGACGGACTGAAGATTGTGAAGAACAACGCTATACAAAACACGCAAAGCGTCAAACTCAACCGTTTGCCACAGGTGAGAACGTTGTAGAGCATTAAGTTTGCAAAATAGCCGGATTCCGATGCTGAAAAAATCAGCTAAAGGGAATTGCTAAAGGGGATTCCCCATTTATGCCCAAGACCACCGCTTGGCAAAATACCCATAAGCCGCCTATAATCAACCACTTAGAAGTGGTGAGCCGAGCAGGACTCGAACCTGCGACCCACTGGTTAAAAGCCAGTTGCTCTACCGACTGAGCTATCGGCCCACAAAAAACCGGAAGGATGGCATTCTAGCGAACAGAAAGTCCAAAGTCCAAAGTACAATGTCCAAAGTCAACAGAACTTTGAGCTTTGAACTTTGCGCCTTTCACTGGGGGACATTGGACTTTGGACTTTGGACATTGGACTTTGGACATTGGACTTTGGACGTTGGACATTGGACGTTGGACTACTCAGCCAGCCAACGACCGAGGGCGGAGTCGTGGACGATGATTGTTTGAGTGCGTTCCGGACCGGTCGAGACAAGTCCAATCTCGACGCCAATCTGTTGCGAGAGAAATTCTACGTAACGACGCGCGTTGGCGGGCAGGGAATTCATTTCGGTCGTTCCTACGGTCGAGCTTTTCCAGCCGGGCAGTGTGGCATAGACGGGTTCAATACGACGCAGATCCTGTGAGACAGCCGGCAGGGAGTCGCAGGCCCGGCCATCCAGGTTATAACCAGTGCAGACTTTGATCTGATCTAGCTCGTCGAGCACATCGAGCTTAGTAAGCGCCACGGACGTGAAGCCATTAATCTCGGCGGCATAACGTGTCGCGAAGGCGTCGAACCAGCCGCAGCGACGTGGCCGGCCGGTCGAGGCGCCATATTCGCGGCCGCGCTCACGGATCAACTGGCCCAGTTCAGCCTCGCCTTTGAGCATCTCGGTAGGGAATGGACCTTCGCCCACTCGTGTCGTGTACGTGCGTACAATTCCAAGCACTCCTGTGAGTCGATGTGGCGCCAGGCCTGTACCGATAATCGCGCCACCTGCGGTTGTGTTTGAGGAAGTGACGAAGGGATACGTCCCGTGATCGACGTCCAGCAGCGTAGCCTGGGCACCTTCGAGAAGTATCGAACGCCCCGCGGCGGCGGCTGCATTTAGATATTGTGTTGTGTCACCGATGAAGGCGCCGAGGCGCTCCGTAAGGCGTGACATCTCGGCGAAGATCTCATCGGCATCAAGTGTCTCGCCCCCATAAGCGAGAATGATCCTGTTGGCGTCTTCGAGATTGCGTTCGATGCGCGAGCGCAACACTTCCGGCACGAGGGCATCGGCAGTGCGGATACCTCGCCGGCCTGCTTTATCTTCATACGCCGGGCCAATACCACGCAGCGTTGTGCCTACTCTCTCGTTACCCAGGCGCTCTTCGCTCGTGTGATCGAGTGCCCGGTGGTACGGAAGTATCAGATGAGCGCGGGAGCTGATCTTTACGCGTTCGGGAGACACTTCAATGCCCTGGGCCATCAGGCGGTCGGCCTCTTCGAAGAAGGCCTTGGGATCTATTACCATGCCGTTGCCCAGCACGCAGATTTTGCCAGCGTGCACAATGCCTGAAGGAAGCAGGTGCAGCACGAAAGAACGATCACCCACTTGGACGGAATGTCCGGCGTTATGTCCACCCTGGTAGCGGACGACAATGTCGAAGCGCTCCGCCAAAAGGTCGACGATCTTCCCTTTGCCTTCGTCTCCCCACTGGGCACCGATGACGACAATGATTTTTGACATTGGTCGGTAGTACGTTGTCAGTAGTCAGTAGTCAGTTGCTAACTACGGACAACTGACCACGGACAACTGACAACTTCTTCAGCTAGCTTTTCCCAGCCTGCTCGGTTTCTCGATGAAGTAGTAACTGCAGCTGCCTCGCAATTCCTCTATATCTCGTTTTTCGATCGGGAAAAGACGGCAGGAGTTGGGCCGGTTATCGTAAATGCCGCAGAGGCTTGATCCGTCAGACTGCTTCTTCAGGAAAGGACACTTGAAAAGCAACTCGCAACAAGCACCGCAACGATTGCAATCGCCACGTCGCAGGGCCAGAGCTGCAATCATCTCCTGCTTTCGAAAGTTAGTGTTTATTAGCCGGCGAATCTTTCCCTGGGCCTGGCGAGCGCGTAGCTTCGCATCCTCAATTTTGCGGCAACGAAGCCTTTCGGCCAGTCGCTCTTCAAAAGAGTGCTGTCTCGCAATTGCTGCCGCACGCAGTGATTTCATTGAGTGGCTATCCAGCACCCAAGCGGGCTGCTCGCTTGGCGACCCCGCCTTTGTTAATTCAGAGAATTAATTCTGTGATACCAAACACGAAAGTGGCGCGGATTATCTCATCGAACAACTCCGCGCCACAAATCCAAAGAAGGGTTTACACTGCGGCGGCGCCGCTAACGTGCTTGTCAATCATACGGGAAATTGCCTCTTTCGACGTTGCACCGACAACCCGTTCCTCTTCCTTGCCACCCTTAAAGAGAATGAGTGTCGGAATCCCCTTGATACCATAACGCTGAGAGATGGAAGGATTGTCGTCAACATTTAACTTAACCACTCTCGCGTTGGTGGCGTACTTCTCCGCCACTGCTTCAACTGTCGGGGCCAGCATCCGGCAGGGGGCGCACCACGCTGCCCAGAAATCCACAAGCACCGGCCTGTCAGATTGCAAAACGTCTTTTTCAAAACTGCTATCGCTAACTTCGGCTACATGCTCACTCATCGAAAATCTCCTTCTTTCGTTCGAACCTGGTTAAGCCGCATCAATCGGAGAGCAACTCGCCGACCATTTGGCTGTAATTATTGGATTTTTAAAGCTTTCTAAGCTTAATGATCTCCTGGTAAAGCTGAACATATCTCTGTGCGGCCGCTGACCACGAATTATCCATCGCCATCCCGTTTCTCTGAATTTGCCGCCAGGCCTGTGGCATTCCATAAACGTAGAGGGCTTGGCTTATTTTACCAAATAGCGCGGCGCTGTTGTAGTCCTGGAACTTGAAACCATTGCCTGTTCCTCGCGTCGGGTGAAAGTCTTCAATCGTGTCGTCAAGTCCACCGGTGGCACGTACCACAGGCACGGTGCCGTAACGCATGCTGTACATCTGGTTAAGCCCACACGGTTCGTAAAGCGAAGGCATGAGAAATACATCGGCCCCTGCTTCGATTTGATGTGCCAACGGCTCGCCTGCGTAGCCCTTGAAGATAGCGACTTGCTGCGGGGCGCGATCATGCCACTGCTGCAGGAAGTCCTCATATTCCCGGTCGCCAGCTCCGAGAGCAATAAAAATCGCCCCCGTCTGCAGTATCAGGTCAGCGATTTGCGTAATTAGATCGTAACCCTTCTGCGGCACCAGACGCGAGATTGTCGCGATAATGGGGCGGCTATCATCCTGCGGCAGTCCAAATCGGCGCAGTAAATCGCGTTTACACTCGCGCTTGCCCGAGAGATCTTTGGAGGAAAAGTTGCTCGCAATATGCGGATCGGTTTCCGGATTCCAGACCTCGTAATCAACGCCATTCGTGAGGCCCATCAACCGGTCGCGACGGTCGCGCAGCAACCAATCAAGTCCATAACCCTGCTCAGGCGTTTGAATTTCCTCGGCGTAACGACGGCTAACGGTCGAAAGTGCATCGGCCGCGACCAATCCGGCTTTCAGCGCTGACGCAACGCCATTTAACATGAAGTCGTCGCGGTCAAATGGATCGCCGAAACCAAGCCACCAGAGGTCACGCGCGTCGAAGGAACCCTGGTAAGCCAGGTTGTGAATTGAGAAAAGCGTGCGGGTGTGCTGGAAGAAAGGATCGTGGCGGCGGCGCGCCCGCAGTTCGATCGCGGCAAATCCGCAAGGCCAATCATTGGCGTGAATGATGTGCGGCTGCCACTTCAGGTGCTTCAATAGCGCAAGCGCTGCCCGCGAAAAGAAAGCGAAGCGCTCATGATCGTCCCCGTGGCCATAAATTCCAGCGCGGGAAAAGTACTCCGGTGCTTCAATAAGGTAGGCCGGCGCTCCGGACGCATCACTTTGCCAGACTCGCGTTGGTCTTATTTCGCCGCGCCATTCCACTGGCACATTCTCAATGATCTTATTGCTCAGAAAACCGCGGTCGATCTGATCGTAGCAAGGCAGGACCACGATGGCGTCGGTGCCGTGTTTCCGCAAAGCTTTGGGAAGAGCCCCCGCGACATCAGCGAGTCCACCTGCTTTAGCGAAGGGCACAACCTCGGAGGAGAGAATTGCTACGCGCATAAAAGCAAGGATGAAGGCGGAAGGATGAAAGGAGATTGCCGATTTCCGATTGCCAAATGCCAATTGGATGGCTGATCGCCCGGTCAGTACGGCGGGCGCTAATGACCTAAGCTCTTTCCGCGGGAAAATCCAATCGGCATTTGGCAATCGGAAATCGTCAATGCCTTTTCTAGCTTTGCATTGAAGCGAGGAATTCGGCGTTTGACTTCGCCTTCTCGAGACGTTCGAGCACGACTTCCATTTGCTCCACGGGCGAAAGGGGATTCAGAACGCGGCGCATCACCCAAATTCTGGCAAGATCTTCTTTGCTCAGCAGCAACTCTTCCTTGCGTGTCCCGGAACGTTGCAAGTCGATAGCGGGAAAAAGCCGCTTGTCACTTAGTCTGCGGTCCAGATGGATCTCGGAGTTACCCGTACCCTTGAACTCTTCAAAAATGACGTCGTCCATGCGTGAACCTGTATCGATCAAGGCTGTGGCAATAATGGTCAACGACCCGCCTTCCTCGATGTTGCGCGCGGCGCCAAAGAAGCGCTTCGGGCGCTGCAGGGCGTTGGAATCAATACCGCCGGAAAGAATCTTGCCGCTTGGTGGTACGACGGCATTATGAGCCCGCGCCAGACGCGTGATCGAATCAAGCAGAATCACGACGTCGCGCTTGTGCTCCACCAACCGTTTTGCTTTTTCAATCACCATGTCGGCAACTTGCACGTGGCGAGTTGGAGGTTCATCGAATGTCGATGAGATGACTTCGCCGTTGACGGACCGCTGCATATCCGTCACCTCCTCGGGTCGCTCATCGATCAGCAGAACGATGAGCGTCACTTCCGGATGGTTTTGCGTAACTGAATTCGCAATAGTCTGCAGCAGCATCGTTTTGCCGGTACGCGGAGGAGCCACAATCAGTCCACGCTGGCCCTTGCCGAGTGGGGTGACGAGGTCAATGACGCGCGCGGACAGGTTCTCCGGAGTTACTTCCATTCGCAGCATCTCGTCCGGATAAAGGGGTGTCAGATTGTCGAAGAAGACTTTCTCGCGCGCTTGATCGGGCGATTCAAAGTTGATGGCCTCAACCTTGATGAGCGCAAAGTAACGTTCCCCCTCCTTCGGTGGCCGAATCTGGCCGCTCACTGTGTCGCCTGTGCGCAAGTCAAACTTACGAATCTGCGACGGTGAAACATAGATATCGTCCGGGCCTGGAAGGTAGTTGTATTCAGGTGCCCGTAGAAAACCGAAGCCGTCAGGCAACGTCTCTAAAACTCCCTCGGAAAAGATGAGACCGCTCTTCTCAGTTTGCGCGGCAAGCACCTTGAAAATCAGTTCCTGCTTGCGCATGCCGGTAGCTCCCGGAACGTCCATGCCCTTCGCAATAGAGGTAAGCTTGGAGATAGACATCTCCTTGAGGTCAGCCAGGTTCAAGAAAGCTTCCTGATGCTCCCGGCCGTCTCTGCCCTCTTTTTCCGGAGCATCGGCGGTGGCTACTGTTGCGCCGCCGTTCTCTTCACTAGCTTCGTTATCGTTATTCGCGCTCGAAGCGCGTGTGCGTGTTCTTTGTGACATTTGAATTCTTCTCTATCAGATTTAGGGAAAGCCGCTGCGGTGTCTGGCGCGCCTGGTAACCAAGTCGCTCTAGCTC
>JBPCIQ010000270.1:0-6708 GCA_051006135.1 Pyrinomonadaceae bacterium | reverse complement strand
CCTCTGCGCCTCCCAGGGCGCTAATTCCAGCGATGTTGGCCGCCGTGTCGCGCAGAAAGCAGACGCTCAAGGCGGCTGCTTCGTGAGGCGCAAGCGGCGGCACGAGGCGCGTCTTGCTAGCTCCCGCCCGCGGAGCTTTAATCATCATGGCAAGCCCGCAGGAGCTGCGCGGAGCATACGACGGCGCGTGGGGATCAAGAATTGGATAAGCGCTCTTCATGAGATGTCGTGATGTTCGTCCCCTCATCTACAGGAGCGGAGTCCCAAAAGGTTTCCAACTCCACACCCAAGCCATCGGCGAGGCGATTGACGAAAGCAAAATAGCCGGTGATCTGGTTGATGTCTAATATCTCCTATCAGTAAAAGCATGTTGTTGCAGTCTTTCGACGTACGCTTTTGACAGCTCCCAAGGTTCAAGCGTGAGTTTTACAGCGTACTCCAGCATCGCGCAATCTCTTTCAGAGATTTGTGCCGCTCGAAAATCGCTCTGCAGTTGTACAACCAGCGCATCATCTTTGGTTAAGCGACGGAGACCCTCCGCGTGATGTCGGATTCAATAGTGGCAACGATTGGCAGCGGAGACCACCACGGCGATCATTTCGCGCTGAACGCGGCTGAGACCCCATGAACTGCTCATAAGGGTCTTATAGAGCTCGAAATGCGCGCGCAGCGAGGGCGGGTTCAAGCTGTGAATTTTGAGAATGTTGTCCACGCCGCCCCAGGGCTCTATCATCCGGTCATATAATTGCTTTAACTCGCCGCCAGCTTCCTCTTCTCGAATCACTTTGATCCACGCCATGATTTATCCTACCTCTTGCTCACTACGGGAGCTTTTACGCAGTTTGAGGTCGAACACGTCCGGGCGATCGTAATGCCCTGCCACGTCGAGCGTCATCTTCTCTTTATCTATCTCTGTTAGATCGAGCGTCGCAAGCAAAATGGTTTCTTCATTGAAAACAGGTTCGATGACGTAGCGCCCGTCAGGGCCGATGACACAGCTTCCTCCATGCAACAGCAAGGCATCGGGTTTATCGGTTAGTTCAGCGGGTCTTGAAAGATCGTCGGGCAAGTCTCTGACGCGCATGATGAGACCGGCGGCCAGGACGAAACACCTTGCTTCAAACGCATAGTGACGGCTGGCTATCTGGTGCATCTCTTGCACCGTCGGCCAGACAGCGACGTGGATGTGCTCGCCGGAGACGTGCAGCGCCTGCCGCGCCAGCGGCATCCAGTGTTCCCAGCAGACCAGGCCGCCGACGCGACCGACCGATGTTTGCATAGCCTTTAGCCCCGAGCTGTCGCCTTGCCCCCATACCAAACGCTCCGTGTATGTTGGAACGAGTTTACGATGATGATTAATGAGCTTACCATCAGCGTCGAACGTCAACAGACTGTTGTATAGCGTTCCGTTCCCCGGCCCGCTTTCGACTTTCTCATTGACTCCGATGACGATAACCAATCCACGATCGGCAGCAACTTCGCCGAGCGCCTTTGTTTCTTTGCCCGGCACCACCACGCTGTTTTGACGAAGCCGCGAGAAGACCTCTTTCGTTGGTTGGTGATTCCACAGCGCTGTTTCAGGACAGTAATCGAGCCACGCGGGGTAACCCGGCAGCCAAGTTTCTCCGAAAGCCACCAGCGCGGCGCCTTCCTTCGCAGCTTGCTCGATGAGCTGAACTGCTTTCTTCAGGCTCGCCTCAAGATCCATATAGACCGAACTCGCCTGAATAATTCCAACTTTCACCGGCCCCGTCATCAAGCTCTCCTTTAAGTTCATGTTCGCAATCCAAGCGCTTCCTCGATGGCGACGCCCTGCTGCCGCGCCTGCGCCCACGTTACAGGGACATGGCGCACTTCACCGCTCTGTTGGGCCTTCACTAAGTGATCCAACGCCTCGAAGATGATCTGCCGCTGCAAACCGCGGTGAAACGGCACGCCAAAATGATGTCCCATCATAAAAGGCACGAACACAGCGCGCGGCGGCTTTGAATGCTCCGTCACATCCAGAGCTACCGTGAGCGAAACCGTGGGAATGCCTTTGCTTTCAATAGCGCGCTGCACGAGCGCGACCGACTGGTGTCATATCGGTCAAGCGGGACATAAGAGCGCCATGTCCGCGCCTTCGGCGACAACCGCATCGGCTAGCTCTTCGGCCAGGGTTTCCTCAAAAGTCGGTGGATCCATTTGATAGCCGATGAACGAAAAGAAGTTTGGCGTCAACCCTTCGATCACGCCCTCTGCTGCCAATTCCTGCAACCTCTCGATGGGAAAGATCACGTTCAGATCTCGCGCCGCCCCGTTAGTCGGATACTTGATCTGATGTATCTCCAGATCGGAGGGCGCAGATGAAGAGGGGACACGGCGGAAACTATAATCGCCGACCGGATGAACCACGTCGAACGGCATCGTCTTCTTGGGCTGAACACCTGCGGAACTGATGAAGGTCAAACGCGCTTCCGACAGAGATTTTTTCAGATGAGCCAAGGGAATGAAGTCATCCTTCGTGATCATCACACCTGGATACCGCTCGTTGATGGTGGTCCAGAGACCGGGACGTAGTTGGGGCGCGTCGTTAGAGTTGGCCGTCATGAATCCATTCCCCAGAACGTTGTACAAAGTAGAAATGGAGGTGGAAAAAGAGATGGGCCAGCGTGGCCGTATCTTTCTCGGCTAATGTTTTTAAAACAAATTCGCGGTTTGTGGGCGGCACGTCGAGCAGCGGCTTGAGCGCTTCAATCCATGCCTTGTCAATCTCCTTGCGGCCCGCCGCTTCATTACCGTCACCTAAATGCAGCCGCACGTACCGGATCAACTTTTCCGTGTCACCCACGGCGACCGCTTCTTTCAAATACTTGAGCGACATAGCTCCGGCTTTCTCCACCTTTTTAATACGCGCTGAGAAGTTTCAACTCCCCGGCCTGGTAACTCTTCGATCAGGTTACTCTCTTTGATGGCAACAAACGGCTGAGATGCGGTTGGTCGAGAGCAGTTCCGTCATGCAGCGGCCTGATCTCGTAGATCGTGTCAGAGATGCGGTGGAAACGAAAACGCGATTCGATACCCACCAGTTCAACTGTCTCCTGGCATTGCCATCCAGCAGGCAGCCACCAGCGCTGGTCTGCGTCCAGGAAAACGCGGCGGCCATCCGTCAGAGCTGTTGCAATTACCGCAGCGAGTTTTGCGCCGGGCCAGGCGCCGCCCGATCCAATCACATCCCATTCGCCCGCGCCAAGCCCGCGCCAGTAGGTAACCGCGACCGTTTGCGTGCCGGAGATCATTACTGCATCGCGCGGCGCTAGCGCCAATCGCGCGCGGTAATCTCTAGCCAGCGCGCGTTCCGCAACATACGCACGACCCATTGGCCAGGAGAAAAGGCCGGCGATCACAGCTATGAATAGAATGCTCAGCACGATGCTGGCGAATGCCCGCTGCGCGCTTTTCAGCTTCGGTGTTTGGGACTGGAGAAAGTGGTTTGCCACGAGCGGTGTTAGCGCCGGCATGCCCGTCAACACATAGCGCCAGTTGATGGCTACGCTGTAATGAAAGGTCAGTGACAAATTTGCAGCCAACCCGATGATTGCAAGGGCAAGCAATGGCGACAGTCCACGCTGCTTCCACTCTCTGATAGCCGCAAGGGGAAACGCGACAAAAACGAGCGGCGCGGCGATGAAGAAGTAACGGAGCAAGGGCAGCATGTTGCCGATGCTGACCGGATGCCGCGCTGATTCCATGCGCGAAGATTCAATCCAGCCGTGCCACGCCCAGCGAAAATTCGCGGCGTTCGACCAGAGCAGAAAAACAAACGGACCGAATGCGCATACGACAAAGACGAGGCAGGCCAGCCCCGTCACTGACATTTCGCGCGGCCTCAACTTCCAGCCGCAGGCAAGCGGCGCAAAAACGAGCCAGGGCGCAAAAAGCAGCGCCGCTTCGCGCACGTTGACGCCCAGCCCAAGCAATGCCGCTCCCGCCAGGACCAGCGCCACACGTCTGCTGCGCAAACCCTTTAGATGAATCGTGAGCGCAACAGCCAAGAGTAGCAGCGACGGAATCTCCGTCATCACCTGTCCGCTGTAAATGATGTAGAAGGGAGACAGCGCCAGCAACAACGCCGCCAAAGTTGCCGCTCGTACAGAGTTTGTCAGATCACGCGCGAGCCACCACCAGGCGATAACGGCTAGAGGACTCTGAACAACGACGGCGTATTTGAAAAGCAAATACGCTTTCTCCGGCGGCAAGGCGAAGAGCGCGTGCGCTATGCGCCAGAGCACATGATTGGCATAGATGAATAGCGTGCGTCCCAGGATCATCGAAGAGGGACGCCCCTGCACGGCCAACACTGTGTAATCGAGCGCGTCCCAATCGCCCGCAAAGGGATCAACGAAAACGAGCGCCAGCGTCAGAGCCAGCAGCGCGGGCGGCAGCCACCAGCGCCATGCGGCCAACAGAGTTTGCGTTTCGCAGGAAGAACTATCTGTCGATTGTGCATGTCTGACGCCTGTTGAGCGTTCATGAGACCGCCATTGGTTGGTGATGCCATTGTTGTAGAAGGTGTGCATGGGGTAGCTATTGCTCTCAGCATCATGACCTATGATTTCTATGACATACGGCCTCGCCATCGCCGACGCGTCCTTCAAAGCGGTGAATAGTATCGTCATGGCCTGGTAGTAGAACTCGTTGAGGCGGGCACTGTTCCCGATTACTCCGTAGTAGTTGTAGTACCCACGCAGCTTTCGGTTCAACTCCGCGAACCGTGCCTTTTGCCTCAGATGCCGATTTCCCTTACACCACGCCGTGAAGCGTTTCAGTGAGCTTTGTAGTTTCTGCCGGGCAGTCCGCCGCTTTAGATGCGCCTTCCCTGCACGGTCCTTTCCCCACCGAAACTCGAAGCCGAGAAAATCGAAGCTCTCCTTGCCAGCAGGCAGGTGTTTGCTGAAAGCTATGACCCGCGTTTTCTCCGCTGCCAACTCCAGCCCGAACTTCTGCAGCCGTTGGCCCAGTGCCTTGTAGAAACGTTCGGCCTCCTTCTGCTCTTCAAAGGCGCAGACAAAATCGTCTGCGTATCTGATCAGACAGGCCTCGCCTCGACAATGCTGCTTGACCACCCGCTCGAACCACAGATCCAAAGCATAGTGCAGGTACACGTTGGCCAGTATTGGTGAGACGATTCCTCCTTGCGGAGTTCCCGTCGCCGGATGCAACACCTGCCCATCTGTATCCAACACTCCTGCTTTCAGCCACTTCTTGATCAGCCACAGCAGTGCTCGGTCATCGGTCATCGATGCGCTCCGCCAGCATCCGCACCATCCATTCATGCGAGATGTTATTGAAGAATCCTCGAATGTCCGCTTCTACTATCCGGTGGTAGCGCCCGAATTGCAGCTTGATTGTCAGTTTGTCCACTGCATCAAGTGCTCCTTTATTCGGCCGGTACCCATTAGCTACAGCGCAGGAAGTCCTGCTCGTAGATGGCCGTCAGTATCCGCGTCACCGCTAACTGCAACAGCTTATCTTCGACTGCCGGTATTCCCAACGGTCGCCACTGGCCGTCTCCTTTGGGAATATAGTGCCGACGCACCAACTTGGCTCGGTAACTCTTCCGCTTCAGCCGCTCACCAGGTTGTGGATGTTCTCCACCAAATGCTCTTCGTATTCCTGGGCGCTTACCTGATCGACGCCATAGGCAGCATCTTTCCTGATCGCACGCCAGCAATCCTTGAGCAGTTCCTCGTTGAGCAGTCGATAGAGGTCGCGGAACCGATGCTTCTTATGGCTTGCGGCCTTCTGTGCTATTGCCCGCAGGGAGGTTTGCACTGATTCTTTCCGTCCCCACATGTCCGGGCAATGTTTCCTTTGCAGGCTACGTATCACTGTCAGCCCCTTCCCCTTGTGAATGGCTCTCCCATCCTCCGAGTAATACGAGCTGATCTGACTCCCTCATGCTTATCGGCTGCCCTTCTTTTGCTCGGGCAGGCCTACCTGTGGCTTACTGCTACCACAGGCTGCATCAGGGTCTCCCAAGTTCTTGCTGCTTCTCTTCACGCATACCATGCTCTAAGGTGGACCCCGGCAGATCCTCGGGAGCCTGACCTTGGCGGCTCCTCTGTTTGGGCTTCTAGTGCGTTAAAACTATCGCCATCTGCATTAGTTTCGCTAACGGGGCTGTATCAAGCTTCAGGGAGTGCGGTCTCCCTTACGGTCTACGTGATTCCTTGTGTACGCTTCCACCGTGTCGTTCGGTGCGCTTGCACCTCCTTCACAGCTGCAACACTCAGTACGAGTGGTTGGCTAGACCTTACTCGGCAGGGACTCTCACCCTGCAAGAAGAACCAAGCTTCGCTTGGCGCACTAACACCTGAATTGAGCCGAGCCTCGAGGCGGCTCCGGCTTGAATGAATTGTTAGGCGTTTCGTTGATGCTGTGACGTTCACCATATTGGCTGATTGAAGCGACTGCGACAGCGCCGCACATCCGCGAAGGACTACGGCTTGATATATAATCCGTTGGATATTAAATGCAACCTTTTAATTGCATGTACATCAGCGTGGTGTAGAAAGCTTACATGCTTCCTCCCTCGCACGGCTCACACCTTCCCGGCATCAGATGTGACATTGAGCCAGTCCGCGCTTTTCCAAATACTGCTGGTGATATTTCTCCGCTCTGTAAAACTTCGATGTGGGCGTGATCTCTGTGGCAATAGGTCTCTTG
>JBPCIQ010000269.1:0-4501 GCA_051006135.1 Pyrinomonadaceae bacterium | reverse complement strand
GCTCCATTCTGATCGAATTGAGAAGCGGAATGGCTCTTCGGATGACGACCGAAGTCAGAGGACGCCACGGTTATTCGCGAGGCAACAAAGGTTTCTCCTCAACGATGTCTGCGGTGTATTTCGATTTAGAGCGGATTTTCTCCAGCATTGGTTGCTTTGATGCAGGGCCGTCCACCGAACGTGGCCCAGTATATCAAATTAAGGTTGACCAAAAAGGGGCTGTTGAGAGTTTTGTGATCGTCGAATCTTCGCTCGTGACAAAGCAGTATAAAACGCGATTTTTCAACGCCAGGGAAACCTAAAACTGAGAATCAGTTAGTGCGCTTTCGATTGTCCGCCAAACTTCGTCGCGTCCGCGTCTCGTCTTAGCGGAGTAAGCTACCACGCTATCCTCACCGAACGCGCGTCTGGCGCGTGCAACGCTCTCCCGCAACTCATTGTTAGACAGCTTGTCGGATTTCGTGGTAACGATTAAGCGTGGCCTAGCATTGTGCTTAAGCCAGTCGTGAAGCTGTAAATCCAGTTTTGTGGGTTCGTGGCGCGAATCTACGATATGAATTGATAGCACAAGCTGACTGCGCTTGGCAAGGTAGGTTGTGGCCATCTCACCCCATGTGGACTTAATGTCTTTCGGCACGCGAGCGTAACCGAAGCCGGGAAGGTCAACAAAACTGAATTGCTCATTGATTAGAAAGAAATTCAGCGACTGCGTCCTTCCCGGCGTAGAAGACGTGCGAGCCAAACCCCGGACTCCCAGCAGGGAATTGAGCAAGCTGGACTTACCGACATTTGAGCGGCCCATGAAAGCAATCTCGGGCCAGTCATCGGGTGGCCAGTCGGCCTCTTTGAAGACGCTCTTGATAAATTCGGCGCTGGTAACCTTCATCGGGTGTGCCGATTAGCCACGTGCATTCTTCAGGAAACAATTTGGTGCGAGGCATGCGGGGACTCCGAACCCGGCGCCGCTCCGGAGATCCCGCATGCCCCGCCTCCAAACGATTACCCTCAAAGCTTTAGGCTTGCGCGCCGGCGGCCTTTGCAGCCTTCTGCTCCATCAGGGTCGTGATCTGTTTCATCCGCTCCCGCATTGTGGCAATCCGCGCATCGATGTCAGGTATTCGCTTAACGGCCTTTTCCAAATGCATGAGGTACTCCGGCATTGCGAACATCGTTCTCAGTTCCGAGAGAAAGGGCTCGATCTTTGCAAAAACAAAGATCTGCTCCCCATTCGCATCATTGAACATCTGTTCATCAATCGCGCCGTGATTTACCAGCGAGGCGGCCATCTCCCAGTAGGAAACAACCATGCGAAAGTAGGCGCTTTGCTCGCTGATCATCACATCAAGGAAATCCTGCGCGCCCGTCGGATTAAACGAAAAGAACCAGTTGCGAGCGTCGCGCATCACCGCTTCGCGCCTGAGGTCATAAAGTTTCAGGATTAGGTTGGCGTCATCATGTTTGCTCATTTTCAGTCTCCTGTGTGCTGGTTTTAGAAATTAGGAATCCCACCTTGCCGTCGTTCCTGTCTTCGTGCGTGACCGCCGAAAACGCCGTGTAATAGCCAGGGCTCTAGAGTTCAACCCTCAGGTTGCCACCCGGGTCGGAGGCAAGCAGAAGTTTGAGCCCCAAATGGCTCGGCGTGTCCTCCTTCAGAGGCAAAAGTCAGCTTGTTTGAATACCCTGGGAAGGCTGCTCGGTTGTCCAGAGCGGGGGAGTCTTCGACTCGTCCGGGACCACCGCGTCGGTGGGACAGGCATCCTCTAGAGCGAGGGCCAGCACCTCATCAATGGTTTCGACTAACTGGATGCACAGCGCGTCGCGCACTTCCTCAGGAACATCTGGCAGATCCTTCTCGTTGTCCTTGGGAAGAATAATCGTGTCTATGCCGAAGCGGTGGGCCGCGAGAAGTTTCTCCTTGACGCCGCCAATGGGTAGCACACGACCGCGCAGGGTGATTTCCCCAGTCATTGCCACATTTTTTCTCACCGGAGCGCGTGTGAGCGCCGAAGCCATCGCAGTAGCCATGGTGATACCCGCCGAGGGACCGTCTTTTGGTATGGCACCCTCCGGAATGTGGATATGAAGATCGCGCTTGCGAATAAAGTCCAGACTCATGGCCAGTCTTTCCGCGCGAGCCTTAATGCAGGTGAGAGCAGCCTGCGCTGATTCTTGCATGACGTCGCCTAGTTTGCCGGTGAGAGTCACGCCGCCGCGGCCTTTAACCAGAGTCGCTTCGATCTGAAGCACCTCACCTCCGACCTCCGTCCAGGCCAATCCGGTTGCCAGGCCAACTTCACTCTCCGCGGCAATACCTTGCTGGCGAAACTTGATCGGACCAAGCATCTGGCGGACGCGGGCCGCATCAATGGTGCCATTGAACTCTTCCTCAGCGTCCTCCGAAACAAACTTACGAGCCAACTTGCGGCAAACCGAACCGATCTCGCGTTCCAAATTGCGAACGCCCGCCTCGCGTGTGTAATGCCGGATGATCTCCAGCAAGCCTTCATCCTCAAACGTAAACTGCTCTGCTTTGAGGCCGTTGCTCTCGGCTTGTTTTGGCACCAGATGGCGCTTGGCGATCTCGAGTTTCTCGCGTTCTGTATAACCGGAGAGGCGAAGTATCTCTAAGCGATCCTGCAGTGCCGGCGGTATTGTGTGCAACACGTTAGACGTGGCAATAAAGAAAACCTTCGACAAGTCATATTCAACATCCAGGTAGTGGTCCTGGAAGGTATGGTTTTGTTCCGGATCGAGAACCTCAAGCAAGGCGGAGCTCGGGTCGCCGCGGAAGTCCGCTCCCATCTTGTCGACCTCGTCAAGCAGCAGCACCGGATTAACGGTACCTGCTTTCTTCATCATCTGAATTATCTGACCGGGCAGTGCACCGATGTAGGTACGACGATGACCGCGGATTTCCGCCTCGTCGCGCACGCCGCCAAGCGACAGCCTGACAAACTTTCTGCCAGTGGCTCGGGCGATCGATTTTCCCAAACTAGTTTTTCCCACTCCCGGCGGACCCACAAAGCAGAGGATGGACCCCTTGGGATTCTTTACAAGCTGGCGGACAGCAAGGTATTCGAGGATGCGCTCTTTGATTTTCTCCAGACCGAAATGATCCTCGTTCAGAACCTCTTCTGCCTTGGTCAAATCCTTAAGCTCTTTCGTTTTTTGCTTCCACGGCACACTGACCAGCCAGTCGATGTAGGTGCGCGAGACCGTACCCTCGGCAGACATCGGCGGCATTGCCTCGAGTCGATGCAGCTCCTGCATCGCTTTCTCTTTGGCTTCGTCGGTCATGCCCGCATCTTCGATTTTCTTCTTCAGCTCTTCGAGTTCGGCCTTCTCGTCTTTGCGGCCCAATTCCTTATGAATCGCTTTGATCTGTTCGTTGAGGTAATACTCCTTTTGAGCCTTTTCCATTTGCCGCTTAACGCGGGTCTGGATGGTACGGTCGAGCTGGCGCTTTTCAATCTCCATTTCGAGCAGCTCGATTAACCGTTGCAGACGAGCCTGAGTCGAAAACAGTTCCAGAAGTCCCTGCTTGTCTTCAACGGTGATTCGCATCTGCGAAGCAAGCGCATCGGCGAGGTGTGACGGCTCGGGATTGCGCAGTGCTGTCTGCAGCGCGTCCGTCTGCGTATCTGGTGCCAGGCGCAAATGCTGCTCGACAAGCTGTCCGACCTTCTGGATGAGCGCGTCCAGGCGTGTGCTTTCCTCGTTGACCACCGGCGCCCGTTTGACCAGCGCCATGAACGCGCCCGCGGTATTTTCTACGCGAACAGTGGTGGCCCGCTCCCGGCCTTCAACGACGACCTTGATCTGACCGTTCTCCTGCTTTTGCGATTGCAAAATACGGCCGAGCGTGCCGACGCCGTAAATCTGTTCCGGTCCCGGCTCGTCAACCGTTGCATCGTGTTGAGTGGCTAGAAAGATTGTGCGATCTGCGGAGAGAGCCTGTTCCAGTGCCCGCACTGAACCTGCCCGGCCGATTTTGAAAGCAACTTTTGTAAAGGGGAAAATCACGACGTCGCGGATTGGCACCATTGGATACCAGGCTACGTCAGCGGGAGTATGATCTGAATATTCTTCCATGTTCGTTCTAAACTATTAAAGCTGTCCCGTTTGCAGTAAGGGCGAGCCGCTTCAGTGCCGTCTCGCCCTCTTATAAGCTAATCAATTGTAAATCATTTCCCGAAGACGCGCCACTTCGAGGCAGGATCGAGTTTTCGTACCTCTGGACAAGGCGGCGCGCTTATTGTGTTCCTGGAAGGGAATCGTCCGGAATCGGATCGGTCATATGCTGGGTTACATATGCCTGGGTGTTTCGATTGTAGGAGAAACTGTTAAGCTGCCGCGCCGTCGACGCCGCTGAGACCCTCGCCCGGAATGGCCCGGCGCCGCTCAACCATTTCGCTCGTGATCACAAATTCTTTAATACGCTTTTGCGATGGCAGCGTGTACATGGCATCAAGCAGCAGCTCTTCCAGAATCATCATTAAGC
>JBPCIQ010000268.1:0-4872 GCA_051006135.1 Pyrinomonadaceae bacterium | reverse complement strand
GTGCTATACCAGTGAGGAGACGCACAACCGCATGGGGGAAACTTAAGAGACGCCTGCGCCTGCTCGCAGTGTGCGAAGACGGGACGCAACTGATTGAATTTGCGATCGCGCTGCCGTTCTTGTTGCTGATGTTTGCTGGGTCTGTTGAAATCGGCCGCATGTTCTACACTTATACCACCCTGACCAAATCGACGATGGTCGGAGCGCAGTACCTCTCCTCGCCTATGTCGCCCGTAAGCGGAAGCGGTTACAGCGCTGCGGACATTAATATTGCAAAGAATTTGATGATTTGCGGGGTGGCAGCTAACTGCAATCAAGAGACGCCTATCGTCAGCGGGCTTGCCGCCGGGAATATCATTATCACGGCCCCGCCAGTAAGTGCTGGTGTGCGGTATGTCACCGTACAAGTCACATACAACTACACACCCTTGGTGTTTGATCTGGGCGCGATGACTGGTGTCCAGAATCTGTCCCTTAATTACACGCTTACACCGCAAACGAAAATGCGATACATGCTGGACTAGAGGTCGGAGACGGCGAATAATTATGAGAACGAGGTGCATAAATATACAAGGTGAGCTTGGCAGCACTCTTTTGGAGTTTACGTTTGTCGCGGCGACCTTCTTTATGATGATAATGGCCATCACTTCCGGCGCGAATCTCTACTTCACACACAACGCGCTGGTTGAGGCGACTCGCCGCGGCGCCCGCTTTGCGGCCACCCAGGCGGCCAGTAGTCCGGCTGGTACGCTCACGACGGGAACGAACGTGGGCCCTAGCGTGACCGCCATCAGAAATTACGCGATTTACGGCAATGCGGCTGGTACTGGACCGAAGCTGATGAGCAGCCTGGAACCGGCCAACATCTCAATACAGTATGCGAGCTTCGGGGTTGGCACCGGTGCGGTTTCCGTGAGCGTCACGGGCTACAACTACAATCTCGTGATTCCCGGCCTTAGTCGGCAGATGACAATGCCGCCTTACCGGACCACCGTGACCGGGGAGAGCGCGGGAACAGTTTCGGTCACCTGTCCCTAGGTTATTTATAAAGGCAGGAAGACAAAAAGAAGACGAGTTTAGATCATGCAACCATGAACACCCATAGTTGTTTATGAGTTGGGAAGACCAAAAGGAAAAGATCATGCAAGCATTAACATTTATAACGGTGGGTAGTAAGCCGGAAGCTCCGAAAGAGATCAGGGACGCACTGGCCGGCAATGCGCGCGCGCTCCTGCTAGCACACTGTGAAGATCCGGATCAGTTGATTCCCGATGTCCTACGACTGCGGCCCTCAGCGGCAGTCATCATATTAGAAACAGAAAATTCGGAAAAAGAGTTTGCCCTGATTAGGCAGCTTGCCGCAATCTGCCCCGAGACGGCAATTATCACCGCAGCGCGGGACACGTCGCCGGCCCTAATTTTGGGGAGCATACGTTCCGGTGCTCGTGAGTTTATCCAGCTTCCAATCATCGCCGACGAATTCCGTACGGTAATTGATCGCGTTGTGGAGTTCTGCGTCGGCGTAGAAAACTCATCTAAGAAGAACGGACGCGTCATTGCCGTTTTTTCCGGCAAGGGCGGGGCCGGCGTCTCTTTCTTTGGTACAAACCTTGCTGCGGCGATGGGTGTTCCGACGTTGCTCATCGACCTCAACCTGCAAGCGGGAGATGCGGCATCCTTTCTCGGCCTCGACACGAAATACTCGCTTACCGACTTCGTCAACAATCGGGCCCGACTCGACGACTCGCTAATGACGAGTCTGGTTACGCCCCACTCCGCGAACCTCGCGGTGTTGGCTGCGCCGCTCGAAGCTCACGAGGCGGAAGACATCAAACCACAGGATGTGGTTGAGATTCTTCATCTCCTGGGCCAGAGGTATGAATGCATTGTTCTCGACCTGCCACATACATTCGATCCGGTGACCGTCGCTGCTCTAGATTTGGCCGATGAGATCCTGTTGGTCTTGACACTCGACATCCCCGGAATTCGCAGCACCAAACGCGCGCTCAAAGTGTTCGATCGGCTGGACTACCAACGCCGGAAAGTCCACGTCGTAGTCAACCGCTGGAGCAAGAATATTGAGGTCCAGTTGCAGAGGGTTGAGATGCACCTGGGCGAACAACTCATTGGCTTTGTCCCGAACGATTACCGGAAGGTCATGGACTCAATCAACCTGGGTCGACCGCTGGTGCAAGCTGATCCCTCCTCGAAAATAACTGCGGAAATTAAACGCATTGCGGCGCTTGTCGGTGGTAACGGCCACCCCACTTCCGCGCTGCCTCGGAAGAAATTACTTGGGGGGATGTTTAACCGACAAAGGCCGGCCGCAGAACTCGAGCTTTCGGAAATGCCGGATCCAGCGTGACGGACAGGCAATGGACGCCCATGACCTGGTGAACATGAAGAAGCGAGAATACAGGAACTTTCAGAACTCTAGGGTTTTAATATTGAAAAGAAATTCAAAAAAGCAATAGGGACACAAAACATGGCTTTGAGAGAAAGATACATCAAGGATAACAACGGCGACGGCTCATTACTAACCGGCGAAGAAGCGATCTACGGAAACCAAATTTTCCAGGAGATGAAGGCGCGTCTTCATCAAGCGATCATCACGCGGCTAGACCTTGTGAAGCTTAACCGGCTTTCCCCGGATCGCGTTCGGGCTGAAGTCTCGCGATTAGCCGAAGATCTACTACTGGCTGAAAATACCGCCCTTTCAACTCTGGAGAGGGACCGCCTGGTTAGTGAGGTGCATCACGAGCTTTTCGGCCTGGGGCCGTTGGAGCCACTGCTTGCTGACCCGACCATCTCAGACATCCTGGTTAACTCTTACTCGAGTATCTATATTGAGCGACGCGGCAAACTGGAAAAGACTATTATCAGTTTCAAAGACGACGAGCATTTGAGACGTGTGATCGAGCGCATTGTCTCGACTGTCGGACGGAGGATAGATGAGGCGCAGCCGATGGTAGATGCCCGCCTCCCTGATGGCTCACGCGTCAATGCCATCATCCCGCCACTCGCCCTTGACGGACCAGTCCTTTCAATCCGCCGCTTCGGCGCGGAACCCTTGAGGATGCCCAAGCTGATTGAGAATGGAGCACTTACCAAAGAGATCGCCATCCTTTTTGAGATGTGTGTACGTGCCCGTTTGAACATCATCATCTCCGGGGGAACAGGCGCGGGGAAGACGACGCTTTTGAACGCTCTCTCCGCTTACATCCCGCCTGATGAACGAATTGTCACGATTGAGGATTCGGCGGAGCTGCAGATGCAGCAACCGCACGTCGTGCGGCTCGAGACGAGGCCGCCAAACATCGAGGGCAGGGGCGAGGTCACGCAAAGAGATTTAGTCCGCAACACGCTGCGCATGCGTCCTGACCGTATAGTCATTGGCGAGGTTCGGGGCGGCGAGGCGATCGACATGCTCCAGGCGATGAACACAGGCCACGACGGATCACTTACTACGATTCACGCCAATACACCAAGAGACGCTCTCGCTCGTCTGGAAACGATGGTCCAAATGACGGGAATGAAACTCTCCGACCGTGCGATGCGACAGCAGATAGCATCAGCTGTAAACATGGTCATCCAGGTGGCCAGGCTCACCGATGGCACGCGCCGCGTTACTTCAATCTCTGAGATAACCGGCATGGAGGGCGAAACCATTACTATGCAGGAGATCTTCCAATTCGAGCGGACTGACGTCGACGCCGCAGGGAAGGTTATCGGACGCTTTCGCACGACGGGAATTCGTCCACGTTTCGCCGAACGGCTCAAGCAGTATGGCATGCAACTGCCGAATTTCTTTTAAGAGGTGCGTTAAAGATGTTGATCTCCACCCTCGTATTTCTGTTCTTCTTGTTTCTCACCTACGCGTTGTTTGTGCTGGCATCGCGCAAGTCGGATGCCCAGGCCGAGCGCTTGCAGCAGCGCGTTGCTGAAGCGCTGGATTTGCAATCGTCACCAGAGGAACTTATCGAGATATCGCGGGGAGATTCGATTGGCGGGTCCCCCACCATCAATCGGCTGTTGGCTCCTCTGAACTTTATTAAGAAGCTTGATCAAATGATCAGGCAGGCCGATCTGCAGATTACCGTCAGCCGCCTGCTTGCTTTCAGTTTGGTGGCAGGAGTTTTAGCCGCACTTGCGGCATACACAGTAGTAAACGCCTTATTCGCTGCCGGGTTATTTTTTATAGCGGCGGCTTTACCCATACTGAAGGTTTCTTTGAAACGCAAGAAGCGTTTAATAAAATACAATGCACAGTTGCCGGATACCCTTGACCTATTGAGCCGCTCTCTGGGTGTAGGGCATGCGTTTTCGGAAGCGCTACACCAGGTCGCGAGCGAAATGCCCGACCCTATTGCCACGGAATTTCGCATCACCTTCGAAGAGCAAAAACTGGGTCTTCCTACCAAGCTCGCTCTGGATCGCATGATCGAGCGAGTGCCGCTGCTGGACCTGCGCCTCTGCGTCACCGCAATACATATACAGCGGGAAACGGGCGGCAACCTCGCTGAGATCCTTGAGAACGTTGCGCAAACCATCCGCGAGCGTTTCAAGCTAATGGAAGACTTCCGCACTATGACCACGAGTTCGCGCGCTTCAGCCTGGATTCTTTGTGCTCTGCCGGTTGTTGTCATTTTTCTTCTGACAGCTCTCAGTCCTGAATACATGGCCGTGCTAATTCATGACAAGCGTGGCCACTACGTGATCGCCGTGGCGACCCTGATGCAGATCACTGGCATGCTCGCAATCAGGAAAATTTTGAACATCAAGGTCTGAAGCCGCGCGTTGAGCGGGAATAAGAGAACCTTTTTTAACGAGGGAATTAAATATATGTTAGTTCTAATCGTCGCCTTAACATTC
>JBPCIQ010000267.1:0-24462 GCA_051006135.1 Pyrinomonadaceae bacterium | reverse complement strand
CTTCGTCCTTCATCCGTCCCGGCGAGCGCGAAAAAACTGCTGCATTACTTCGCGGCACTCTTCCTCAAGCACTCCGGCGGTGACTTGAATTCGATGGTTCAAAAAATCCGTGTCGCAGATCCGAAACCGCGATGAGACGGCGCCCGCGCGCTCATCGGCTGCGCCATAAACCAATCGCTCCACTCTTGCCTGGATGAGAGCCCCCGCGCACATTGCGCAGGGCTCGATTGTCGAATAGACAACAGTGGCTGAGAGCCGATAGTTGCCGAGCTTCTGCGCGGCACCCCGGAGTGCCACAATTTCCGCGTGAGCAGTTGGATCACGATCCGTGCGAGTCCTGTTTCCAGCAACGGATAAAAGCTTGGCCCCTCTCACAATGCACGTGCCAACTGGAACTTCGCCGCGATCCTGGGCTTCAGAGGCCGCCGCAAGTGCCTGACGCATCCAATCTTCATCTACGCAAAGTTCCCGCGTCATAAGGCATCATACAATTCCGAACGTCAGGGGGAAGGAAATTTGACTATAGGGAGGCGCTAAAACACTGTCAAGCGGGCAATAAGGCCCGACTACGAAGACAAAACTAAGATAATGGCTAAAAATTAAAGCACGAACTTTTCCTAGTCGTCAGTTCAATCGCAGCGTAAGGCGTGCCGAAAACACCCGCTCTAAACCATATAGAACTCCCAGGCAATTCGATCAGGATCCTTGAAGGCTACATACTGCTTGCCTAGCGTCTCGTCGAGCTTCACACCTGTGTTCTCCACACCCGCCTCCGTGAGCGCGGCGGCAACTCTCTTCAGCTCCGTCTCGTCTTCGCAAGCCAACGCTATGTGATCCAACCCCACCCGGTGCGGGTTAAACTTATCGCCGCTCGCCGTATCGGCTTCAGGGCCGCGGACACCGAAAGCGGTGTTACCCGCACTGAAGAGAAACAATGCCGGGGTTTCCTTGATGATCGAGAAGCCGAGCGTCTCAGTATAAAAGCGCTTCGAACGTTCTAAGTTAGAGGAGCGCAGCGCAATGTGGTGCGCACCAGATGTCTTGATGTTGATACTCATGCCATCTCACTTTCTGTTGCATATTGGGTGTAGCTCTTTGTCGGAACACAATACAGCAGGCAAGCAACTTCGACCAATCGGACAACGAAAGTAGGCAGTGAGGCAATGATCGAGTGGGCACCTGCCCGGTTGAATCGTCAGGAGTTGACATTGGAGGTAGCGCTTTGTGGGAGAGACCAGCAACTGGCTTGCTGAATGAGTGCTCATTCAGTATTATGCTGTCTCGCAAATTTGGACCCGCGGGCGCACGGCTCCGTTCTAATAAACACGAGAGGCATACATATATAGTGAATATGCGAATTGAAAAGGCGGCGGTTCTCGGAGCCGGCACCATGGGAGCCCAAATTGCCGCTCATTTGGCAAACGCGAGGATTCCCACGCTCTTGCTCGACATTTCCCCGCGCGAGCTAACTCGTGAAGAGCAGGCCAAGAGTCTGACGCTGGATTCAAAAGAGGTACGCAACCGTATTGCCCGCGCCGGGCTCGAGGCGGCCAAGAAAGCGAAGCCGGCAGCTTTCTTTACGCCTGAGCTTTCCTCGCCGGTAACGGTGGGAAACTTCGACGACGACCTGGCAAAGCTGAAAGACTGCGACCTGATCATCGAAGCCGTAGTTGAGAACCTGGAGATCAAGCGCAAACTCTACGAGCGCGTAGAACAGCACCGCCGCCCGGGTTCAATCATTGCTTCAAATACCAGCGGCATTCCCATTCGCAATCTCGCCGAAGGTCGCTCGGACGACTTCCGCGCCCACTTTCTCGGAACCCACTTCTTTAATCCTCCGCGTTACCTGCACCTGGTTGAGCTGATCCGCACCGAATGGACCAAACCGGAAGTCTCGTGCTTCATGTTTGGCTTTCTGGATCAACGTCTGGGTAAGGGAGTGGTGCCGGCGAAAGACAGGCCAAACTTTATTGCCAATCGCATCGGCACCTTTGGCGCGCTCCACACGATCAAGACGATGCTCGAGGATGGTTATTCCATCGAGGAAGTCGACAAGATCACTGGCCAGACCGTCGGCCGGCCCAAGAGCGCCACGTTCCGCACTTTTGATCTGGTGGGCCTCGACGTGTTCTCACATGTGATTAAAAACCTGTATGACGCTTTGCCCGAAGATGAGGAGCGCGAGATGTTTGTCGCGCCTGAGTTCTTGAGCAGGATGGTCGCGGGCGGGATTCTCGGCAACAAGACGAAGGGCGGTTTCTACAAGAAGCAAAAGGGAGAAGGCGGGAAACAGGAAATCTGGGCTTTAGAAACGGCAACGCTGGAATACCGTCCCGCTCAAAAAGTGAAACTGCCTTCGCTAGACGCAGCGAAAAACATAGAAGTTACGCCGGACCGTATTAAGGCGCTCGTGTGGGGGAAAGACCGAGCCGGCGCATTTCTCTGGAAAACCTTGTCGCGCACTTTGGCTTACTCAGCCAAACGCATCCCCGAGATCGCCGATACCGTTGTGGAAGTTGATAGAGCCATGCGCTGGGGTTTTGGTTGGGAGCTGGGACCGTTTGAGGTCTGGGACGCTATCGGAGTGGAGAAATCGGTCGCACGGATGAGGGAAGAAGGGCAAAGCATACCGTTAAACGTGGAAACGCTGCTGGGTTCGGGCGCCAAATCCTTTTACAAGAAAGACAACGGCCAGCAGTTTTATTTTGATTTCGCGTCTGCGCAATACGTGCCACTTTCCGAACCGGCAGCCACAATCATTCTTAAATCCGTCAAGGAAAGAAGCGGTGTAATTAAGAAGAACTCCGGCGCTTCCCTGATTGATCTCGGCGATGGCGTCGCGTGCCTCGAGTTTCATTCCAAGATGAATGCCATCGGCGGTGACACGCTGCAGATGGTCAAGCAGTCGCTGGCGGAAGTTGAAAAGAATTTCGTTGGTCTGGTAGTTGGCAATCAGGGACCAAACTTCTGCGTCGGCGCGAATTTGATGCTGATGCTGATGGAGGCTCAGGAGGAGAACTGGGAAGAGTTGGACATGATGGTGCGTGTTTTCCAAAACTCCACAATGAGTCTGCGCTATTCGCCAAAACCCGTCGTGGTCGCACCGTTTGGCCTGGTCTTTGGTGGTGGCTGCGAGATGGTGTTGCACGCGGATCGCGTGCGAGCGGCTGCGGAAACTTACATCGGGCTGGTGGAAGTTGGGGTCGGCATCATTCCTGCCGGAGGGGGCACGAAAGAAATACTTTTGCGTGCGCTCGACGCCATTCCGAAGGACGCCGATGATGCCGATCCGTTCCCGTTTGTGAAGCGTGCCTTCGAGACGATTGCTTTGGCAAAAGTGGCAACGTCGGCAGAAGAAGCGCGAACCCTCGGTTTTCTTTCGTCAGATGACGCGGTTTCGATGAACAGTGATCGCTTGATTGCTGATGCTAAGAACGAGGTGCTGGCCCTTGCCGCCACCGGGTACAGACAACCGCAGCAGCGAACAGACATTCTTGCCTTGGGCATTTCGGCCCTCGCTACGCTGAAGCTTGGTATTCATCAGATGAAGCGCGGTGGCTATATTTCCGATCATGACGCGCTGATTGGAGAGAAGCTGGGGCGGATTTTAACTGGTGGTGACTTGAATCATCCAACCAGGGTTTCTGAACAGTACGTGCTGGATTTGGAGCGAGAAGCCTTCCTCTCGCTGGTAGGGGAGCGCAAGACACAGGAGCGGATCGGGCATATGCTGAAGACCGGCAAGCCGCTCCGTAATTAGTCCAACGTCCAAAGTCAGATGGCAGGTGGACGTTGGACTTTGGACATTAGACATCGGACATGGACTTTGGACACTGGATTGAAAGCTATGAGAGACGCAGTAATCGTATCGGCAGTACGCACGGCAGTTGGTAAGGCGCCCAAAGGCACTTTGCGAAACACCAGACCCGATGAAATGGGAGCCGCTGTAATTAAGGAAGCCTTGACCCGCGTTCCCGGGTTGGATATGGCTGAGATTGAAGACGTGATCATGGGCTGCGCCATGCCCGAAGCGGAACAGGGAATGAACGTTGCTCGCGCGGCAGCGATTCGCGCCGGCCTTCCGGTAGGGACCAGCGCGATGACAATTAATCGATTTTGCTCGTCTGGATTGCAGTCAATCGCGATTGCCGCCGACAAGATCAGAACGGGCGGCGCCGAGGTGGCGATCGCTGGCGGGTTGGAAACGATGTCGATGATTCCCATGGGCGGGCACATCATCCGTCCCAATCCATATCTGGTTGAACACTATCCGGACTTCTATTTGAACATGGGTCTTGCAACCGAAAACGTCGCGCTCAAGTATGAAGTAACTCGCGAGGAACAGGACGAGTTCGCGCTGCGTTCGCACCAGCGCGCCGCGGCCGCACTCGATGGCGGCAAGTTCAAGGATGAAACCGTGCCGCTGACTGTGAGCTTCGAAGAACTTGACGAGAAGGGACGCAAGCAACGACGTGAAGTGGTGTTTGATAAGGACGAAGGCGTCAGGCGCGATAGTACGATTGAAGGGCTGACCAAACTAAAGCCTGCCTTTCAGGTCAAAGGCACAATTACAGCGGGCAATGCATCGCAAATGTCTGATGGCGCCGCCGCTGCGGTGGTAATGTCCGACGAGCGTGCGAAGAGCCTCGGCGTGAAACCCTTGGCCCGCTTTGTTGCGTACGCAACCGCCGGCTGTCCCCCTGAGGAGATGGGCATTGGGCCGGTGTTCGCAATTCCGAAAGTATTGAAACTCGCCGGTCTCACCTTGGATCAGATTGACGTGATCGAACTAAACGAAGCGTTTGCCGCTCAGTCGCTGGCCGTGATCAAGACCCTTGGTCTCGACATTGACAAGGTAAACGTCAACGGTGGCGCGATCGCGCTGGGCCATCCGCTGGGATGTACAGGCGCAAAACTGACTGCCTCAATCCTGCGCGAACTCGAGCGACGCAACGGACGTTACGGCATGGTGACGATGTGTGTTGGCGGCGGCATGGGCGCTGCGGGAATCTTTGAGCGGATTAGTTGAAACTCCAGTGGATATTGTTGGGCTATGACAGCAGCTGAAGTATTCGAGTCTGTGACGGGAAGAGGAAGTACCGATTTCGCCCTCCTCGTCAGCATATTAAATAGACACGGAACCTGGTGTTTGATTGGCGGACTTGCAGTCAACTGCTATGTCGAGCCGGTGTTTACTTTGGACGCGGATCTGGTAGTCGTTTCCGCAGAGCTTGAGGCCATCAAGGCAGAATTGGCGACTGCGGGTTTTTCAATGCAGCAGTTCCCGCATTCTCTCAATGCCAGAATGGAAGGCAGTGAACTGCGAATCCAATTCAGTCTTGACCCTCGTTACCAGGCGTTCCTAAGGGACACAAAGTTGATGAAGGTGCTTGGCGAGCAAGTGTCAGTTGCCTCTCTTGCCAATATTGTTCTGGGAAAAACCTGGGCCTGGAGCGATTCGGGGCGCCGCACCACCAAACGAAAAAAGGACGAGCTTGACCTGATGAGGATCCTTGAAGCCTATCCTGAGTTGCGACACATGATGCCTCAGGAGATTAAAGATCAATTGCCGGAAGCGTAGACCGTGAATAGTGAAACGTTACAAGTGATAACATGACAGGCAACAGTTTTCACTTGTCACCCGTTAGGTTTACATGTCACGTCGCTTATCACAATGTTGAAAGGAGTAAATATGTCAGCCGTAGCAGAACAAAGAAAATTAGTCCAGGGTGGCGCGTTTCTAATTGATGACCTCACACCCGATGAGATCTTCACACCGGAAGACTTCAATGAAGAGCACCGCATGATTGCAGAGACGACGCGCCAGTTCATGGACAATGAAGTCAGTCCCCGCATCGATGAACTCGAGAAGCACGACTGGAAGCTGTCTCGCGAACTAATCAAAAAAGCGGCCGACCTGGGATTGATCGGGGCAAACATTCCTGAAGAGTATGGCGGTCTGGGTCTGGATCAGACGAGTGGCGCTCTGATTGGCGAGAATATTGGCCGCTCGGCGTCGTTTGCCACCACCCTGGGCGCCGAAAGCGGGATTGGCCTGTTGCCGCTTGTCTACTTCGGCACTGACGCGGCGAAAGAGAAGTATCTGGCGAAGATAGCCGCCGGCGAACTAATCACGGCCTACGCGCTGACCGAATCGGGTTCGGGTTCTGACGCGATGGCCGCAAAAGCCACGGCGCGTCTTAGCGCGGATGAGACACATTACGTGATCAACGGCGAGAAGATGTGGATCACTAACGGTGGCTTTGCCGATGTCTTCGTTGTCTTCGCCAAGGTTGATGGAGACAAGTTCAGTGCTTTCATGGTCGAGCGACAGCCGGGCCTTACCTCGGGCGCTGAAGAGCACAAGATGGGAATTAAAGGTTCCAGCACAACGGCGCTGGTTCTTTCGGACGTTAAGACACCGGTGGAGAATCTTTTAGGAGAAGTCGGCAAGGGTCACAAAATCGCGTTCAATATCTTGAATATAGGCCGGTTCAAACTCGGCGCCATGTGCATCGGTGGCATGAAACTCATGGCGCACGAATCGATACGCTATGCAAATGAGCGGCATCAGTTTGGCAAATCGATTTCATCGTTCGGCGCCATCAAGGCGAAACTCGCGGAGATGGCCATTCGCACGTGGGTGGGCGAGGCAATGGTCTATCGAACGCTCGGCATGATAGAGGCCGGCATTGGCGCTGTCGCAGACACGAAGAATATGGATGCGCGGTTGAAGGCAATCGAAGAATACGCGGCGGAATGTTCGATCATTAAGGTCGCACTCTCGGAATACTGCGACTTTGTGGCCGATGAGATGGTCCAGATCTATGGTGGTTACGGTTATTCAGCTGACTATCCGGCGGAACGCGCCTACCGCGACTCGCGCATCAACCGCATCTTTGAGGGTACGAACGAAATAAACCGTCTGTTGATTCCGGGCCGGCTGATGAAAAGCGCGTTGAGTGGCCAGCTTGCCTTGTTGCCGGCAGCACAGGCATTGATGGACGAAATACTATCACCACAGATGTCTGCCTTTGACGATGACGAGACCGTACTTGCAGCAGAGCAGAAACTCGCAAAGAACGCAAAGAAGGTAGCGCTGATGACTCTCGGCACGGCAGCACAAAAGTATATGTTGAAGTTGGCAGACCAGCAGGAGATCTTGATGGGTGTCGCGGACATTATCATGGATACTTACGCCATGGAGTCGGCGATCCTGCGCGCGCAAAAACAGGCTGCCGCGCAAGGTGAAGAGGCTGCAGCAAGATACATCGACATGACACGAGTGTTTTGCAACGATGCCGTGGAACGCATCGAAGCGCGCGCGAAGAACACGCTGGCGGCGATGGCGGAAGGCGACGAACTGCGCACCCTGCTGGCAGCTTTGCGTCGTTTCACAAAACTCACGCCAATGAACACGGTCGTCGCGCGCCAACGCATCGCGAAAGTGATGATTGAAGCGAATAAGTACGTGTATTGATGGGGGGTTCTGATTTGAGTGTCGATGAACGAGTGGCTTAATTGCCGTTGGTCCTGATTGAAACCACTTGGGAAAGCTGGCTTTTGCTTGTAACGTGGCAATCGGCGCAAGGATCTGAGATCTGAGATTTCAGATTTGAGATCTCGGATTATCTCAGATACTTCATATTCGAGTTTCAGGTCTCAGATGTCTCCGGTCTGAACTCTCTCATTTGAGATGTCAACATCTAATATCTGGCTTTATCCATTCCTCTCATGGAGAACCTCACATGAAGTACAAACGGTTCGAAGAGCTGCCGGTGTGGAAAGACGCAATTGAGTTGGCTGTTAGAGTTTTCGCTTTAACTGCACTCCCGAATTTCAAAGGCTACAGTGGCTTGAAGGATCAAATTGAACGGGCCGTCGTTTCGATTTCAAATAACATTGCTGAAGGCTTCGAACGCGGCACAACTCCCGAATTGCTGACTTTTCTGTACATCTCGCGCGGCTCCTCAGGGGAAACTCGTTCATTATTATGTCTGATTGATCGTTTACCCGGCTTTGGGGATCTCAGATCTGAGATCCCGCGCTGAAAGTATTTCGCGCCAACTCCGCGCTTGGGCCGACTCCTTGCAAAACTCCGAGATAAGAGGCCAGCGGTATTTGACGGACAAAGGGCGCCGTGCCACGAGAGAGGCCCGCGAACGAGAAGAGTTTCTGAAAGAATTGGATGCGATCAAGGCTCGAAACGCTTAATGCTCTCAATAACGTTGATGCTTTGAATACGGGTTTGATGTTGAAGGCAGCAAGATTGTGAGAAGCTGCTTTTGCGCTCACGCGCGTACCTCTGCAGGTAACTGGAGCTGGAGCTTTATCAATCGGCAATCGCAAATCGGCAATCGCAAATCGACAACTCACCTATGCGAATCATCCCCATTTCCCTTCCCACACCCTTTTATATCGGCCCCGTAAACGTCTATTTAATTGCCGAAGACCCGATCACGCTGGTTGATAGCGGTCCAAAAACAAAGGAAGCGAATGAGGCGCTGCGAGAAGGGTTGCGTCGCGAGCGCATCCGCGTCTCTGACATTCGTCGCATTGTGCTGACTCACGCACATGAAGACCACTGCGGTCTCGCACGTTCGCTGCGCGAGGAAGCGAAGGATGCCGAGGTGCTGGTACACGCCTGGGAGACGGGCCATCGCATCGGGCGCCTGGCACACGAAGAGCATCGGGATCTTCTGGCGCGTGCCGGAGTGCCCGATGACGAGATTGCAGGAATGCGAAGAATGTATGAAGGAGTGCGACGTTACGCTGACTCCTTTGAAGATCATGAGTACGGCGAATTGCGTGACGAAGCCGAACTCGAGTTTGCCAACGGCTCGCTGCGGATAGTCCACACGCCTGGGCACACACCCGGCTCTTGTTCTTTTGTGCGCGAAGCGGACCGAACCATCATTGCCGGCGACTGCGTGCTCAAGCGCATTACTCCTAACCCGATCCTCTCACCCGATCCGATCGATCCTGCCAAACGCTTCCCCTCTCTCGCCGAATACCTGGTGAGCCTTGCACGGCTACGGACGTTTGCCCCGACTCTGGTGCACGGAGGGCACGGCGAACCAGTACGCGACTTCGAGGAACTATTCAATCGTTACCTGCGGGCAATTCGGGAACGCCAGGAGGAAGTAATCCAACTCGTACCTAAAACCGGTGCAACTGCCTGGGAGATCTCACGTCAGATGTTTCCGGATACAGACGATGTTCATCGTTTTCTGGCAGTCTCCGAAGCAGTAGCGCATCTCGACCTCGCACATTCAGAAGGTAAAATTGAAGTCGAGCTGGGCAACGGGAAAGAGGTTTACCGAAGGATCGCTGCTGCCTAGGAATGGGGAGACCGGGAGATAAGACGTAAGGGGCGATGGGGCGACACGGGGACACGGAGACACCGAGACACGGTGTAAGAGAGACACGGGGTACAACCGCCTCTCCCATCTGCATTCTCCGAGTCGCCGTTTCTCCCCTTCGCCCCTTCGCCCCTTCTCCGTTTCGCCCCTTCTCCCAATCTCCGTTTCTCCCCTTCGCCTTCGCCGCGTCCGTCCTTATCTTTTGGAACTGAGCCTTGGTTGACGCGTGTAACCGGTAAAATCTTTCCGGAGGATTCTCGTTTATGACAATTAGACGTGCTTTTGTTTTTCTAATCTCCCTTGCCTTGACAGGTGTTTTCGCAACAGGTGTTATCGCATTAGCTCAGCAGACACCGCCGGCTCCCTCGCAGACACCCGCGGCTCCGCCAACACCGGGTGAACCCTTTGGCCCTAACTTTTCCCTATTTTTCGCAGGCGGCAGCTTCCTCGGCGTTCATGCAGAGGACATTAACAAAGAGAATATCGGTCGTTACGGTCTCCGCGAGGTGCGAGGGGTCGGCATCACCAGCGTCGTGAAAGACAGCCCTGCGGAGAAGGCTGGTCTCAAGAAAGACGATGTGCTTGTGCGATTCGACAATGAAAACATTACCAGTGTTCGTAAGCTGAACCGCTTGGTGTCAGAGGTGGCTCCCGACCAGACAGTCAGACTTGCTATCAGTCGCGGGGGAGCCGAACAGGAACTCGCAGTAACGATCGGCAAACGTCAGGACTACTCAAACGCCATGGGGGGCGTGCAGGGCCAGCTCGCGCCGTTCGGCGACAAGTGGCGAGTGGAAGGCCTGGAGGGTTTGAAAGGGCTGAAACATCTGAAAGGTTTGGAAGGTCTGGACTCAGACCAGGACGGTTTCGTCTTCGCCTTTGGCAATAGCCGGCGCATCGGTGTCAGCACCACCCAGTTAACAAAACAGCTCGCTGATTACTTTGGCGTGTCCGAAGGCAAAGGAGTGCTGGTGACTTCGGTGGCAGACGATAGTCCCGCGGCTAAGGCCGGTATTAAGGCCGGTGACGTGATAACTGCGCTGGATGGCGAGAGGGTTGAAGCCGCTGGCGACCTCTCACGCGCGCTCAATAAGAAGAAGGAAGGCGATGTAACCCTTACCATCATTCGCAACAAGAGCCAACGCACAATCACGGTGACTCCGAAAGAAGGAAAAACAACTTTCGGTCAACCGGGAACCGCTCCTCAGGTTGGTCGGCGTGTGATCATTCCGCGAATCGAGTTGCCCTCGATCCCTGAAATGAACATCATTGTTCCGCGTATTGATCTTCCCACTATTCCGGAGATCAATGTGCATATACAGCGAGCGCCTAAAGGCGGCGTTAAGTCCGTGCCGGCTTCGCGCCCGATTTGAAAGAGGGAACGCGGGAAAAGACAAGGGAGAAACGGAGATGTGGAGACGTATCGCCCCTTCTCCGTTTCGCCGTGTCTCCCCTTCTCCGTGTCGCCGTATCCCTATTGCGGCTCGGTGAGTTTCTTCTTTCCTTCCATTGCATCTTTGTAGGCCCCGCCGCGGACGTCGCCAATTCTTATCGCCTCGTCAAATTCCTTCGAAGCCTCGTCGGCCTTGTCCAGGAATGCGTAAATCCTGCCCATCGCTGCATGAGCACGCGAAGCGAGCCCACGATCTGTCTCCGGAGAGGCCGCTTGAATCGCCAACCGATAGTTAGCTAGTGCGTTATTCAGTCGCTTAGCTTGTACATCCTCGTCCGTAGCATCAGCCGCAGCGAAACTGGCGGTTTGCGCCAGTGCGAAAAAGATGCGTGGCTCGCGCGGGTAGTCCTTCAATAGATCCTTAAGGCGCGTCTCCGCATTGATGTAGTCTTTCAAACGCAGAATGCCCTCGATGTCAGAAAGATGTTTAACCAGGCCGGCTGCTTTGGCAGCCTCACTTTCCGTATACACGGGCGTTTCCGACGCGAGCTGTCTGGCTGCTAGTCGTGTTTGTCTTGCTGCCTGCGCCCGCTGGCGGGCCTCAGCATACTCAACCGGACGACGACTCTCTCGAGCGGCATCGAAGGTCGCCATCATGTCGATAAAGAAAGCGGCAATGTCAAAACCCGTGCTTTCGATACCCTTCAGCTGATCCGCAAAGAAAAAGGCTAGCACTGCTCCACGCTCATAATCCTCTGCCAGCTTGGCCACTGTTTCGTCCTGAACGAGGGTCATCGCCGCCTGGGCTTCCTTAGCAATAACTGCCCGCGCCGCTTGATCCTTCGTGCTTTCAATTGTTGCGCGCGCTTGGCGGGAGAGCTTCTCGATTCTCGTGGATTCCTCAAACCGCGCGTCAGCGGCAGACACGAGGGATCTTGACACAACCAGAAAGACATCCGGCGTAATCGCAGCACCTGCCTTCTCGCGTTCAGCTATTAGTTGTTTGATCTGTTCGCGCTGCCCGGCAATCTCACGATTAAAACGCAACATGAGTGGGTCGATAACATACTGGAGATACGCGCGTCGCAATTCTGACGCAGCTGGGTCGGTTCCTTCCGGCACGATCGCGTAATACTCATCGCCGATCACTCGAAAATTAATGGCACCTGGCGCCGCAAGCAGGTCCGGCACGATGAAAAAATGGCGGTCGTGGTCGCGCACCGTGTAAGTCTTCACGGGGTTCTTCTTCTTTTTCCCAGCGGGGGCTTTCACGAGCACGCGCTCAGCCGTAACGGTGATCGGCCGAGTATGTAAATAGTTGAGTACCGCTATAACCAGGTCCGCGGCAGGCTTTCGGAGCCGGTCGCCCTCAGCCTGGTAGGCCCGGGTGTAAGAAACCATTCGCTGTTCTATCCCGGAGCGACGATAAAACTCGCGCACAAGTGGCGCGAAGTCGAGCACGTCTAGCAGACCTGCCGGAAGCTCATCTGATCTTTCGGGAGCCTCAAGCGTGGGTAGCGGTCCCAGTGCCAAAGCGAGCGATACGTAGCGCGCCGCCTGGTCGGCCGCGAGTGCGGGAGGCGGAAGTTTATTTCGTTCGTAGAAGCTGCGAAGCCGATTGCGGAGATCGGGGTCCAGGCCGGCCAGGTCGTTTCTGACCTGAGCGCGGAAAGCAGACGGTTCTCGGCCCGACGGAGTCGGATCAAAGCCTGCGGCCTCAAGCGCGGCCATCATGACGATTAAGCGAGGATCTGCGTGAAAGGCCACGCCATATTCAGCAAGATCGAAGCTGGCGGATGGTCGCTGCTGCACCTGTGCCGTGCGGGTCGGACGCGGCGAAGGAGTGGGCGCAGGGTTGTTTTGCGAATACGCAAGACCACCGCTCAAGGCAATGGTTAACAAGATCGGTAGATATTTCTTCATAAAGGCGAAACTCAGTATCGTCGGTATCTCAGTCTATCCGTCTAAGCCTGCCCCTGTCTCCGTCTGCGATGCGCACGTAGCACCCACAATGTTAATGGATACGCAAGAAGGGAACAAACGATCGACAACACCATTGCTCCAAGGGCAAAAGGCTCGATGACCTGCCAACTGTGACCGAATAGTTGACTGTAATACTCGCCGCTAAAGGGACGAGGGTTCTTTAGTAATTCGATTCCCTGGGGAGAAATCTTAAGCGGCCGGCCAAGCAAGAAAGCTCCGAGCGCGTACGACGCGAGGGTTATCGGTACCAGTGTTAGGAACGGATTGTTGAGAAAAGTACCTGCAAAGATTGCTATCTTGTTAAAACGGAAAAAGACAGCGATCAGCGTGGCGGCAATGGTGTGCAAGCCGAGAAACGGAGAGAAGGCGATGAAAACCCCAACGGAGAAAGCAAGCGCCGTTCGTTCGGGTGGATCATCGACAGCGAGCAGACGGCGAAATGTGGCACGAAACACAAGACTCTATTTAAAGCCATTCAAGGCCTCGGCTTCGTTGTCAAAGGAGTCGAACACGGTCAGGAGTTTGGTGATTACCAGGAGGTTCTGGATCTTGTCCGTCAGATTCAATAGTTTGACCTGGCCGCCCTGGCGACTAACTGTCGTGTAGTTGGCGATCAATTCGCCAATGCCGCTCGAATCCATGTAGTTGACACCACCGAGATTGAGCAACACCTTTTTCTTCCCCTCGTCAACCAACCGGCGCGTGGCATTGCGCAAAGCTATTGCGCCCTCGCCCATTCTCACCGGTCCACTTAGATCCAGGATTGTCACGTCTCCTGCTTGTCGTTCCTTTATTTCAAGCTCTGCCATAACTCGGATCTCCACTAATAGTGAAATCTAGAAAAGTTCGCAATCACACTTCTGAGGGATCACTTGAAGCTGTTGAGAGCTTCGGACTCGCTCTCGTATGCGTCAAAGACAGTCAGGAGTTTCGTAATAGTCAGCAGGTCTTGAATCTTCTGAGTGAGATTGAGCAACTTCAACTGACCGCCATCCTTATTAATTGCGGTATAGCTCGAAACCAATTCGCCGATGCCGCTCGAGTCCACATAGCCAACGCCACCAAGGTTCAAGAGGATCTTTTTCTTCCCTTCCTCGAGCATGCGGCGAATGGCCGTCCGCAGGGCAACGCTGCCCTCGCCAATAGTTATTTTCCCACTCAAATCAAGAATGGTTACGTCTCCGGCTTGGCGCTCCGAAATATTCAACTCTGCCATGTTACCGATCTCCTTTTATGGATTTGCGCTTTTCTTAATCATGCGCACCGTAGTGCCGCCCTCGGGGGGAGTTAACCAATAGACCTCATCCATGAAATTGCGAACAAAAAAGATGCCGCGCCCGGAGGACTTGAGGAGGTTTTCTTCTTCGGTTGGGTCGCCTACAGTTTCTGGATTAAACCCTGCTCCCTGGTCGTGCACTCTGATCTCGAGAGAATCTGGGGAACTCGTTACACTGATCTCAACGAGTTTAGATTCATCAAGTTTGTTTCCGTGGATTATTGCATTCGCAATAGCTTCACGGACGGCCATATCTACTCCAAAGGCACCTTCCTCGCTCATTCCTGAGCGACTCGCAAGTCGAGCAATTGCAGTGGCCGCTTCATCAATAGCCTCAATACGGCTGGGCAACCTGAGTTCAGTCGTCTCTGCAGTCACAAATAAAGGTGAGCCCTCTTTAAGAGCCATGGTGTGTGGACCTTGGCTGCGCTTTAGGAACTAACAAGCTACCCGGAAGACCGAGGGTTTAACACGCTGGCTACCCGGCTGTCAAGAAGTTGCTCCGAGACCAAGACCAGAGATACCCCAAATCCGCGATTGATATACTCAGGACAAAGTAGGCGCTGCTGGGTCCTGCTGCTTCAGGCGGCGCCGCAATGGCGGCGTCTTCCGCCGCTCGCTGCTCTGGCGCAGACCCTGGCCACCCGCCGCGCGAGCGCGCTCTTCGACACTTCGCTGACAATCGCCTACGCCGTCGTCTGCGACCTGCACAACAACAAAACCCTGCAAGAGAACGCTGAAGCTGTTGGTTAATGAAGTAATGAAGGAATAGAGATCAATTTTAGGAAGACGGCGTCGCTCGATGTCTGCTCCGGACAAAAGTAAACCACCTGTGAGTTTAGTCTTCATTCAAGTGTCTTATCGGGGTAAGATTGTCGCAATGAAAATAAGACCGGCTCTTCGGATAAATGGACGCGTTCGCTTATCCGGCGATAAGTCAATCTCGCACCGAGCAGCCATAATCGCGGCGCTCGCAACGGGCAGTTCGCAAATTTCCAATTTCTCGACGAGTCAGGATTGTGCTGCCACGCTTTCGTGTCTCGGCAAACTCGGCGTTTCAATTGCACGCGAGGGCACCATCGTGCGAGTGACAGGAGCGGGGCGGTCCGGATTAACCCCGTCTGTGGAGGCGCTTGACTGCGGAAATAGCGGCTCGACAATTCGTATGCTTGCCGGCGTGCTTGCCGGACAAAACTTCACGTCAACCTTAACAGGCGACGGCTCGCTACGCTCGCGTCCTATGAATAGGATTGTTGAGCCCCTCGAAAGGATGGGCGCGCGCGTGCAGTCGCGTCAGGGGAGACCACCTCTTGCGATTCAGGGCACCGAGCACCTCAAATCGATTCGCTATGAGTTGCCCGTCGCCAGTGCTCAGGTTAAGAGTTGCGTGCTTCTCGCAGGTCTCCATGCCGATGGTCGCACCGAAGCAATTGAAAAATTCGGATCGACAAGGGACCACACAGAGCGAATGCTGAAGTGGTTTGGCGCACCGCTGGAAACAACGGCGATCGATGAAAACGGCGCGGCGATCATCGCAATCAACGGCCCGGTAACTTTCCCAGCCCGCGACATCATCATTCCCGGCGACATCTCGTCTGCCGCTTTCCTGATCGCCGCCGCGGCCTTGCTGCCCGCCTCCGATCTTGAAATTGAGGCAGTCGGACTAAATCCCACTCGCACGCAATTCCTTTCCACCCTGCGCTCGCTCGGTGTTGAGCTTAGTATCACGAACGAGCACGAACAATGTAACGAACCAATCGGGATGATTCGCGTGTCACGAAAATTGACCCCGAAGCCGGTCTCACAGGGAGAGTCGAATGTAGTGGAGGGGCGCTTGATACCGCAGTTGATTGACGAACTGCCTATGCTCGCTGTCGTCGGAACGCAGATTCCCGGCGGCATTGAGATTCGCGATGCCGGGGAATTAAGACTGAAAGAGAGCGATCGCATTGGAGTAACCGTGAAGAACCTGCGGGCAATGGGGGCGGAGGTCGAGGAGTTTGCAGACGGATTGAGCGTCGCCGGCCCAAGAAAACTTCGTGGCGCGAACATCGATCCTGCACGCGATCATCGTATCGCGATGGCGTTTGCCGTTGCAGGGCTGATAGCCGAAGGTGATACCGAGATCGAAGGCGCTGAATGTATCAGTGTCTCATTTCCTGAGTTCTTCACATTGCTCGAGTCAGTCGTGGAGAGATAAATCAAAACCGCGGTTTTTCTTTGACTTACACTGAGTGGAACCTGGAATTTTGAGCCAGTGCGCGCAGGTTTCACACTGCCAGGATGAAAGATCGGCAAATCATAATCACCGGTTTTATGGGATCTGGTAAGAGCGCGGTGGCCCAGGCGCTGGCGCGGATCCTGGAATGTGTCGCGCTTGATCTCGATTACGAAATCACGCAGCGCGAGCAACGCGGCCCCAAAGAGATTATCGAAATAGATGGAGAGTCAGCGTTTCGGGAGATCGAGACCCAAACTCTATCCAAGGTTCTGAAAGAGGTTCTCGAAACTGACGCCGCGCATGTCATCGCACTCGGTGGCGGCACGTTTACCATAGAAAGAAACCGCGAGATTATCCGAACACACAACTGTCATACTGTGTGGCTCGACGTGCCTTTTGATCTTTGCTGGAAGAGAATTCTGTCATCAGGAGACGAACGCCCGCTTGCTCGGAATGAATCGGAGGCGCGCAGTCTGTATCGGGAAAGACACGACTCTTACCGGCGCGCCGAGTTGCATGTGGAAGCCAGCGAGAACACGTCTGCTGATCAGATTGCCGAAGAGATAGCCAGGCTCTATCGATTAGAGGAGTAGGGTCGCGGACGAACGAGAAGCAAGGAAGCGAGTGAGGCAGCTCAGCTCCTCTCAGATTTCCCGCGCGTTTGAAACTCGTAAATAGCCTCAAGCTCAGGAATCACCAGAAGATCCTTGGTGCGACCGGCCGCTCGTTTAGCCGCGATGAGTTTGGGGAGTGAGAGTACCTCGAATTGGAATCCAAACAGCTCCATAACGTCCGCGTCTTCGAGAGCCTCGCCATAGCCACCAACTCCTGCCATCTCACCCAGCAGATCAACGTGACCGATGTCCGTCTGAAAGGTAAAGTTTAGCCCGCGGCGTAATGTCTCTTCATCAAGGACGAAAGGTAATCCCTCAGGTGCGCCCCGAAGCCGGGCCTTCACGGAGCGCAGGGCGTCTGCGATGCGAATGAGATTCGGCGGACTACGGCTGTAGCAAACATCAAGATCTCGAGTAGTAAGTGAGGATCCATGAAGCGTTGCGGCTATGCCGCCGACAATGACGCATTCGACTTCATATTGGCCAAGCAAACCCAGTTGCTTTTCAGCATCTTTCATGAACGAATCGTCTTAGTGTTGGTCGTAGACTTCTTCAGCCAGCGGAGATTAGCTTGGATCTGTTTGATACCGTCCACGAAGTCATCGAGGCGGCGAATGCGCTCTTCTGGCTTGAGGCGCAGGTTTTGCACAGTCAGCGTAAGATCAATCCCGAAATCGCGCGCAGCAGCAGCCGCGGTTCCTAGTTTAGGATTCAACAAAAGCTCTTCTCTGGGATTGGATTCCATCGCTTACCTTTCGCGCAATTATACCAGAGGTTGCCTTTCGAGGCGTTTGCCCTACTCATCATTCTCTTAAAGGTGAGGTGGATGGGTCTGGTTAGACGGCGTCTAAATGGTGGGTCAGTCAACCAAGCTTCAGCGTCTGACGGCTGTCGAAAAAATCTGCCCACAGGTCGCCTGACTTCTGGACCAGCGCCGGCACATTCTTTAGGGTGAAGTCCGCGATCTTGACACCTTGCTCGATCTGCTTCCATGTCAGGGGCATTGATACCGTGGCTTTCGGTCGCGCGCGCGTCGTGTAGACTGCGGCCAAACTCTTGCCCCGAGCATTTTGCATCCAGTCAACATAAACCTGGTCTGACTTTCTCTTCGCAATCGCACGCTCGACCGTAGCGATGGACGAGGCCCGCCGCGCAACTTCCCCAGCCAGCAGCTTCGCAAACTCCGCTACGTTTTCATAATCGTTGGTCGGTTTTAACGGCAGGTAGATGTGGATCCCTGAGGAGCCCGATGTTTTCGGAAACGCCTTTAACCCAATTTCATCGCACAGTTCTTTAACAACGAGTGCAACTTCTAGAACATTTGCCCACGGTGCTTGTTTGGGATCGAGATCAAGCGCAATCCAGTCCGGTTTTGAAAGCCTCTTAGTCGTTGAGTGCCAGGGATGCTGTTCGATTGTTCCCAGATTTACCAAATGTAGCAGCGATGCCGTCGTAGTATACACAGCATAATCCAGGTCCCTTCCTTGCAGGTTTTGCAGCCTTACCGTCTTAACGAATCGCGGTGCGCTTTCCAGATCCTGTTGGAAGAACATGGGAGCCTTGATGCCCCGGGGCCACCGCTGAAGTATGGCCGGACGGTCTTTCAAATAGGGCATCAAGTATGGGCTAATGTGAATGTAGTAACACAGGAGGTCAAACTTGGTGATCCTTTCGTCTGGCCAGTAAACACGCTCAAGGGAAGTTAACGAGACCTGTTCCCTGTCGACGGCGAGTATCAAATCACCCTTCGGAGCTTTCAGGGAAAGAAATTCAGCTACTGAGATAGCCGCTCCCTGCTTCCCGGCCGTTAGTTTTAGCCGACCTTTTTGGACCGAACTCTGTCTGTTTGTCAATTTGATATGCAGCTGCAATTCAGCCGTGATTGGCGTAGCGCACAAGCCTAAAAGCCGGGATCCAGGAATTCCGGTTATTTGCGCGTTCGCGCGGCGGCCATTTGAGTGTGATCGTTGGGAATTGCAGTGGGATTTGTGGGTGCTGAGTCAGTTGGAACATAGTAAAGAATGCGACTGCAATGATCACATGTTATGACTTCGTCGCCCCGCCGAACCTGCGACATCGCTTGGGGTCGCAGAGCCATAAAGCAGGCCATGCAAGCTCCGTTGCGCGCCTCGGCCACAGCAATGCCGTCGCGTATCCGGGCGCTGATGCGCTTATAGAGAGATGCCATGGGCTTGGGTAGCGCGTTGAACAGGTGGTCGCGTTCGACTCGGCCGGCCTCGAGTTGCGCTGACTGGGAGAGCGTCGCTTCATCAAAGTCCTTCAGACTTGCCTCTCTGTCAGAGTTTAGTGTGGCGATCTCGGCCGCACGTTCATTTAGTGAAGCTTCAGCCTGTTCGAGGGTTTCCATCTGCTCGAGAATCTGTGTTTCGAAAGCAGAGATCTGTTTGCGGGCCGCATCGGCTTCGCGAATCGCCGCTGTGTACTCGTCTTGCTTCTTTGAAGACATCAGATTGCGTTCCGCGCGTTCGGCGCGAGCTCGCTGTTCCGCAACCTCTATTTCAAGATGTGTCCGCGCGTGTCTGGCTTCATCGCGACGGCTTTCCAGAGCCCGAATTTCAAAGGCGCGCTGATCGAACTCTTTCTCGATCTCAGCGCGCCTTTGGGGAATGGCCCCTAGCTCTGCTTGTAGTTTTCGTAAACTTGTATCTAGTTTTTGTAAAGCGACCAACTGCTGCAATTCCGCTTTCACTCTTTATCCTCTCTGCAAAAGATCCGGCCCGTGGACAATGGCATTCATGGATTGATAATCACATATCCGGCCGCTCTGTTGCAAGCGAAGGGACAGGGTTCAGGTACCGGCTGTCAGGTTTCGGACGTGAGAGTTATGAAAACCGTCAGATGGCTGAGCCGAATTAACCGGGTTAGCTGGAGTTACCCGATCTGTCCAAGTTACTCAGCGCCAACCGCTTTAGCAGCGTTGATGCGGCCGCCACTCGAAATCTTGCCGTCCAGCGTCGGGAGTTTGTCGACCGACTTGAGAAGCAGGGTGCGCAGATCATCAATGGAGAGCTGAGGACGTGTTGCCAGGATAAGCGACGCGACGCCAGCAACCACAGGAGTAGCCATTGATGTCCCTGAGTGCTGCTCGTAGGCGTCGCCCAGCCAGGTGCTTAATATGTCCTTTCCCGGTGCGGCCACGTGAACACTCTTGACGCCGTAGTTTGAGAAAGACGCAAGTTCATCGTTTCGATTAAGCGCGGCGACGCTGATCAGATTTCCAAGGTTGTAGCCGGCCGGATATTGCGGCGCTCGGTCGGTGTTCGCGCTCGCGTTTCCGCTCGCGGCAACAAAAAGTATTCCCGCCTCATAAGCTTTACGGATAACATCTTCCAACGCTCGCGATTTCTGTGTCGATCCCCAACTAGCGCTGATCACCCGTACATTAACTCCGGCGCGTTTGCGATCGATCACGTAGTTGATCGCTTCGATTGCATCTTTGGTCGTGCCAAACCCGCCGGCGTTCATGAATTTTAGCGGCATGATTGCCACTTTCCAGTTTACACCGCTGATGCCGATGTCGTTTCCGCCCTCCGCGCCGATAATTCCGGCGCAGTGCGTACCGTGGCCATTGTCATCCATCGGATCACCCGTGTTCTCGATGGCGTTATAACCATGAACGTCCTCGATCGATCCGAGTTCGCGATCTTGATACTGATTAACACTCGCTGGACGAATCCAGATATTGTTCACCAAATCACTGTGAGTGTAATCAACTCCACTATCGAGGACCGCAACAACGACACTCTCGCTGCCTGTGGTCGTTGCCCACGCCTGCATCGCGCGGATGTCCGCACCTTCTTTACCGCCATCCCGCCCGTCGTTGGCCAGCGCCCACTGTTCCATAAAACGCGGGTCATTTGGATGGCGGTGGTCAGATCCGCCCCCACCATGATCGAGGCTTATCTCGTAGCTCGGCTCCGCATACTCAACCTCCGGCAACCTTCTGTACTCACGGGTGACTGACTCGGCTTCAGAGTTGTCAAGGTCATCGATTGCTACCAAACCAATCACTGATTCAATCTCGTCTTCAATGCGGTCGTTCATTCGTGATGTGATCATGTCCTTAGTCTCTTCGGACACGCCCGCATGAAACTTTACCAGGACCTCGGGCCTACTGATTTCCCCAGACTCTTTAACTTCCTCCTGGTCGAAGACTACATATGGTTCCGACGCAGCAGGCATGATCCGAGTTGCAGAGCGCCAGTGCTGCTGCCATCTTCTAAACTGGCCGGCGACTGCGGCGATTAGAATCAGAAGCAGGGCCAAAGCGACGTGCAGAATAAATTTATTACGGTTCATTGCGATCTCTCATTTGCCTAGAGTCTTTAGTTTGGATTTTGGCCTTTGGTCTTTGATGAAATTTTATTGATCCGCGAAGAATTCAAAGACCAAAGACCAAAGGCCCAAGGCCCAAGGTCCAAATCGATCTTTATAGGCGATAATTCGCGCCCTTAAAGTTGTAGAGCCTCACTTGCTGCTTGTTAGCGCGGTACTCAATAGTCTGCCCACCGGCCTTCAACCGAATACGCCAGCCAGGCGTTATCATTTGACCGCTCATTTCATCCTTGGTCGAGGCTCCCAGTGCCATGTCAGGAAAATCAGTCTCATCAACGGAGACGGCAGCTATTTCGCTTTCGCTAATACCGAGGCGCTTCGCCAGATCCTTACGCGCCTTTTCGATTGCCTCTTCTTTGCTCAAAGCCATTGTCCGCAGCTTCCTTTTGAACCTACAAATGCTAAACGAGACTCCTTAACTCTTTGTTCCTCGGCCTTGTTTCCTAAGAACTTTGTGACATATTCTGCGCCCGCCCTGGAAGAGCGTCAATGCGGAAGCAATGAAGGAATCCCACGATTCAGAAATCATGAAACTGGCCGATGAACTCTACGCAAAGCGCAAAGAGGTCCAAAGCGTGCGCGCGAGCGTTGCAATGCTCATAAGCCGCCCCGCCACTGCTAACGATTACGATATTCAGTGGCGACTGGGCCGGGCTTTATTCTTTTTGGGCCAGGAGGCGACGGATAAAACCTCGTCCCTTTTACGGCACTCCCAGGGAATTGAGTTTTGCGAGCGGGCGGTAGCCGAGCAAGCCGATAGAGTTGAGGGTCACTTCTGGCTGGGCGTTAATCTCGCCCTGAGTGCGCGCTGGGAACGATGGCCGGCTGCCATGCGCCGTGCCTTGCATGCACGGCGCGAGTTGCAACGAGCTATCGATATTGATTCGTCATACCATGCCGCCGGACCTCTACGTGTTCTTGCTCGCCTGCAGCAGAAAGTACCGCGCTGGCTGGGCGGTGGAGTCTCACGTGCACGCGCCAGCTATGAAAGCGCAATAGCTCTCGCACCGGAGAATACGGTAACCCGGGTCTATTTTGTGGAATTGTTGATTGACTTGGGCGAGCAAGAGCTCGCGCGAAAACACCTGGAATTCGTCTTAAGCGTTGCAGAAGATCCTGATTGGTCGTTTGAGATCGAGCGTGACAAACGTTTGGCGAAAGGCATGCTAGGGAAGCTCTAGCAGTTTAGTTCAAATCGCCATAGACGTGCTGAAGCAGAACCATTGCCGTAATCGCCGCGGTCTCAGCCCGCAGTATTCGTCCGCCAAGCGTAACGATGGTCCAATCATTGTTGCGCGCCAGCGAGAGATCTTCATCGGTCCAACCTCCTTCTGAGCCAACAAGAGCTGCCATTGCCTGTCGATTTCCGGTCAAGCTGTCTTTGAACTCCTGAAGCGATTGCCCTTCGCGCTCCGAGAACATCACTTTGCTTTGGTCGGGAAAAGTCTGTGCTAGTACCGCGAACGAAATCGGTTGCCCAACTTCAGGAACTAACGCCCGGCCCGACTGCTTGGCTGCTTCCAGCGCAATCCGTTGCCAGCGCGTAACGCGCCTGGCAGCGTCCGACTCATCTCGCAAACGAATATCAGCGAGCTTTGTCATGACAGGCACAATGCGAACAGCGCCCAACTCAGTGGCTTTTTGAACCACCAGATCAAACTTATCGTTCTTCAACGGAGCAACCGCGAGCGTCAACCGTAGGAGTGATTCTGGCCGGGCTGGCGCAACCGCGGCGTGGATCTTGAGACGGGCGGTGTCTTTTCGGCTCTCCTCGATCTCGCACCGAAACTCTTTTCCCTCCCCATCAAAAACGTAAACCTCATCACCTGGTTTCAAACGCAGCACATCTCGCAGATGTCGCGCCTCTTCGACCGGAAGCGTCAGACTCTGATCAGAAATGAAGGCGCCGGGTGGCGCGTAAAATCTTCGGCGAGTCATTATTCACTACTGTCCAACGTTGATCGGCCCATTCTTCTATCTTGTTGAAACGGGTGGGTCCGTACGTCCAGAGATGCGCAAGGCACTGCTCGCAGGCGAGCAGTTGAGGCGGAAACATCCGGGACGGACGCTTACCCACCCGCTACCGCGTGGTGGTGCTGACTTCATGACACTGTGAGTCCTGTTGGTTATGGCCTAGTCCAAATGAGAAATGATGAATGGAAATGAAAATAATTCTCAGTGGCTCAACGCCTGTCGTCGGACCTTCCACACATGCTCGACTTACGTTGGGACAGTAGTGAGGTTTCTTAGACCACGAGACAAACCCACTCGCCTTCTTCCGTGATTTCCGATGGTTCTGAGAGTCCAAGTTCTCGAAGACGTGCGACGATGGGTTCAACCTGCGAATCGAGAATCCCGGAAAGAATCAGACGGCCACAACTGGCACTGAGCAGCGCCGGCAGAAGTGGCAGAATCGTGTCCAGGGTGAGGTTGGCGCAGACGCAATCTGCTGATGCTGGTGGACTTTCGTCAATCGTTCCCACAGTAAAAGCGATATTGTTCCCCACTCCGTTCAATCGAGCATTCTCGCGCGCGATGCCAACTGCCTCTTCATCCGTATCACAAGCTTCAATGCGCGCCGCGGGAAAAAGTTTACTCGCAGCGATTGCGAGGATTCCCGTGCCGGTCCCAACATCGAGAAAACTTTTACCTTTGAAGTGTTTCTCGATGGCTGCCAGGGATAGCCGAGTGGTCTCGTGTGTGCCGGTTCCAAATGCCATCCCCGGCTCGATGCGAATCACTATGCGGTCGCCAGCGTCTCGAATCTCACTCCATGGCGGCGCGATGATGAATCGTGCTCCGACCGCGACCGGCTGCCAACTCTTTTTCCACTCTCCGAGCCAATCCTGGTCTGGAAGTTCCCGCATACTTATATTGCCAACTATTGACGATGGCAGGCTGTAGATTCGCAAAGCCTCAAAAAGCTCATTTTTAATCTGATCGAAATCAGGCATCGCTTCGAAGTATGCTGTGAGGTGCAAAAGTTCGCCATCAGCCTCTCCCGCCTCGGTTCCCAGCGCACCGGACTCCATCAGACCGTATTCGACCGCTTCGCGCGCTTCACTGGTAGTGGTTAGATCGAGGCAATACCACAGGCGCTTCACCTTTTGTTCTTTCGGAGCGTTCAATTTACTTCCTTTGACCTTTTCGGAAGCCGACTGCCGGTAGGCCCGAGAACCTTGTAGGGGCGTCCCTTCGTGGGCGCCCCCGGATTAGCAAGGAGTGCCCCTGATACCGAGGAGTGCCCGGGATGGCAA
>JBPCIQ010000266.1:0-29226 GCA_051006135.1 Pyrinomonadaceae bacterium | reverse complement strand
GCCGGTGACTTTGGAGCCTACAAACTCAATCTTTGAGTTATCCGGAGTTATCGAATACTTCTCTCCTCCGACGGGCGCCGACGCCGCCGGGGCCGCTTCACTGGTAACAGCTTTCGGTTTGTCTGTTGCAGGATTTGCACAGGCTGATGTCAAAAGCAACGGTAGTACGATAGTCAAAGTCTTTACTAAGCAAGTCATACAGTTCTCCTGAACTTTGGAAAGTCGATGGTGGGAATTTCGTGAAACCTTATCATGTGGACACAAGGACTTCAAAAGCCCCTGGAAGCCAAGTGAGGGATGGTCGGTGCGCAGCGAAAGTAAGAATCATCCGCAGATTACGCAGATAAATAAACAAGGCTGGAAAGACAGCAAAACGAGAATCAGCACTCCACCTTTTGGTTAGTACTCTGTGTAATCGGCGTAATCTGTGGATGAATGTCTACTGGACCTGCAGCATTGGCTTCAGGTACTTATAAACTGTCTCGGCCATCATCTTCGTGCCCGCGGCGTTGGGATGGACGCCATCCGGCTGATTCAACGACTCGACACCTCCGACCCCTTCAAGTAAGAACGGTATCAACGTCACACCGTTTTCGCGCGCGAGGTCGCTAAACATGTTTCGAATCTGGTCTTCGTATTCCCGCCCTGTGTTAGTCGGCGCCAGCATACCGGCAAGCAGAACCTTCGCGTTTTTCGACTGCGCGCGGTCGATAATCTCAGCGAGGTTCTTCTTCGTTTCAGCTACGGGCTGTCCGCGCAGAAAGTCGTTGGCGCCCAACTCAAGAATCAAAAAACGGACGTCACCGTCGAGCGCCCAATCGATTCTTCGGACGCCGCCGGCACTTGTGTCGCCTGAAACTCCAGAGTTGACCATCTCGTAGTCATAACCGTCCTGCTTTAGTCGTTCCCGCAAAAGCGCAGGGTAAGTTTCCTGCGCGGAAAGACCAAGCCCGGCCGTCAGACTGTCGCCGAATGCCACAATCTTGGGTAAACTCCTTGTGGATTGCACCCCTGCCGGCGGGGACGGCGCCGATTCCGGAGCAGGGGCGCTTTGTTTTGTGCATCCAACAAGACGAAGACAAAGCAATACCAGGACGCAAAGGAAAAATATTCTCTTCATGATCGAGTTATTCAACGTTTCAAAGCAGGTCCCTTCGGGTTCGGAAACACTCACGATTCTTCATTCGCTGAATCTTACCATCCCCGATGGCCAGTTCATTTCCATCGTCGGGCCATCGGGAAGCGGCAAGTCGACGCTCCTCGGGCTCATCGCCGGTCTCGACGCACCGACCGCCGGCGAGATACGCATCGACGGTGATTCCATTGTCGCGATGAACGAGGACGAATTGGCCCGGTTGCGCGGCAAAAAGATTGGATTCGTTTTCCAATCGTTTCACCTGATCCCCTCGTTGACCGCATTTGAGAACGTCCTCGTGCCCATGGAGATCGCGGGCGCTCCAGATGCGCAGGCTCGTGCCCGACAACTGCTCGTGGACGTTGATCTGACCGCGCGAGCGAGCCATTACCCATCGCAGCTCTCGGGCGGTGAACAACAGCGCGTCGCTATCGCCCGAGCGTTTGCAAACGATCCATCAATTCTGCTGGCCGATGAGCCGACGGGAAATCTGGATTCATCCAATGGCCGGCACATCTTTGACCTGATGGTAGAGATACACCAACGAAGATCCGCAACGCTGATTCTCGTCACGCATGACCACAACCTGGCTGACCATGCAGATCGGAGCATTGCGCTGAGCGATGGACGGGTGATTGCCGATCGCATTCCGGATGTTTCGCCAACCGACGAGGACAGAAGTCTCGCCGAGGTCATACAGTCATGAAATTTGTGATGCGTATGGCCCAGCGCGAGATTCGGTCCTCGTGGAAACGGTTGCTCTTCTTCTTTATCTGCATCGGCGTGGGTGTGGGCTCAATTGTTGCCTTGCGCTCAACCGTGCAGAACGCCAACGCGGCGTTAGTTAGCCAGGCGCGTCTGCTGCTTGGCGCCGACGTCCAGATTGACTCAACCCGCATTTTGGATGACGTGACTCGCGCGGCAATAGATCGCGTGGCGCAAACCGCGCTTGTCACGGGAAGAACTGATACGGTCGAGCTGCCCACTATGGCGCGACCGAATGACGCGTCGCGGGAAGGCGCACTGTTGATTGAACTGAAAGCCGTCGGACCAGAATTCCCGCTGTACGGCGACTTTACGCTTGCCGATGGCCGGCTGTTTGATTCTCGAATTTTGGAAAGCCGCGGCGCTATCGTCGGGCAAAGCTTGCTTGATCGACTGGACCTACGCGTTGGTGACGAGGTGAAGATCGGCAACGTGCCCTTTCAGATTCGAGGGGTGATAAGCGCCGACCCTGGTGGTGGTGCCGGGTTTCGCCTCGGGCCTCGGGTCTTTATCGCCGGGTCAGCAATCGAAGAGACTGGTCTCGTCGGCTTTGGCAGTCGGGCCCGCTACAGAGTTCTTTTGAGCACCGGAGAAGGGTCGCTCGATTCGCTCGTTACTGAACTGCGTTCGTCGCTCAAGAACAACTTGATAAACATTCGCACCTATAAAGAATCGGAACAGAACATAAGTGAACAGTACACACGTTCCGAGAACTACTTGTCGCTTGTGGGTCTCGTCATCCTGGTACTCGGCGGCATCGGTATCGCGAATGTGACCCGCGTCTTCATCGAACAGAAGAAAAAAGCTATCGCAGTGCTGAAGTGCGTCGGAGCCACGAGCGGCAAGATTACAACTGTTTACGTGGCCCAGGTTATCGCTTTGGGAGTCGCCGGAAGCGCCTTTGGTATCGTGCTGGCAAAACTCGCTCTGATCGGAGTCGGTCGATACTTTGTCGACAGTCTGCCGGCAAACATGAGTCAAACACTGCGCACCGGGACTGTAATCCAGGGTCTGTTGCTTGGTCTGCTCGTTTCGCTTCTTTTCTCAGCGCTCCCCCTGCTGCGCATACGGCACATCAGACCAAACATGCTGCTGCGCGATGAGGACAACCCGCAAACGCGAAAGTTCGACTTGCTGAGATGGACGACTGCTTTGGTGGTTGTTGCCGGACTCGTCGCTGTTTTCTCCTGGCAGGCGGGATCGCTCAGAATCGGAGCATTCTTTCTCGCCGGTCTGGCCGCAACCGGTGGACTCTTACAACTGGCTTCGCTGGGGCTGGTGTGGGTTGTCAAACGCACCCGTGAATTTCAGTCTTTTGCCGTACGTCATGCAATTAATAGTCTTCATCGACCCGGTAATCAGACTCGCGTGATTCTCATGGCCGTGGGCCTCGGAGCCTTTCTGGTGATCGCGGTGCAATCACTGCAGCGGAATCTGTTGCTCGAACTGGACCCCGCGAGCCGTGGCAATCTGCCAAACATGTATCTCATCGACATTCAAAAGGATGAGAAGGCTGGCGTCGAGGAACTTATTGAAGAGGCAACAGGTGAACGTCCAGAGCTGATTCCGACAGTCCGCGCGCGTATCGCGGCGATCAATGGCCGTGAAATCGATCTGGGCCCTGGCGAGATGAGAGGTGACCGTGGGAGGTTGGGGCGTGAATATGTCGTCACTTACCGACCTACTCTGGAGGCGAATGAAACAATCGTCACGGGCAAGATGTGGGATCCAACCCCGGCGACTGAACCGGAAGTTTCAATTGCTGAAGATATTCAAGGATTGCAGGGACTGGACCTTGGCAGCACGATCACTCTGGACATTGTGGGCAGAAAGCTGACGGCGCGGGTGACGAGCGTTCGCCGTGTTGACTGGCGCAAGGCGCGAACGGGTTTCTTGATCTTGTTCCGACCAAATGTGCTCGATAACGCACCGACGATGTACGTTGGCGGTCTCAACGGTCCGGCGGACGACCTCTCGAGGTCGCGCTTGCAGCGAGCAGTTGTTGAAAACTATCCGAACGTCTCGATCATTGACGTTGCTGAAGTAATACAGCTCGTCACACGTCTACTGGGTAATGTTTCTCTCGCGGTGAGTTTCATCGGCGGGTTCGTATTTTTTAGTGGCGCGCTGATCCTGATCGGCTCAGTCGCGATGACCAAATATCAAAGAGCGTACGAAGCAGCGCTCTTGAAGACACTGGGAGCTACGCGAAGGACCGTGCTTACCATAGTGGTAGCCGAATACGGCCTGCTTGGTTTGATCGCAGGACTGATTGGCTCAGCCGCGGCACTGGCATTGTCTTACTCCATGGCACGTTTTCTCTTTGAGATTCCATGGAGCCTTACGCCATCCATCATCGTTGCGGGAATCGCAGGCACTGTCGCCCTCGTCGTAGTGGTGGGTGTGCTTTCGAGTCTGGAGTCATTGTCGCGCAAGCCACTCGGCGTTCTGCGCGCACCATGATCTATTCAGATTACGCGCCAAAGAACCATCTATCCACAGATTACGCCGATTACACAGATTAATAAGCAAGGGTGGAAAGGCAGCAAACGAGAATCAGCCATCCTACCTTTAGTTGGTAATCTGTGTATCTGCGGATGATCTGCGTAATCCGTTGATGAATGGACACGTCAGCGTCAAGAATGATAGGCATGCATCTCATCATTCGCGTAGTACTAGTTTTCTTCGGCCTGGCCTTGCTCCTCTTTGGTGTGTGGGACCTGGTGACACCGCGTGCGCGATTCGTTAACTCGAACCCGCCGCCAAGCGCAATTATCGTCCTTCCGCCCTCAGCAGTAACAATCAACTTCAGCAACAAACTCGCACCCGAATCAAGTATGGACGTGACGTCGACCATGGAATTGCTGCCATCCGGAGAGCCAGAATATCTGGATGGGAGGTCGGTAGTTATGAAATGGGGAATCGACCCTGGTGATCCGAGTGGTAAATCGCTGCGCGCTGATTTACGACCCGGCTTGCACAAAGGTCTCTACTGGGTGAACTGGCGGACCACAGCAGCAGGCTGGAGGTCCATAACTTATGGCAAAACTCCGTTCACCGTTGGCATGCCCGTCCCGGACTACATCACGCGAGACATGGACGGAACGATCTGGGAGCGGACTTATGAATGGCGTAGGCGGCGAGCAGCGATAGTAGGAGGCGTGGTGATGATTGCGCTGGGAATGTTTTTGTGGATGCGCAAATAGCGGGGAAGGGGGAGATGGGAGAATGGTAGATGGGGGAGACGACGAGGGTCTAGACATTTCTGTGTAAATGGTCATAGAGCACCTATAATTAATCCAGCATCTATCAGCCATCCATTTGAGAAGAAGGCCAAACATGCCACGCCTAAAACTAGCTAGACTGATCATTCAGCTCTTCTCTAAAGCCCTCGCCGAACGAAGCATTCCGCACATGTTTGAGGTTTACGAGGGAGGAGATCACAGCAGCAAAATCAGACAGCGCTTAGAGACACGCTTGCTGCAGTTCTTCTCTGACAAGTTGGAGTTCTCGAATCCGCAGTGAATGGTGGCCCAGCCGTAATCTCAAGAAGACAAGTAAACGATCCACTGAATCACACTAAGCACCACTAAGCTTTCTTGGTGACATTTCGTGTGACTTCGTGGATCGGTTTTGATCATTCACGAGCGACAACTCACCCTGGTGTATTATGTTCTACTAACAACGCCATCCCGACGCTACAAGTTGACATGATGATCCTGCAGAACATCGCCCAGTCGTTCCAATCGCCAATCGTGCGCGTGTTTCTTGTCGTTATCGCGATTGCGTTGCTCTACGTGCTGTGGATGGAGGTGCGGAAGATCCCGGCGAAGTTGTTCACACTCATGGCCACTGCCTTCGTAGACATGGTGGGCCTGCTGATGATCATTCCGCTCCTGCCGTTTTATGTGAAGACACTCGGCGGTTCAGGGATCGAGATCCTCGGGATGCACTTTGGGATCGGGATCATCTCCGGATTCATCGTCGCTGCCTTCACTGTCGCACAACTGCTGAGCGCGCCCATGTGGGGACGTTTTTCCGATCGAGTTGGACGGCGGCCCACCCTACTCATCGCGCTAGGCGCGTCGGCAGTCGCGTATCTGATTTTCGGCTTTGCACATTCACTCCTACTTTTGTTTCTCTCCCGGATTGTCCAGGGGGCAGGCGGCGGAACCGTAGGTGTCATTCAGGCGTACGTGGCTGACTCGACCGCACCGGAGGATCGCGCGCGTGCGCTCGGGTGGCTCTCGGCTTCAACCAACCTCGGCGTGGCGCTCGGTCCAGTTCTCGGTTCATTCGCCATCACGCTGGGCAAGCACGACCTTTTACCTGGACCAGCAACCCTGCACATGGGCCACGCGGCGCCGGGGATTATTGCGGCGGCGCTCTGTCTCGTGAACATCGTGTTCGTAGCGCGCTACCTGAAGGAGTCGCGTGAATTGAGTGAGCTGGCGGCCACGGGCGAGGTGCGTCGCACATCGCGTGAGGCTATCTGGCGCGTGATGTCGCATTCGAGTGAGCCTTCGTCGCGTCTGATTTGGATCTACGCGATCGCCATCGGCGCCTATTACGGGAGTTTTTCGGTGCTTGCGCTGTTCCTGAACGCGCGCTTTCAGGTCACGGAACAGACGATCGGTTATTTCTTCATGTATGTTGGCTCCATCTCCGTCTTCGCTCGTGTGCTGTTGCTTGGACGCATGGTCGATTGGCTGGGAGAAGCGAAGCTCTCGCGCCTGGGGCTCGTGCTGTTGGCAGTCGGGGTTGTGGGAATGCCGTTGTCGCGGAACCTGGCCATGCTCGCGGTCGCTGTGGCGCTGATCCCGTTAGGCACTGCGTTCACCTTTCCCTGCGTGACGGCTCTTCTGTCGCGCGTCACCGCCCCCAGAGAACGCGGCCTCTACATGGGAATGCAGCAGACATATGGCGGCGTCGCTCGCATCGTCGCCCCGCTCTTCTTCGGCTGGTCGTTCGATTCGCTTGGTGTGTCGTCGCCATACTTCTTCTCGTCCGCGTTCATCCTGGCGACGATTCTTCTTGGATTCGGGCTGGACCAGTATGCGAAGCGGGAGGAGTTGCCGACGGCACGGGAAAAAGCACCCGTAAGAGGAGAGCAGGAGGCGTAGCGTGCGTAGCCAACATTGTTAAGGTACCACTCCGTGTCCACGCTTGAATGCCTTCAGACTTTGAGGGATGGTGTTACTCGTCAGCAGTCTGCAAGAACTGTAAATCGAGAATAGTCAATCATTACAGTCCCAAGGTTGATCGGCTCATTGTCTGTATCAATTGGATTTGATCGACTTAACTCCAATGTATGTTGGAATCGATTTGCGGTGTTATGAGGTCAGCCATGCGGTCGCGTCGGGTAGACGTTGCTCATCGCGCATCCCAGTGGCATGAAGTCAGAACCGTAATGCGGTAGCATCGGGTCGATCTGGCAAGACTAGCTTTCTCGACGAACGTTGGATCGAACCGTCGTGAAGAAGCAAGCGACCGTTTGGCGGAATATGAAGTACTCGTGAGTGATTGCCAGGCGCCGCGTTGTGAATGGGAAGTGGCGCGTTTGAAGAAACTGCTGAATGGCAGCTGATAGCATCCTTCCAGCGGGCAGTGAGAATTAGATGACATTGATTCAGGGAACGCGATTCGGTCGCTACGAAATCCGCTCAAAGATTGGCGCGGGTGGCATGGGCGAGGTCTATCTCGCCGTGGATACTGAGCTGGATCGAACGGTCGCGATCAAGATTCTTCCTGAAGCTGTAGCCGCCGACCCACAGCGTCTGCAGCGATTCATTCAGGAAGCAAAGGCAGCTTCGGCATTGAATCATCCGCACATCCTCACTATTCATGAGATTGGCACGACCGGGACCTCGCGTTTTAGCGCTACTGAATTCATCGACGGCGAGACTCTTCGCCAGCGCCTCAATGCGGGAATGAAGCTCGCTGAGATTCTCGAGATCGCGATCCAGGCAGCCAGCGCGCTCGCTGCCGCGCATGCCGCAGGCATCATCCATCGTGACATTAAGCCCGAGAACATCATGGTCAGGCGCGACGGCTACACCAAGGTGCTCGATTTTGGTCTGGCAAAGCTGACTGAGCCGAAGGGTTCGACTACCGATCCTGAGGCCCTGACGAAAGCAATGGTTAACACCGGAGCCGGTACGGTGATGGGCACGGCCAATTACATGTCGCCTGAGCAGGCGAAGGGAACTCCGGTCGATGAGCGCAGCGACTTATGGAGCCTGGGCACGGTGCTCTACGAAATGATCACCGGACACTTGCCGTTCGCCGGCGATACTCCGACGGAGACGATTTCGCTAATTCTGCAAAAAGAGCCTGCGCCGCTGACGCGCTATTCGCATGAGGTGCCGGATGAGCTGGAACGCATCGTCGCGAAGGCTCTGACCAAGGATCGTGAGGAGCGCTATCAGACGGCGAAAGACCTGCTCATCGATCTGCGCAACTTGAAACGCAAGCTCGAAGTTGATGCAGAGGTTAATCGCACAGTGTCTCCAGAGTTACGCAGCGCAACCTCAACGACCGCCGGCCAGAGCACGCCGGCAACTGCTTCTGGTGCCGTGGCAGCGGCAGCCGCGGCTAGCGCAGCCCACTCAGGCTCCAGCGCGGAATACATCGTATCCGGAATCAAGCAGCACAAACTGGCCGCGGTCGTTGCTGTCATAGCGGTTGTGCTCGGCGGGATTGGTCTCGCCGCTTATTTGCGTGCGCGCAGCACCGAAGTCGCCATTGAATCAATCGCAGTCCTGCCTTTCCAGAATCGAAGCACTGAAGCGGACACCGAGTATCTTTCCGACGGGCTAGCCGAGTCGCTCATTTATCGCCTTTCGCAGTTACCCAACTTGAAAGTGAGTCCCACCAGTTCAGTCTTTCGCTACAAGGGCAAGGAGATAGACCCCGTCAAAGTCGGCCAGGAACTGGGTGTGAACGCCGTACTGTCGGGAAGGATCGTCCAACGCGGCGACAACCTGACAATCAGCGCCGACCTGGTGGACGTTCGTTACAACAAACTGCTGTGGGGCGAGCAGTACGAACGGAAGATGTCGGACTTGCTGGCGACGCAGCGCGAGATTGCGCGAGAGATTGTCGACAAACTCAAGCTCAAAGTTTCCGGTGAAGAAAAGGTGCTCGCCAAGCATTACACCGAGAGCAACGAAGCCTATCAACTCTATTTGAAAGGAAGGTTTTACTGGAACAAACGAAGCATGGAAGGGCTGCAGAAGGCCCTGGATTATTTTCAGCAGGCGATCGAGCGAGATCCTAACTTCGCCCTGGCTTACAGTGGCTTGGCCGACACTTACGCTCTTTTAGGCGGCCCAGAGGCAGGGGGAGATATGCCGCCAAATGAGATGCTGCCAAAGGCGAAGGCAGCCGCGCTCAAGGCGCTTGAAATCGATGAGACACTTGCCGAGCCTCACGTATCACTGGGCCATGTTAAGTATTTTTACGACCGAGACTTCGCAGGTGCTGAGCGCGAGTTCAAAAGAGCCATTGAGCTCAATCCCAACTATCCCGTGGCCCACCACTGGTACGCCATCTACTTATTGATGGTCGGGCGACAACGCGATTCATTGGCAGAGATAAGGCGAGCGCAGGACTTGGACCCGCTCTCTCTCTCTATAAACACGTGGGTTGGTCACATTCTTGCTCGTTCGGGTCAGTCCGATCAGGCCCTCGAACAACTTCGCAAGACTGTGGAAATGGATCCAAACTTCATTCTTGCGCATCACCGGCTCGGCTCGCATTACGAAGAAAAAGGGATGTATGACGAAGCCATCTCCGAGTTTAGGGAAGTCATCAAGCTGTCAGGTGGCAAACCATTGGGAGTAGCTGCGCTCGCACACGCGTACGCATTGGCGGGGAAGCGAGAGGAAGCCCAAAAGAATCTGGATGAGCTGCTAAAACTATCGCAGCAGCGTTTCGTGTCCCCAGCTTCGATCGCGTTGATATATGTCGCTCTGGGTGACAAAGATGAGGCTTTCACGTGGCTGGAGAAGTCCAATGAACGACGCGAGCTCATGATCGTTCGCCTCAAGGTGGATCCAAGATTCGAACCTTTGCGCTCCGACCCCCGCTTCGCTGATCTCGTGCGGCGCATCGGTATCCCGTCGACCTAATCCAATAGGAGTCTGTGCTTCCGCAGACTGACTCGATCACATTTCAAAAAATAAGGAGAAGAAATGGCACTAACAAATAGTTTGGCAGGCAGAAATCTGGGAATGATTTTACTTGGACTCTGGTTGATTCTCACCGGCCTCTTGCCGTTGCTTAACATGAGCGTCTCCGCAACGGTCACGACGGGCTTGGCCGTGCTTGGCATCGTCGCGGGTATATTGATCCTGCTCAGACGGTAAACGGGGCGCTGATTCATCCACAGATTACGCAGATTTCGCGGACTCAATACATCCACAAAAATTGACCCGGTGACATGTCACCAGGTTCCACGGCTGAGTTCTGCTGCCTTCTCTTCTTAATCTGTGTAATCTGCGCAATCTGTGGATATAACGTTATTACTCGCTGTAACTCACCTCTTTTATGTGGGTCTGATTTCAATTCGAATCCGAAATCCGAAGTTCTAATCTATCTCCATCAGATCCTTGCCTACGATGATTCGCCCTTTGAAGTGTTTGCTCACGCCCTCCGCCCATTGTTCATCAGTGATGGATGGATCATCGCCGGGGACAAAATGAGAAAGCACCAAGGTATTGACTCCCGCCCGGTCAGCGATCTTGCCGACATCCTCCGGCAAAGTATGCGCAGCCATCAAGTGCTCGCGTAGCCTTTGTGCATTCGGCAAACGCTTAATCAGCGCCTCGACACCCGGCAGATACATCACTTCGTGCACCAGCACGTCAGCGCCTTTAGCGAACACGGCCAGCTCAGGTACATAAGCTGTATCGCCGGAAATTACGATCGAGCGATCTCTTGCGTCGAATCGGTACGCGTAAGCCTGTTTGATTGGCGGATGGCGCACCACACAAGTAGTGACCTTTACGTCATCGTTCTGCATTACGACCCCCGGCTTATTGAAATCGTGAGCGTAAATCATCTTACGCGGGTCAGGCCGCCCTTCGTCCACGATGCGCGTCTCGATGTCGAACTTCATGTAACTAAAAAAATCTTGCGTCATCTTTCTGAGGCCGGTTGGCCCATAGGCATCAACGTGGATCAGTAAGCCGGTGATCCACGCGTTATACAGTAAGGCGCCGTACTCGAGGTTGTGATCCGAGTGATGGTGGGTAATGAAGATGTAGCGAAGTTTGTTAAGTGGATAACCAGCCGCCATGAGTTGTCGGGAGGTGCCATATCCGCAATCAACGACGTACGGAACATCGTTGATTAAGATCAGTGTCGAGGGATTGCTGCGGCCTGACTGGCCTACGCGCGGCCCGCCCTTGGTGCCGAGAAGGATAATGCGTGTCCCTTTCTTTTCCTGACTGATCCCAAGACGGGTCAGGAGGCCGAGGAGAGAAAAACTTGCGGTACCAGCTAGAAACTGTCTTCGGCTGTTCATGACGTGGATTCTATCCCATGTTGAGGCCTACCTCCGTCATTCAATCAGCGTTCGGTATGGTTCCCCAGGCCTTGTCCGGTGGGCCGACGGAGTGGCTTCCCTAAGTGGTGGGCACTTTGAAGTGAGTAGAGAAAGAGTGAAATCAGCCGCGGATTAACGCGAATGGACGCGAATCTGAAATAAAAGAGAGCGAAAACGGAAAAACTCATGTCTAGCAGGGAGATCAGAAAGCCATCACACGGATCTGCTCTCGTCTTGCGTTCCTTCAGATTCTCGTTCATTCGCGTTAATCTGCGGCTGATTTCAAACTGACACACCAACGCTCCCTACACGCGCTTGACTGGGGAGGTCGTGCTCTCTAGGATCACGCCTTCATCTCCAGCCTTCTTTAAGAGGTAAATTTGGTTTCCTGGAAAGCATACATGCACCGGCGCGAGCTGGCTTATTACGATCGCGACAATAACCGCGTAGTGCGCCCCTTTGAGTGGGGTTTGCCTTTTGTAGTTGATCATGTCAACGGTGACGACCCACGGAATGTGCTTCGTCAGCACACTGAAAACGCGCTCGCCGACAGCGAAGAGTTTTATGCATTGCCGCCTATCAACGATTTCGATCTTGCTGGCGATCAACTGACCTGGACCAGCGCCGTGCACACGGCTTCGGTCGAAAACAATGTGGCGCGCGCGCGTTTCTTTCCGGCCAAGCTCAGGAATGGGAAACGTCCGCACAGAGCAGTTGTAGTAGTGCCCCAGTGGAATGCTCAGCCTGAGAGCCACGTTGAAGCTTGCCGCATTTTTAATGTGCTGGGGATCTCGGCCTTGCGACTGACGGTTCCCTATCATGAGGTTCGCCGACCCGCCGAACTGGAACGCGCCGATCATTTGGTAAGTCCAAACGTTGGTCGCACGATTCAGTCGTTTAGACAAGGTGTGCTCGACACGCGCGCCGCCGTGCGGTGGCTTAAGAATGCCGGCTACGACCGCATCGGCATTCTTGGCACCAGCATCGGGTCATGCATCTCGTTTCTGGCGTTTGCTCACGACCCGCAAATTATTGCCGGAACGTTCAATCACGTCTCCGGTTATGTCGCCGACGTGGCATGGCATGGACTATCTACCGGCCATGTGCGCGAAGGGTTTGCCGATCACTTGACGCTCGACGAATTACGAGACTACTGGCGGCCCATTAGTCCAATGCCTTTCATTCCCAGGCTGCCAGCCATGGGGCGTCGGCCGATGCGATTCATTGCAGCACGATATGATCTCACTTTTCCGGTTAATCTCACGCACGAAGTAATCGCAGAGGTGCAGCGACACGATCTGCCGCTCGACGTAATCTGGCTACGCTGCGGTCATTACACGACGGGAGAAATGCCCTGGAAAGCGATTGATGCTTGGAAGATTGCGACATTTTTCCGCAAGCATTTGTGATTGTAAGCGGAAGGTCTGGCAGGCGCTGAAAAAGAAACACGATCCACGAAACAACACGAAATCGCACCAAATGAATACCTTATTTCGAGTTAATTTCGTGTGATTTCGTGGATCGTTTTTCCCCTAAATTGTTCCAGCTTCCCGATCCAACGTGCCGCACGAAACTGTCAAACGCCTTTTAGAGCGACTCGATCAAGCTAAGCGGCGCTTTGGCCCGGGCGAGGATAAACGCGTCGAAGCGGTGCTCGTTGGCCTCACTCGATGCGAATTCGCGGATGCCGAAGCGCTAATTCGCTTTCATGAAAGCCTTCTTTTCTTTCGCGCGTATCCCCACAGCCCACGGATTCTCCGCATTGTAGAAAAAGAACTTTCATCCTTTGCCGAACGAGTACAACTGCTGGAAACCAGTGGCGCCGATACCAGCGCTTTTGTCCATCCTGATGTTTCAGGCATTGCTGGGACCTCGGTCACGGACACTTTTACCTTCAACATCGTTCGGTGGTTGCTATTAAGGCACCCGACTCAGATCGCACTGGATTGGGAGTGGTTTGAGGACGAGAACAGGCTGGCGGCAACCTGGCCCAGGTTCATGCCGCTGCTCGAGGAGGATGCCTTTGTTGAAGCGAATGTTCCCTATCGTGAATGGCTGCGCGCAGCCAAGGGTCGCGGCGTAAAAGATGTTGCCTGGTTGATACAGAGATTCGCAGCGTTGCCGCGCACCGACGAAGAGAAAGCAGAGCTTTACGACTCGCTCAAACTTTACGTCCGCTGGACTCCTTCCTATAAAGCTTCGCGTACGGGGATGAAAATGCCGGTACGGAAAGTTTATTACCATCAGCACCCGCTCATTCAGCGTCGAGACATATCATTTCTGGATGAGTTGCGAGCGCCTTCGCCCAAGCTCAGCAGACTCTCTGCAAAACAGGGCGAGGCGATGCTGAACATGGTTCGCGAGACGTCGACGGTGCGCTATCGCGAGCTATACGGTTTCACTCATGGCGACTCAAAACGGGTCTTCAAGGTGAGCCTGGGCCGCGGTGTAGATCTATTCGTGATGGGAATTGCACTCGAACGCCGTTTGCCATTGCGCGCCTACCATGCCGCGATGATTTTTAAGAATGGGGTGCCGGTTGGTTACTTTGAAGGCCTTTCGTTCTTTGAACGGATGGAGAGTGGGTTCAACTTCTATTACACCTTCCGCGAGGGGGAAACGGCCTGGATTTACGCCCGCACGTTGAATATTTTTCACCACCTGCTCGGTGTTACGGTGTTTTCTATCGACCCTTATCAAGTTGGTCATGAAAACGATGAGGGTATCGAGTCGGGTGCGTTCTGGTTTTATCGCAAGTTGGGCTTTCGACCCACGCGAGCGAAACTCATGAAGGTTACTGTGGATGAGGAGCGAAAGATCGCGTCTCGACCTTCGTATCGCACGCCCAAAAAAGTCTTACGCCAGCTCGCCGAGGGTCCAATGATCTTAGAAATGTCAAAAACGGACAGCGGTGATTGGGACCGATTTCAGATTCGCAATATAGGCTTGAGCGTTCAGCGCCGGATGGCGGCCGAATTTAAAGGAGATGCCGACCGCATCCGAACGGATTCAGCTAGCGACATCGGACGTGTGCTTGACATTCGCACCGCTGAGTTGAGCGAAGTCGAGCTATCGGTGTTCAGTGATTTTGCAGTCGTTTTGCTCCTGATTCCGGACCTGGACCGCTGGACAGTTAGCGAGAAGGATGCGCTCGTGCAGATCATTCAGGCAAAGACCGGTGCGTCTGAGACTCTGTATTTGAAGCTCATGCAGAAGCACAAACGTTTGCGCCGTGAACTGATCAAGCTTGGCTCACACACACTGAACCGTTTGCGGTAGCCAATGGATCCTGGCCAGACTTAACCAAACAGCCGGGGTAATCGCTGGCGCCAATCCTTGGGCAAAAGGATTTCCATGGCGTCATCAACAGTAATAATGCCGAGGATGTCCCCGAGTTGATCTACCACCGGCAAAGCCAACAGATTGTATTCGGCGATTCGCTGGGCAACTTCTTTTGCCGGCTCGTCCGGATGTGCTTGCTGAAATTCACTACGCATTACATCCGCGAGCGGGGAGGCAGGGTCAGCCAAAATCAAGCTGCGGAGAGCAATCACCCCAACGAGGTTCCACGAACCTTCAGCCTCGACCACATAAAGGTAGTAGATCATGTTTGGCGTTTCCGCCATTTGGCGCAGTCGCGCTAGTGCTTCGCCCACCGTTAACTCGCGCGGGAGCGTCACAAATTCCGTGGTCATCAGACCACCCGCCGTATCGTCCTCGTAAGGTAGTAACTCAGCGACGTCCGCCTGCTCTTCGTGGTCCATCAGACCGAGCAACTCTTCGGCTTTCTCTTCCGGCAGATCACCTAGCACGTCGGCTGCTTCGTCCGGCGACATCCATTCCAGAATGTCTGCCGCACGCTCTTCATCCATGTCTCCCAAGATGCGGGCCTGCCGCTCGGACGGCATCTCTTCGAGGGTCTCTGCCGCGGTTTCGTCGTCGAGCGATTCGACAACTTCGGAGCCATGATGGTAGGAGAGCGCTTCAGCAAGGCGGGCGATTTCAACGGGATGCAACCGCGCCAGCTTGCCGCTTGACGACTTTAACTGCACCGTCGATGCATTAGTGGCAAGGTAACCGACGTCTGCCCAGTCCAGCACCTCAACAGGTTTTCTCGTGCCTATGAAACCGGCGGGCGCAAGTCGTCGCCAAAGCCCCTGCAAGCTTACATCGGCCCCGGTAACACGCCATTCGCTCGCTGCCTCGATGATTAGCACATCATTGACGCGGACCACTCGTTTGCCGTCGACGTCGATTAGTTGTTTGTCGAGCACATCGCGAGCAAGCAGAACCTCACCCTCGCGACGCACGAAGGGACGCAGGTCAAGAATATCCGACTTGAGTTGGACTCCCTGCTCGTTGAATTCCGTGACGCGCCAGCGAGCCAGAAAGAACTCTCGACGGCGATAACGTGCGACCAGGCCGACTACCTTGGGATGATCCTCTTCACCGAGGCGTACGATGACGTCTTTGATGGTAGCCACACGTTCGCCGTCAAGGTCGCGTACGGGTCGACCGAGTACCTGCGAGAGATAGAGCATTGATTGTTCACCTAAGGTTCAGAGTTAACGCTAACGAATCATAGCATGAGGCTGCCTTCTATTTTGGAGGCTTGCGGAACGTATATCGCAGCATCACCCTAATAGGGGTTGGTGCTCCGTTGCGCAGCGCCGGATAGAAGTGAAGTTGCCGAACAGTTTCGACTGTTGCCTCGTCCAGGCCAAAGCCGGCCCAACGCGCCACTTCCACGTGACTGACTTCACCATTCGCGTCCAGGTCTACCAGCACGTCGACCGTGGCTTCGGCTTCAGCACGCGCAGCACTTTCAGTGTAAACCGGTCGCAAGCGGCGATAGGGGCGCGGCAGCCGCAGTCCTTGTAGCTCTGCGGAATGTTCATCGTCCGGAGCTTCTTCGATAACGGGCGTGGTAGTGTCAATCGCCAATTCACGGCGGCGGCGTTCGTCTTCTTGTGCCTCGCGAATGGCACCAAGGTTACGCCTGCGAGTTTCGCTGTTGGACAAGTCGGCGAGCAGTTGCTTCTCTGCTGCTTCCGCACTTGCCGCTTGGAAGCTTGGCCGCTGCCACATGATCAACCTTCCTGTTCGTGAGCTGACGAGAAAGATAGAAGCGTAACTCTCAAAGTAGATGGGACTGGTTGAAGAAGACCGGCGAATCGTTTGTGCGTCGCCAATCACATAAAAGTCGCAGCCAATCGCCGCACCGAGAGTGCGGGCTTCCTGGCGCGACATGTTTAGCGAACCGGAATATCCTGCTCCACTGGTCGCGGCCCGCGTTTGCTCACGGTCGATAATGCTCAAGTCCGAGGGATATTTCAGGCTAACGGATTTCAGGCTGGCGGACAACGTTTCTGCTGCCAGCCGTCCAACACGTGATTCTCCGAAATCCGAAACTGCCAGGGTTATCCGGTGCATCGGTGATTGGGCAACGCTTGAAGCGGGGAACAGCGTGATCAGAAAGGTCCCGAGGAAAGAGAGCCGGAGAAGCATATAATGCTCGCAAGTCAGCGACATTTAGATCGGGGTCGAACCAACCTTTCGAATAGAGTAGAAGGTTGCCGTCACCGTCTTTTCCACAGCCCCTGAGATGGCACACGCAAGGCTCGATTGAACTTACTCGAGGCGTTCTCCCAGGCGATCGTGGCGGTTAACTCTACAATTGCATCGTCATCGTAGAACTCTCGCAACCGCGCAAAAAGATCATCGCTTACTTCTCGATCGGTGATGGTCATGCTGTCCGCATATTCAAGAGCCACGCGCTCTGCTTCGGAATAGAGGGGGCTCGTCGCGTAATCGGCAAGGGCATTAATCTTTTCGTCCGCGATTCCAAGCTCGCTACCTACGGCAGCGTTGATGTCCTGTCAAAATTCGCACCGGTTGATAGCGGCAGCGCGGCGGTTGACTAGCGACCTTAAGCCTGCTTCTATCAATCCTGAGGCTTCGATGCCCGACCACATCGCTCTTGCGCCGCGAAAGATTGAAGGACGGCGCGCATAGACGAGGTGATTAAGCAAAGGTGCTCCCCACGCTTTCTTTTGACCCGCGAGCACCTCTTTCGCGTATCGGTCAACGTGGTCGAGGTCTACGCCTTCGATTCTTGCCATAACATTAGTCTCCCAAGGCGTGCGCCGGATCCCGGAGCGCGGAGCGCTCTTTCGCGACGCGGCTGTGGTAAAGGGCATAGACATCGTCCTTCACTTCAGCTGGGAAGCAGACTCGATGTAGTTCGTAACCCCGCTGCAACCCGCGCACGACGTTGCTGACTTCGCTAATCTCCCGGATCTCGGGGTTCGCGTAACCATCTTCAACATAGATCCGACTCTTCGGCTCGGCTCCCTCCGCGGTGTAATAGTTGTAGTAGGGAACGTCGCTCGCACGGTCTTCAATGAAATAGTATGTCGGGTCGAAACCCGCGCTGGCAATGCATTCCTGCGCGGCCGCAAGGAAGTCCGCTCGCTCGGAGACGGGCATATCGAGATCGATTGCCTTGAAGAGGCGCCGGCCCGTGAACCGCCGGCTCAAATCGTTCAGGATTGGATCGGCCGCCCGCTGCCATTGCTTGATATGAAACAGCACGTCCGAGTCGTCGACCTCAAGATGTTCCAGGATCGTCAGAGGCTCTTTTCGCAGAACCTTTTCGAACGCAGTCCCGGTCGCATACCAAACTGGCTGGCCGGTTTCGAGAAGATGCAGCGCGCGTCGCAAAATCGAGCGCAGAACGGCTTCCGCAGATCTTAGAGTGCGATGGAAATAGACCTGCCGAAACATGTAATACCGAGCTTGCAGATACTCCTCAACTGCATAAAGCCCGCGTGCCGCAACGTAAATTCGATCGCGTTCCTCATCAATGGCCAGCGCATTGATAATCCACTCGAGATCGTAGATGCCGTATTTTGCTCCGGTCATCAACGAATCGCGCAGCAGGTAATCCATGCGATCGACATCCAGCTGGGACGAAACCAGCTGGCCTAATGCCGCGGGCTGAAACTTACCTTCAATAATTGCAGCTACCTTTGCAGGTAACTCCGGAGAGTGAGCACGCAATAGCCGGCCAATCTCGGTCTCTTCGCTAAGGACCACCTGGACGGTCCAGGCCTCGTGATGGAAACCGAGAACCTTCTCCATCACGTGAGAAAAGGAGCCATGACCTACATCATGTAGTAAAGCTGCGGCAAGTGCCGCGGCGCGATCGTTAGAATGGATGTTGTATTTTTCCCCGAGACGGTCCAGCACGCGGGTCATGAGGTGGAGCGCCCCGAGCGAGTGGGTAAAGCGTGAATGTTCCGCCCCCTGGTAGGTATACAACCCAAGACCCAGCTGCTTGATCCGCCGCAGTCGCTGAAACTCAGGCGCGTCGATCAAGCGCATCATTAACTCGCCTTCGTCGGTATCTGTGCGAAGACGGATGATGTTGTGGACCGGATCGCGGTAGATGCGCTCAGACATAGCCGGTTTTAGTTCCGCGTAACAGGTGACGATTCGTTTCGATAGCGGCAGTTTATCACGTCGGCAGAGTAGCTGGTCCGGGACAATCTTGAGAGTCTGAAGCTTTCGTTTGGTCCCAGCCCGAGTTGTAGTTTATGGATCTCTCGCCAAATTTTCGGATGTAAGCGCCATTCCCCTCGAGCGAGGGTAAGACATAACTTGCTGAAATGAATGAGCTTAACGGCTTTGTCTTCACCGGGCATACGAGTTGCACTGTCCGCTACCGAGATTATGCTATTTCTTCGCACTTACTTTTCCATTGTCGCGATTGGCTTTTGAAAGAGAAGAGCCTGCATTGACGTGCGTTTAAATACGACGCGGCACGAGTTGAAAGAATTGAGTAGTTAACAAGAAAGGACCCAACAGATGAAAACTTCAAGATTACCAGTCTGGTTTGCCAAGAGCGTCTCATATGCTTTCGCGTCGCTGTTTGTGCTGGTCATAGTGACAAGCGCAGCTGTGGCGCAGGACGCGGGCCAAATCACAGGAAGAGTTACGGATCAGCAGGACAGAGTAGTTCCGGGTGCAGCCATTACAATAAAGTCAGTCGGCACCGGCGCGGAACGCACCACGACAGCGGATGATCAGGGGGCATACATTGTCACAGCCTTACAGCCTGGACTCTATGACGTTACGGTGAAGTCAGGAGCCTTCGCCGAAAACTCACAGAGAGTGGAGATCACGGTCGGCTCAAAGGTTTCCCTCGACACCAAACTGTCCACGCAGTCCGTGGCTGCAAGCGTTGACGTTGTTGCGGGCGCCGGCGGCGTCGAGATCAACACGACAGACCAGCAGTTATCCGACGTTGTCACCAATAAGCAGATCCGCGAGCTGCCGACTCTCACCCGCAACCCCTATGACCTCGTCGGTATTGCGGGCAACGTCACGCTGGATGTAGCTGGGCGCGGCACGGGCTATGCGATTAATGGCCAACGTTCCGCCAGCACGAGCATCTTGCTGGATGGTGGTGAAAACACTGACAATTTTACGGCGGTTGTCGGTCAAGCGGTACCGCTCGATTCCGTGCAGGAGTTTCGCGTCATTACCGGTAACTTTTCGGCGGAATACGGCCGGGCTTCCGGTGGCATCGTCAACCTTGCAACCATCGCCGGCAACAACGAATTCCACGGCACTGGATATGGCTTCAACCGCATCTCACGCCTTGCCTCTAACGGTTTTGACAACAACGCGCGTGGCATTCCCAGACAGGTGTTCACGCGCAACCAGTTCGGCTACTCGGTAGGGGGACCGATCCTCAAGAACAAGCTCTTCTTCTTTAACAATACGGAATGGATCAGAGTGCGTAGCGGCGGCGCAACAGTTGCTTTCGTGCCAACGCCGCAACTGACTGCGGCGACCTCTGCCACAACGCGGGGTTTTCTCGGGGGCTATCAAACGACAACGCCCATCACTGGCAGAGTCTTTACGGTTAGCCAGGTGCTCTCAGCTGTCGGACCGGACAATTTCTTGGCCACCCCTAACAGCCCCGGCGGCAACGCGTTCTCAGCGCTTCCTGCCAGTCTTCCGGCTTTCGGAGAAGTAACCTATTCCACGCCGCAAGATGTCGGCGGCGGCACACCACAGAACGATTTGCAGATGGTGATTCGCATTGACGCTAATCTTACCGACAAAACACAGCTTTACGGTCGCTATGCGCTGCAAGATCAAGTGAATGCGGTGGGTACGAATGCTTCCAGCCCCTACCAGGGATTCAACACAGGCTCTTTCAACTTCAATCAGAACTTCCTGCTCAACTTGACGCACTCGTTCACGTCGAATTTTGTGTCAAACACCAAGTTGGGCTTTAATCGCTTGAACGGTGGACAACCGCTCGGCGATCAACCTCCTGGGCCAACTCTTTACCTAAATTCAGGTGGATCAACACGCCTCTCCGGCATCCGCATTGGCTTCCCGGGTTATTTGCCTTTCTCCCCTGGCAGCGCCATTCCCTTCGCTGGGGCGCAGAACGTCTATCAATTGAACGAAGACATGAGTTTTTCGTCTGGTAAGCACAACTGGCGCTTCGGCGGTCAGTTTATTCATATGCGCGACAACAAAACCTTCGGCGCGTATCTGAACTCGGTACAGGTCCTGGGTTCTAACACCGCTGAGGCGTTGAGCAACCTGGTGACCGGCAACCTTAGTCAATTCAGTGTGGCAATTGATCCGGGCGGCAGATTCCCCACCGTGCCAACACCAAACACGGTACCGCTTCCGGTAAGTCCGCCATCGTTCTCACGCAGCAACAGGTATAACGAGTGGGCAGTCTACGCGAACGACTCAATTCGTTATACGCCCCGTCTTACTTTGAACCTTGGTTTGCGCTATGAGTATTACGGTGTGCAGCATAATGCTCAAGACCCCGGCCTGGACGCCAACTTCTATTACGGGGCGGGTGCAACTTTCCAGGAGCGACTTCGCAACGGCAGATTCATGCGCGCTCCTGATAGCCCGGTGGGCGCGCTCTGGCGTAAGGACAAGAACAACTTTGCTCCACGCCTCGGCTTTGCCTGGGACATGTTTGGCGATGGCTCGACCTCTTTCCGCGGTGGCTATGGCCTGGCTTACGAGCGAAACTTTGGAAATGTTACGTTCAATGCGTTGTTCAATCCGCCTAACTACGCGGTCGTAGCCCTGGCTGCTAACTCTGTGAACACTTCCGGCGTAGTCACGGAGGGAGATGTGGCAACACTTCCTATTTTCTCGTCCAATCTGGGACCGTTTGCTGGAACCGGCCCGCCTCGAAGATTAACCGCCGTGTCGGCGCGTCACATCGACCAGAATATCGTCAACGCTTTTGCCCACTTCTGGAGCCTGAGCCTTGAGCGCCAGCTTTCTCGCAACACGGTCGCATCACTCGAGTATTCTGCCTCCCATGGTAGAAACCTCTACTCAATAGGCGACGTCAACCGCTTAGGATGTGGAACGGTCTTTCTCGGCGGCCCTACGCCCAGTGCCAGCGGAGGCACAACCAGTCGCTGCAATGGAGTGGCTACTGCTATCAATACCCGGGGCAACCTGGGCTACTCTAATTACGGTGGCGTGACTGCTTCGCTCGAGAGCAACAATTTCCGTAACCTGGGATTGACATATACGGCCAGGTACACTTATTCCATTGCCCGGGACAATCTAAGTTCGACCTTCTCGGACAATAGCGCCTTCAACCTGGGCTTTGTCGATACGTACGATCCGAAGCTTGATTACGGTCTGGCGGATTTCGATGTGCGGCATCGGTTTTCCTCAAGCTTTAACTATGAGGTTCCGTACAAAGCTGATAGCGCTGCTGCTAAATACCTGCTGAGCGGCTGGAGTCTCAACGGGCTCGTCAACCTGAGGTCGGGATATCCGTTCTCGATCTATGATATCTCCTTCGCAACCTCGGCCGCTGCCCGCTTGACGCCATCAGGTCCTGTCCGCGTAACCAATAGCAACTCGCCGACCACGGCGGAGCCGAATCAATTCGTACTGGTCGATACGAGCAATCAGACTACTGCGACGCCTGCTGGCCCCACGGGAAACTACAACTTCGGGCCTTACTCGCCGGATATGAGCAGGCGTAACGCTTTCACCGGCCCAGGCTTCTGGAATGTTACAACGGGCCTTTACAAGAGGATTCACTTCACCGAGAGAGTGAGCGTTCAGCTTCGGGCTGAAGTCTTCAACCTCTTCAACCACGCGAACCTGTTTACTGACTATTCAAGTGCGACGTTCTGGACGCCCAACGCCGATCCTGTCTTTGCTACCCGTGATGGGCGTCGCAACGTGCAACTGGCTGCGAAGGTCATCTTCTAACTTTAGAGAGAGAAGGATGATTGTTCTCCGGGGGAGCCTTTTGGCTCCCCCATTTTTTGTTGCCAGTATGTCTGAACAAAAGGAGCGGACTTCCTATGCCACTATCATCCCTACTTATCCCTGGCACGGCTAAAGTGAAAGCTCAGGGCAGGGCTTATCAAGATGGCTACCCGTCCGTGTGCACTGGTACGCCAAGCCACCCGTCACCGCTGCCGCCCAGTCCGCAGCAGAGACGGGTTCCCGTAGAGTACACGCTCAAGAAAGCAGCGCGTGAAGCAGCCGACCAGATGATGACCGCTTTAAGCATAAGGCTACCAACTGCGCTCAGCAGTTAATCGAATTTTCCAATTGCAATATGTTTAGCATGCGCCGTTACCAATATACTCTGGCTGGATCCTCACTCTTGGTGATTTTAGCCCTCACACTTTCCGCTCAAACTGCCAAAACACGAGTGGTGTATCTCGGTTATGCTGAAGCGCAGCCGATTCTAGAAGCCCTGGAGGAAGCGTTACCAGCCGCATTACAGAGGAAGAATTCTAGCGAACTACGAACAGCGTGGCCGGACTGGGTGGCTCGCCGTGATGGTGAAATTCGCACCCGCCTGGCCCAGGGAGACGAAGATTCGCTGGTCAATTTTTTGCTGTTCGGCACCTCCTACACTCAGCAACCTCGTATCACGGGAAAAGACATTGGGGAAATACGCCAAGAGAAAGCTCCGCCCAGCAGTGGCACAGGATCTATTTCGCGCGGAAAGTCATCAAGTATTCTTCAAGCACGTGCGGACGATTTAGTTCGCGCTCTCTCCGCACCTGGTAGAAACGAGCGATTGTTATTCGCGCGCCGTCTTCTTATAGAAGAAAAGGAATATGAACTTAAGTCCCCAGCGAGCCGGGCTCGGTTGACGAAGTATCTATTGACCACCGTAGCCAATGGCCTAAATGAACAGGCAAACTATGATAAGGCGTTGGAGTCTGCACGGCTTTTGGGCAGCACGACTGAGGAATTTGCTGAGCGGTCGCGGATTTATCGCACGCGCGGACTCTCGTCGGACACTTCTCTCTTGCCTAACTTCGCTTTGGAAGAGTCGCTCAAGGCGATGCAAGCTCGTGGACTGATGGCAGCAGGCAGCGTACGCCGCGTAGCTATAATTGGACCTGGTCTGGACTTCACAGACAAGCAGGAGGGTTACGACTTTTACCCGCAACAGACGATTCAGCCGTTCGCTATCATTGACACGTTATTGCGGTTAGGACTGGCGCGGCCTGAGGCGTTGCAAGTAACAACATTCGACCTGAGTCCCAGGGTGAATCATCATCTGGAGTCGACCCAAAAACGCGCGCGACGTGGACAGGGATATTTGATCCAACTACCGCGCGATCCGCCGGCGCGGTGGAAGCCTGAGGCGATACGCTACTGGGAACATTTCGGAGATCAGATCGGTACTCCTGCGAGGCCAGCCGCGATCCCCGCCAGCACGGGATCACTGAAGATTCGCGCCGTAAACATTCGTCCTGGTATTGCCGCGCGGATTACACCAATAGATTTGAATATTGTCCTGCAGCGTTTGGATCTGCCCCAGGCGGAGCGCTTCGACCTGATGATCGCTACTAACATCTTCGTCTACTACGACAACTTTGAGCAGAGTCTCGCCATGTCTAACGTTGAGCGCATGCTCCGACCGGGCGGAGTGATGCTCACCAATAATGCGCTGCTGGAACTTCCTTTTTCGCGGGTGCATTCAATTGACTATCTCACGGTCGTCTATTCGGATCGTCCGGATGACGGCGATCACATTGTCTGGTATCAGCGTGCCTCTAATTGAAGGAAGCAAAAGATAAACAACAAGGACGAGAACGCCAACTGATTAGTGATGGCTTCGTTCTTTTCCCTTTTCGGCGCCTCCTCAAAGCTTCACTGAAACATAGTGGGGTTAATAGGCTCATTATGGCGGTATTCGTTAATCGTCCCGGTGATGGTTCCGCTTCTGGACTGCCGCAGAATAGGACTGGTGACAACTTGCTCAAATCTGAAGGGAAGCTTGCTACCGTCCACATCTCTGAAATTTGAGGTTTCAATGTAAAAGTCCACCGTCAACTCGTCCTCACCATGAGGGACGACCTCATTGGTGAAAGGCTTTATCTCCTTAGAAATGTGTATCTTTCCATAATCTGTGCGCACCCACATGAAGCTTCGAGCGTCAAAGTAAAGCCGCATCGAGTCTGCTTTCGAGCGTTTGACCTCGACGACGTAAGCGTCACGATCCTTCACTTTTTTCAGGCCCTTGGCCTCAAAGGTTACACCCTCCGCAGGCTGCAGAAGCAGGCTGTAGAGCGAGATGCTGTTGAACATCAGACCGGAAGCCAACATCTCCCGATTTGGATTCAATGGCGGCATAGATACGCGGCAGTTGAGGTCGAAACGCGGTCTTCCTGCCATCATAGGCCAACCGCCAATCATAGTTGAGGAAAATGTATGCCGCGGCAACGTGATTCGGCGCTTCGGACATAATTGCCATTTTTGCTTCCGGTTCGTTCTCCTTCCTTATGGTCCCGATGGCGACGCGTGACTTCAATTGTAAAAGCTTTTGCTTGCCTCCCACGGCATCCAGGTGTTGGCTGATGATCTCAGCGGCGCTCAGAGTTGGTTTCTTGTCATCGTTCGCCCGCGAGTCCAACCAAACCGCGATCAGCGACAGCAATAGTATTCCTGTAAGACTTCGTTTCATGATTTCCTCATTGGTGAAGAGACAAAAACATCAAAGAAAGTGTCCCCATATCATATGCGACTCTGTTGTTGAGTAAAAGGCTACGAACCCGTCTGTGTCAGAGGGAAATAGTCCTGTCTTCTAATCCGGAAACACTATGTGTTGCTTTCGGTTTTTGCGTTATAATGAGCTTCGCAATCGCCCGCCCTTATCACCATTCGTTTTCCGGCTTTCCTAAGTCGTTTGAAAGGAGTAGCACAAGATGGCCCCTCGACAATTTACCATTGATAAACGCCGCACCCTTCTCCTCTTCAGTCTGATATTGCTCTCCGGTCTTCTGCCTGGCAGAGTCACCGCTCAGATGGGGGGGATTGATCCTGATCCGGGTTCTCCCGGATCAGGCGGTCGGAACGTAATTGACGGCCGTGTCTACTACCCTTCGGGTCGCAATATTGACCAGCGACTCAGAGTAAGATTGACCGGCTTGAGAATCGGCGACTTCTTTACCCTAACTGATGATACGGGAGCTTTCTCTTTTCGTAGAGTGGCAGCTGGTTCATACGTAGTTAGCGTCGAAGCAGGAAAAGAGTATGAGCCGGTGAATGAAACAATTGATGTCATTGATGGCGGCAGAAGCCCGGTGGCTCGCGTCTTCAGTTTGCAAATTCAGCTTCGAGCGAGACCGGGAAGCGTTAACGAAAAAGCAGAGGTCATTAATGCAGCGCTCGTAGGCGTGCCGAAACCCGCCGCAGAGCTTTACCAGATGGCGCTTGAATCAGAACGGGCTGGTGACAGCAAGAAAGCAATCGAACAGTTGAAAAGCGCGATTTCTCTCCACCCGAATTTCTTGCTCGCCCTGAATCAGCTGGGCATCCAGTATTGGAAAACGGGTCAGCTTGATAAGGCTGCAGAGGCGCTTCGCTCCGTACTGAAGCTTGCGCCAGATAGCTTCAGCTCAAGACTGATTTTCGGTGTTGTCCTGGTGCAGATGAAGCATTACAAGGAAGCAGAACCGGAGTTGCGCCGCGCAGTAGAGAAGAATGACGGGTCCGCGATGGCCCATTATTATCTTGGCCGAGCGCTGGCGAACCTGCGCAGGTTCGATGAAGGGGAGAAGGAACTGCAGCGGGCCATCGCTTTAGGCGGCGAAGAGATCAACGCGGCACACCGGTATCTGGGGGCGATCTACAACGACCGAGGTGATACAAAGCGTGCCGTTAGCGAACTGGAAACGTATCTAAAACTTGTGCCATCCGCCAAAGACGCCGAGCAAATCCGCGAGATACTTCGGCAGCTAAAGAATCAAAAATAACTTCAGGGCGCTGATAGCAGGCCTTCGCAGATCAATAAAAGCAGTAAAGCAATCCACGAAATCGCACGAATCACACGAAGTAACTCGAATTAAGGGATCCATTTCGTGCGGTTTCGTAGGTTTCGTGGATCGGCGTTTTGTTTTCAATAGCTGCCAGGAAGAAACCTGAGCCAAGAACCTCAGCCCATGTTTGCAGTGTCTACTCTTGGTGTCAGTTCTACTTCAATAGAGACTCTTCCCATGAATGCCCAATGTCTTTCTTGAATACGAAAAAATGAATATTCGAGAATTCAGGTACGTTGGGCCCTCCACGATAATCCAGTAACTCATTCTTCCTTCCGGAAAATCCAAATCCAGCAATTTGACTTTCGGCATCTCCCGGTCGAGTCGGCCTGCCTGGGGGACGAACTGGCCTTTTTGGCATGTGAAACAGCAGGCACGATCGTTGCACCTGGAGTTGCTCGAGCTTCGAGTCGCTTAGCCGGCCCGTCCGAATTGTCGGAGACTGAGACGTGGTCTAGGGGCGGTAATAGAGATTGTAGCGTTTGAACGAGTTGGGGAGCAGGTAAATCCAATGACATCAGTTTCTCAAGAGTGTTCAAGAAAACTTCCCTGTCGTTACTCAACTGGAGTGCTGCGGCAGAGAACACAAACGCGAATAATCATTTTGCGTTTCACAGCGCCAACAACCTTTCCCGGAACTATTTGGAGGTTCAAATGATCAAGAAGGCAAGTATGTTTTTGGCAACCTTGGCGTTGCTCGGAATCTTTGTTACGTCGGCGTCTGCACAGCTAACCGGGGGTAGAGTAACCGGCTCGGTGGTCGATCAGAACGCCGCAGCCATTTCAGCTGCCACCGTAAATCTCCGCAACAAAGCCACCGGACAAACGTTAACCACACAAACTGAGTCGGGCGCGTTTAATTTTCCAAACGCGTTACCCGGCGACTACGAAATCACGATTGAGGCCTCCGGATTTCAGTCAATCACGCAGGTTGTAACCGTGGTTCTCAATCAGGAATCAGCGGTCAATGCAACGCTACAAGCAGGTGGTGTTGGAAATGTAACCGTTGACGTTACAGCTTCAAGCGAAGCACTCGTGCAAACCGATAGCTCGCAACTCGGGCGCACGTTCTCAACCCAGTTGGTGCAGAACTTGCCGATCTTCGGCAGCCAGAACCAACTTGCCCTTCTTTCACCTAATGTGGCAGACCGATCCGGCGGCGTTTTAGGATCAGGCGGTTCTGTCGGAGGTACGCGTCCGCGTGGCAACGTCTTCACGGTTGATGGTGTTGACAATAACGACCCGTCGGTCACCGGCCCGGTGGCAGGCGTGATCCAGGACGCCGTTGGTGAATTTACACTTTTGCAGAACACCTACAACGCGGAATTTGGGGGCGGCGGTGGCGGCCAGTTCGTCACGGTAACCCGCTCGGGCACGAACGAATTTCATGGTTCCGGTTTTGTTTACGGCCAACACCAAAGGTTAAACGCCGCTAGCACAGCCGAAGAATCACAGCTCCAATCTGGTGAGATCTCGGTGAAGCCGCGCTTCAGGAATACCCGTTACGGCATGACGCTCGGCGGGCCGATTGTCAAAAACAAGTTGTTCTTCTTTGGAGCGCTTGAGCGCACGCATAACTCCACTGGTGGTTCAGGGGAGGCGTTCCTTGCTCCGACCGCTCCAGGTTTGGCCCAGCTCTTCTGCCTGCCGGGTGTCAGACCGTGCATTGTCAATCTGCTGCAAAACAATGTCACCTTAGCTACGGCTGAGACTGACAGGGTGGATGTGTTTGGCGCGAGCATTCCGGTGGGCCAAGTGGCGGTCAACGTGCCGGCTGGGTTCTTTGACAAGTCCTATCAGCTCAACATTGACTACAATCGTGGGAGCACTGATTCGTTCCGCTTCCGCTACAACACCAGCGACTTCTCTCAGGAGCAGGCCGGGCTTGGCAGCCCTCTTTTCAACAACTTCAGTGTCGCCGAATCGCGCTTGTTCTCGACGACTTGGGTGCGGAACATTAGCTCCAACGTAGTTAATAACTTGCGCCTGTCGGACCGCCGGTTGATCACCGATGCACCGTTGGTGAATGCAGCGAACCTTGCCTTCCCGAACATTACGGTGGAGCCTCTTTCCCTGCAAATCGGCCCGCAAGGCAACCTGCCGCAGAGCGGTGCGGACAACGTTTATCAGGTGTTCGACGCGTTGACATACATCCGCGGGAAGCACAACTTTAAGTTCGGTGCTGAGTTTCGGCGGACTCTGACTAACTCCATCTTTCTGTCACGGGGACGCGGCGATTACCTCTATAGCGATTTCGAAACGTTGCTGTTAGACCTTCCGCCGGAGGGCCGGGACGGGCTGCGCGGCGTGGGCAACGGCGCCAACGTGCTCAACTTCTCAACCTATAACTTCTTCGTGCAGGATGACTGGCGGGTGAGGCCGAATCTAACGCTGAACCTCGG
>JBPCIQ010000265.1:0-19035 GCA_051006135.1 Pyrinomonadaceae bacterium | reverse complement strand
GTTCGGACGTTAGGCCTCACGCCACCGCGCGGGAACTGCGCCAGCGGTCGACCGCAACTGCAATGACGATAATCGCGCCGATGATGATCTCCTGAATATAGTTAGGCCACCCGATCTGTTGGCAGCCGTTCCGCAGGAAGGCCATAATCAGCGCCCCAATCAGCGAGCCAAAGATACTGCCTTCACCACCGTTCAAACTGCCGCCGCCGATCACAACGGCGGCGATGATATCGAGTTCAGAACCTGCGGCTACGGTTGGGTCGCCCTGGCGCAAGCGAGACATTTGCATGACACCCGCCAAGCCAAACAGCAATCCTGCCAAAGCGTAAATCCATACTTTGAGCCGATCAGTCGAGATTCCGCAGGCGCGCGCCGCGAGCTCATTTGAGCCCAGCGCAAAGACCCGCCTCCCGAACACGGTGTTTCTGAGCACAACAGCCGCACAGACTGCCAGGATGATTGCGATCCAAACGCCCGGCGCTACCAATAGCCAGGATGGATTGGGAAAGGTAACAAGCAACTCGTTGATCCAGGTTTCGGGAACGTTAACGGTCTGCTGGCCGGCGAACCACTTCGCTGTACCTCGCGCGATTCCCAGCATCCCCAGCGTGGCGATAAACGGCACAACATGCAGGCGTGTAATCAGCAGACCATTGACCATACCTACCACGCCGCCAGCGAGAATACCCGCGCCCACTGCAGTTAATGGTGAGAGGCCCGCGTTAAGCCCCAGAGCCGTAATCACTCCGGTAAGAGCAATCGCTGAGCCCACTGAAAGATCGATGCCGCCGCTAATAATGATCAACGTCATGCCGATCGCACCGATTGCCACAATTACGGTCTGCGCCAGCACGACTCGTAAATTGAAAGGTGACAGGTAGCGCGCGGGAGATTCCATCAGGATGGAGAAGATCAGAATGACGAGCAGCAGCCCCAGGATTGGTCCGATCCAGTTGAGCCAGGTCTGCAGAAAGCCCGATAACTGCCACACGCGATTTTGTCTTACTTCAGCAACCATATCGTTCTTGGTTTCGAGTTTCGAGTTCCGAGTTACAAGTTCTGAGTTCTGAGTTCTTGAAATATTCTCAAGCAAGCTCTGGCCTTCTGGTCGTTAACCGGAAACTCGCAACCCGAAAATCTGAACTCGGAACTCGGAACTCTGAACACGAAACCCTCCGCTCATTTCAGATACTGGTCGAGTGGCGGATGAAGCAGCGTCTGAATTTCTGGTGCATTCATGTTGTCGGGCGTAACCAGTGTTACTCCCGTGTCAATCCGTTTTTCGACTACCTTACCCTGCAGGTGTTCCACCATTGTCTTTACGCCCAAATAACCCATGTTAAAAGGGTTCTGAACAACGATGCCGTGCAACTGTTTGTTGCGCATGGCTTCGGTAAAGGTCTCGCTCGTATCAAATCCGAGGAACGTAACCTTGCCGGCTTTACCGATGTCCTGAAGCGCGAGGAGCATCCCCGCGGTGGAAGACTCATTCGGTGTGAAGATGCCCTGGATCTCATCGGCGAAACGGTTGAGCAGATTCTCAGAGGCACGTTTTGCCGTGTCGCGTGTCGCGCCGGCATATTGATCTGAGGATATCAGTTGTATGCCGGGATACTTTGCCTTGACTGTCTCAACAAAGCCATCTTCTCGATCCTGCGTGCTCGCCGATCCCTCCTGGTAGCGCAACATGAGCACCTTGCCTTTGCCTCCGAGCAGCTCGCCCATTCGTTCCGCGGCAAGCATCCCGCCCTTGCGATTGTCGGTCGCCACGAAGCTGACGATATCATCCGATGCCAAAGCGGAATCGATAATGACTGTTGGCACGCCGGCCCGCTTTGCTTCCGCAACGGGTCGCACCAGCGCGCGATTGTCCAGCGGGGCGAGCACGATGCCGCTAACTCCCTGCGAGGCGAAGCCCTCCACCACTTGAATTTCCTGCTCGCGATCGTCTTCGCGTAAAGGACCTTTCCAGATGATTTCCACTTCTGCTTCCGGCGAAGAAAGCTCCCCTGCTGCCTTGATACTGCCGGCGTGAATGCTCTTCCAGAATTCGTGCGTAGTTCCTTTCGGTATGACGGCGATAGTTAGTTTCTTCTTCCCGTTTGTGGCTGGACCTCCAGTCGTCGCGCAACCGAGGGTAACGATTCCAATCACACTCACTATGGCCAACAACAAGAACATTCTTCGCATGATGTATTTTCCTATTCTAGACGTTTGACTGAGCGAGCTTAGCAACACCTTCCTTCGCCGCCACTACGGGATTACCTAAATTGCCTATCCCCTCGATATCCACCACCATCTCATCCCCTGCTTGCAGAAACACCGGTGGCTTGCGAGCGAAGCCGACCCCTGGTGGCGTGCCGGTCGCAATAACATCGCCAGGCTCCAGGGTGATGGTCTGAGAAAGGAACTCTATTAATTCAGGCACACCAAAGATCAACTGGTCCGTGTTTGAGTCCTGCATTGTCTTGCCGTTGAGGATTAGTTTTATCGAAAGCTTGTGTGGGTCGGTAATAACGTCGGTAGTCACAATCGTTTGTCCCATCGGCGCAAACGTATCGCAAGACTTGCCACGCTGCCACTGACCGTCGGCAAATTGAAAGTCGCGTGCGCTGACATCGTTGAACGCAGTGTATCCGAGCACATAATCATAAGCGCGACTCGCGCTGACAGACTTTGCGCGACGTCCAATGACAACTGCCAGCTCGGCCTCGTAGTCGACCTGTTGACTGGTCGCGGGTAGGACAACCGGTTCGCCGGGCGCAATAACAGCGGTAGAGAACTTCGAAAATACCACCGGTCTTTCCGGAATCGGCATATTGCTTTCAGCAGCGTGGTCTCGGTAGTTGAGCCCAATGCAGATCAGTTTCCCGGGACGAGGGACTGGCGCGAACCAATACGCGTCTTCACTTCTCACCAACCAACCTTTTTCTCTAGCCCGAGCGAGCGCGCTCGCGTCGCTGATGAGTGTTTCACATGTCTCGCGCGACTTTTGGAACCATGGTCCATCCATGTCGAACCAGTCCAGTGGATTCGCCGGTCGGTCCGCGCTGTCAAACAGGCGCTCACAATCCAGACGGTATCCGTTGTCACGGTCTCCGTCGTGCAAAAGAATACCCATTCGCGGCAACTTCCAGTCTGTCTCCTGGGTAGCGAAGGCAATGATTTCCATTGAGGTTATTATTCCCTTGGCTGCAAGTAGTAGCTGCCAGTGCAAGACCACAAAACGCTGACGTTCAACAACAGATGACAATTATCGCTGACGTAAACGATCAATTGGAACAGTAGTGATGAAAAATGATTCCTTATTCCTCAGCTTGTTAACGCCGGCCCTTCATTAATAATGACATACAACTCTTGCGGTCCGTGGACACCGATCGCCAGAGTTAGCTCGATGTCGGCGGTGCGTGATGGACCAGTGATAAAAGTTATCGTCGGACTCAATTCAATGCCTCGCCCTGCGGCGGCTAACGCTTCGCCGAGCGTGAGAGAAATGTTGGCCGCGTCAACGATTGCGATGTGCACTGGCGGTACCAGCGAAACCAGCCGGTGTCTTTCCGCTTCCGAATCGAGCATTAATGTTCCAGTTTCCGCAATCGCTGCCTGGGCCGTGCTGATACCAACATCGTAGTCAAACAGCTCCGCAGCGCTCGGGGCCACACCAATTTCGTCGACGCCTACTTCTATCCAGCGCATTAGACTTTCCAACAAAGGCGCATTTGATAAGGCGATCCTGCGTCCGCGCGACGGAGAATCCTGCAGGCTGGAAATTATTCCGTTCAGGGCCGCGATTACCTCAGCCTCGCTGCGGGCGAGAATGCAGTGCCCACCCACACCTTCTAGGTTCCCCCCAAATATCTCGATCAAAGAACAAGGTGTGTCACCCTGTACACTAACGGGTGCTGGCAGCCGATAGCCATTCGGTTGCCCAATGTTCAACTTAGACTCCGACGGTTCTCTACCCTTTTCCGCGTGGACGGCGTCGTGCGGAGCACTTGCCGCCAGATGCTCCCGGATTGATCTGAGAATTGACTCTCGCGCAGCAATGTTCCCTTCGAGATCGCTCAACGGGTTACTCCTCGCCCCTCCAGGTGTGCACAGTCGTTAAATCAGAAGTGTCATGTTCTCATTATCTACGTGTCTCATCGCGGGGCCGCGGCACAGCGATGCCCGAAATCGCCCGAAAGGGCACAAGATCGGGCTTGTTTGTTTTTTTGGATTTTGTGGCTCCCCTACTCTAGGATTCAAAGAGGCATCCTTAAGCTTGTCGGAATGAAGCCCCGCCCGCCACTGTTCACGAAACGTGCTCTCAGGTATAGGCCGCATGTCACGTGCACTGGTCCAGGCGCCAAGCGGTGGGGCAAGACGCGCCAACATTCCGCCAATCGTTCCGATTCTGCCTCGGCGAACCATTGGGCGCTGTAGCAGTCGGCCTACCTTGACGCCGAACTCATAAACGCGCGGCCGGGTCATCACCGCCGCAAAAAGCTTAAACGCGAACCGCTCGCCGGTGCGTTTCTTAAAACCGCCTCCTGCCTGCCGCTCGGCTCCTGCCTTGTGCTCCTGCCTCCTGCGTCCTTCAGTTATCTCCGCGCGCAAGTGCAGCAATAATTCCGGAATATCGATTTTAACTGGACAGACTTCGCGACATGCGCCGCAGAGACTCGAGGCATACGGGAGTGCCGCGGCTTTACCCAACCCGATCAGTTGCGGAGTAATTACCGCACCAATGGGCCCCGGATAAACAGACCCATAGGCGTGTCCGCCGATTTGTTGGTACACCGGACAGGCATTCAGGCAAGCGCCACAACGGATGCACGCTAGCGCCTGACGCGTAACTGGATGAGCCAGCATGCGAGAGCGGCCGTTATCCAGCACGACGATGTGCAGCTCTTCCGGGCCTTCGTCCTCTCGCCTGCGCTTGATGCCGGTAATCAGCGATTGATAAGTGGTCAACTGTTGTCCCGTGCCGGAGCGCGGCAGTAGTTTCAGAAAGACGTCGAGGTCTACAAAGCGCGGCAGGATCTTCTCAATGCCCATTAGGGCGATATGGACCTTCGGCAGACTCGTCGTCAAGCGCACGTTGCCTTCATTTTCCAGAATGAGGATTGTCCCGGTTTCAGCCACGCCGAAGTTGACACCACTAATACCGAGGTCAGCGTTAGCGAATCGCTGACGCAGTACATTCCGCGCGACGCTCGTCAGTTTGTCGACATCATCCGTCGGCTCAATCCCGAGTTTAGCAGTGAACAACTCGGCAATCTGTCGTTTCGTTTTGTGGATTGCCGGAGCGATGATGTGCGACGGCGCTTCCCCGGCGAGCTGGATGATGTATTCGCCGAGATCCGTCTCAATAACTTCCATTCCGGACGCTTGCAAGGCGTCGTTAAGGTGAATCTCTTCCGTCACCATGCTCTTGCTTTTGACGACATTCCTGGCTCCCCGCTCCATCGCGAGACGGCAAACGATCTGGTTTGCCTCAGTCGCATCGCGCGCCCAATGCACTTTTGCTCCGCGCAGTTCTGCGTTACTAACAAATTGTTCGAGATAGTGATCCAGATGCAACAGCACTTCGTCTTTGATGGCGCGCGCTTGAGTGCGCAGATCCTCCCAGTTCTCCAGACCTCTTGCAGCCGCGAGCCGTCGCTTCCCAAACAGAGATGTGGCATTGCGCAAGGCGTCGCGCAGTTGTGTGTCAACGAGCGCGGCACGCGCGTTAGCATCGAAAGTCTCTGTAGTTAAGTGGCTCATTAACCCTTATAAGAACAAACACGATCCACGAAATCACACGAAACCGCACGAAATTGATGCCTTAATTCGAGTTACTTCGTGTGATTTCGTGGATCGTCTTTTCCTCTGGCAGCGAAGCTACTGGGAGGCCAGCAATTCAGCCAAATGCATAGCACGAACCCTTGAGCCTTTGCGCGATAAGCGCCCGCCAATCTGCATCAAACAACTCGCGTCGCCGCTAACAACCGCCTGAACCCCCGCCCTTTCAATCGCTTGGATTTTCTGATCCAAAATCGCCACCGAGATCTCGGGATACTTGACGGAGAAGGTCCCACCGAAGCCGCAACACGAATCGGCGTTTTCGAGTTCCACAAACTCCGTCTCCCTGACATTCCCAATCAGACGCCGCGGCTCGCTGTGAACGTTCAAGTCGCGCAGGGCATGACACGCGTCGTGCCAGGTTACCCGTCCCGGCCAGCGCGCTCCCACGTCGTCCACCTTGAGTACTCGAACCAGGAACGAGCTCAACTCAAAAGTTCGGGCTGCGATTGCCCGCGCGCGCTCTCGCCACAGCTGATCCTCAGGGAAGAGAGCCGGATAGTGATGAACCATCGCCGTGCAGGAACCGGAAGGACTAACGATCGCTGCCGCCTCACTCTCTTCGCACATCCGGATGAAACGCTCGGCAAGCTTGCGTGCCTCAGCCGAATAGCCGGTGTTGAAAGCGGGCTGGCCGCAGCACGTCTGCCGTTCGTCAAACTCCACCGTGCAACCCACGCGTCGCAAAACCTCCAGGGTGCTGGTGCCAACGCTGGGCCACATTTGGTCGACTACGCACGTTACGAATAGGGCGACTCGCATCTTTGATTTCCAATTGCCGATTGCCAATTGCCAATTTCAATTCTTCCGTCGGACTTGAATCTAGCCCCTTCCAAAATGCCTCGAACTCCTCGCCACGCAATCGGCAATTGGCAATCGGAAATGGGCAATGGATCCTATTGGCAATCGGGAATGGCTAAAGCATCACCACTCCTTTAAGGTAGCCCTGCGCGCGCATGTCCTTCTCAAGTGCGCCTTGCACGGCGTCGAGAGATCCGTACCGATGCGTAATTATCGAAGCCACGTCTATCTTATGCTCCTCGATTAACTCTAGCGCCTTCGCATAAACAGATGGACGCCCATCGCTCTGAAAACCGCCCGAGGCGCCGACCGGCGTCACGAGCGTTGGCTCGCGAAACATCACATTATTCAGAACACTTAAATCAACTCCGGCATGCCCATGGCCGTAAAGCATGACCGTCGCCTGCTTGCGAATCAGGCCGGGCATTGAAGCAATCACTCGGCCAGCGCCGGAAGCTTCAATCAAGTATTCAACACCCCTTCCGTGGGTTTTCGCATTTATCACGTTGGCGAGATCGGGATCATTGGAATCGAGGACGTCATCTGCGCCGAAATCCTTCGCAAACTTTCGTTTCCATGGACTAGGAGCAGATACCAGCAACTGGCCGTCATAACCTAGCACGCGGCGCAGATACTGTGTGAACAACAACCCGGCCGGTCCCGCGCCACAGATCAGAACGGTGCGCACGCGCCGTTCCGGCGAATCAGCGTTGATTGCATAACGAGTGTGCGCGTGTTGACCTGCGTCTGACGAATGAATGATGCAGCCGAGTGGTTCAACCAGCGCCGCTTCCGCTGGGTCAAGCCCGGAACGGATACGCACCGCGTTCACTGACGGCACCGCGATGAACTCCGCGAGTCCGCCAGGCAAGCCGGTAATTCCGTGCTCACCGTAAAATTCGCACTGATGCGAGTCTTCCGTTTGGCAGTACTCGCAAACTGGCGTGCGTCCCCTGCTGACGCAGTTCAAACCCTGATCGATGATCACGTGGGCGCCGACCTCCAGGTCGCGAACCCCGCTCCCCTTCTCCGCAACGTATCCGCTGATTTCATGCCCAAGAATTTGCGGCTCAACAGTAAGCGGAATCGACCGTCCGCGCTCATCCGTGTTGTAGTTCGCGCCTCCCGAAAAAATGTGAGTATCGGTACCACAGATACCCACCGCCGCGACGCGCACCACCACATCACGCGGCGAGACTTGCGGCCTCGGCACATCACGAACCTCGAGCCGCCCGACATCAACCAGCACGCACGCCTTCATCGTCGCAACTTCAGGTGAAACACGGTCACGAATGGGTGTCGAAGCGCTCACTCGGTTACCTCGTCATCGCGCGTGCTGTCTGAGTTCTACCTCAATTTCGCTGGTGTCCAGCCTTCCGGCATCGCGCAATTCAGCAAATCGCTTCATTGTCTCGTGCACGCCGGCTTCGACCGGAGTTGCGGGAAGCTCACCGACCGCTTGCCTGATTGCGGCGTCGTTGAGCGCAGGTGCGATAGGAATCGGATCGCCTCCGAAAGTAATCAACTCGCGCTCTGCTTCCTTGTTTATAGTTTTCACAATCTGTCTCACTTCAACAGTCTCGCCGTGGAGGTTGAAGACATGAGCGCCCTGGAGTGATGCATCGGCGCAGGCGATGAAAGTGGCGGCTGTATCGGCCACATACTGAAAGTCCGTCTCGCCGCTAAAGCGAATGTGAAACGGCACGCCAAGCACCGCAGCCTTCATTGCTTTTGTCGGATCGCTGGTCAGCCCGGAGTCGCGGTTGACGCCATAAACTGTCAGTGGTCTCAGCCCTACGGTTGAGAGACCATGATTAAGGTAATACACGCGCGCGTTTCCTTCGTTGGTGCGTTTGAACACTCCGTAATGTGTGCTGGGTTCACACACGGCAGTCTCATCCAGTGGCTCATCATCTTCGCTGAGACCAAACACGGCCGCGGAACTCGCGTAAACCACTCGCTCTACGCCAACCGTACGCGCCGCTTCGAGCACATTTAGCGTGCCTACAACGTTCACGAGCGCGCCCGCGACCGGGTCAGCCTGACAAGCGGGGACCTGCAAGCCGGCCAGATGAATTATCCGCTTAGCCGACGATTCGCCCAACGCCGCAAGCACGGCTGGGGCATCCGTTATGTCGCCCGTGACGAAGCGCACGCGATCGAGATCCTCCTGCTCGATGATCGCACTCAACCGTCGCGCATCTGCGCTGCAGTCAAAGACAACCGCCGTGTCGCCACGCTCCGAGAGGGCCTTCACGATCCACGATCCAATGCAGCCCTGTGCCCCGGTGATGAAGTAAGTTTCAGCCATGCTTACGCGCTCCGAGCCTCGCCGCGAAGGTGATAACACTCCATGGCGTTTTCGCCAAAGATGAGGGCTCTGTCCTGGTCGTTCAGTTGTTCGAGAAGAGATTGAAAACACTCCAACACCTGAGCGTATGAAGCAGCAAGCAAGCAAACCGGCCAATCGCTGCCGAACATCATTCGCTTGGGCCCAAACAATTCAAGTGCGCGATCAACAAAAGGTCGCAAATCCTCCTTGCTCCAGGATGATAGCTTTGCTTCCGTAACCAGTCCTGACAGTTTGCAGGAAATGTTCGGGTAGGCCGCGACTTCCTTGAGTTCTCGTGCCCACTCTGCAACCTCGCCGCTAGCCACCGGCGGCTTTGCCATGTGGTCCACGACAAGACGCAAATTGGGACAGCTTTCGGCCACAGTCTTTACGTGCTTCAGATGGCGCGTGTGTATGAGCAGGTCATAGGCAAGGTGATGCTTCTCCAGAATGCGCAATCCATCGAGCACATTCGGCTGGATCAACCAGTCGTCCGCAGGTTCACTTTCCACCAAATGCCGCACACCTTTGAATTTTGCATTCGCTGTTAAGACTTCTAATTCCGGTTCCATTTCGGGGTCGGTTAGATCAACCCAGCCAACCACACCCGCGATGAATTGATGACGCTCAGCCTGACTCAAAAGCCAATAAGTCTCCGCCAGACTATTGCTAGCCTGCACCAGCACGGTCTTAGCAACCGCGCACTCTTTTATTGCCGGCTCGAGCGCCTGTGGTAAATAATCCCGGTAGAGCATCGCCACGTCGGGGCTCATCCACGGATAGTCGAAGTGGCCGACCTGCCAAAAGTGTTGATGACTGTCGACTAGCATAATCAATATCTACCCTCGCGCGACTTCTCTGCCCTCTTTTTTTCATGATCCTGCCGCGGCTCACCATCGCACTCGAGTGCAATTGTGGTCACCATAGCAGGAGCTACTTTTGGTAGTCCGGTCATCCGCACGCGCCATTCATTCTGTTCAAACTTAACTGGCTGATTCGTGGCCAAGAGTCTCACAGAATTGACCTTGTTTAGTCGTGCGCACATGTGATGATGTTGCGGATCACAGTCTTTGGACTCTTCCAACCGTTATCCGCGACATGATATCCCCAGCTATCGTTCAAGGTCATGCAAGATTCCCAGGGACGTTCCGCCGGCGCCACAATTCGCTGCTCGGGTGTGTCAAAGTCTTCAGGAATGCGCGATCGGTTGTTGATAATAATCTCAGGCTGCAGCTTTCGCACCATGCGGTTCATCTTTTCGGATTCCCAGCCTTTCGCATCAAGCGGCCAGGGCACGTCGTACCAGAGAATATCGACCTTGCCGTAATTCGACATCAACTCTTTCACCTGTCCGTGGATGTAGTCGACGAAACGCCTGCGGGCGCTTTCGTCGGACAGGCAACGTGCGCCATCCGGATGATGCCAATCCATTAGCGAATAGTAGAAACCAAAGCGCAAGCCTTCAGCGCGCGCAGCATCGACGTATTCACGCACCAGATCCCGCCCGGCAGCCTGCTTCGGCGCGCAATACTTAGTCAGCTTTGAATCGAAAAGACAAAACCCTTCGTGATGCTTAGCGGTCATCACCATGTACTTCATGCCGGCGCGGCGTGCCAGTTGCGCCCACGCGCGCGCGCAATTTGGCTTCGGCCTGAATTGTTAGGCCATGGGCTCATACTCTTGACGGGGATCCCTTCCATCTCCATCACCCACTCGTGACGACCGACCACGCTGTAAAGGCCCCAGTGAACGAACATGCGCTTTGCGCGCCCCCGCTCTGGATATGGCGCCGCACAACATTAGTCCAACTTCACTTAACTGATTCCCCTCTCATGAGTGTCAGTGGCTCTGCATCTTGAGCGGGGGCGCGCAAAGCCTTGCCCCCTTCCCAACCTGCAAATTTCTGTCTCTTCAGTGGTATCCGCGATCGATTTCAATTTTTCCACAGGTTCTACCGCGTGGTGGTACTGACCTGATCCATCGCTCATCTCGAGTCATTCTGAACCATTCGATCACAGCTCCCGAAGTCGTTGGGCCGCCAATTCCGGAGTTATGTCGCGTTGTGGCATTCCTAACAATTCGTACCCCACCATGAACTTGCGAATCGTCGCTGAGCGGAGCAGCGGCGGATAGTAGTGCGCGTGCAAATGCCATTCATGATGCGGTTGGCCATCCGTTGGTCGCTGATGAAAACCCATTGTGTACGGGAAAGAGACCTTGAATAGTGCGTCATAGCGAGTGGTAACTCGTTTGAGCATGTCAGCGAGCTCCGTTCGCTCTGCGTTAGTCAGATCATCTACGCCGGTCACGTGCCGCTTGCTGACGACCAGGATCTCGAAGGGCCAGACGGCCCAGAACGGAACAAGGGCATAGAACCCAGAGTTTTCCGTTACCAGTCGTTCCCCGGACTTTGCTTCCAGCTCAAAGTAATCACAAAGCAAGCAGCTCTGATGACTAGCGTTGTACTGGCTCTGGGACAGTGCCTCTTTTGCGGACTCGTTAGGCGCATTCTGGTTGGCCCAGATCTGGCAGTGCGGGTGCGGATTGCTCGCGCCCATCATCGCGCCGCGGTTTTCAAAAATCTGTACCCAATTAATAAAGGAGTGCGCGCCGAGTTCCTGGTATTGCGTTACCCAGGTATCTATCACGGGGCGAATCTCGGCAACACTCATTCGGGAAATCGTCAGGTCATGACGTGGCGAAAAGCAGACGACGCTGCAGACACCGGCCTCGGCCTCAGCCACAATCAGTTCGGCTTCGTCCACTCTTCCCTCAGGCGTCTGAGGTCGAAGCGCGGCATAGTCGTTATTGAAGACAAATGTGCTGGTGTAATCAGGGTTCCGTTCGCCGCCGGCTCGTGAATTTCCGGGGCACAAGTAACATGCCGGATCATATTCGGGCTGACTTTCGACCGCCGTATCTTCCACTTGTCCTTGCCATGGCCGGTCGGTGCGGTGCGGTGAAACAAGCACCCACTCTCGCGTAAGCGGGTTATAGCGGCGATGCGGATGTTGCTTTAAGTCAAACATAAGTTATTTCCGATATTTCCGATATTTCCGATTGCCAATTGCCGATTTGCGATCTCCATTTGCTGCTTCAAATTCCTTCCAACGCGAGGAATAGAATTTGGAATCACTAATTGATCAATCGGCAATTGGCAGTCGGCAATGCCGTGGCCTTCAAGTGCAAATAAAAAGTCTCGCCGAGTGCGGTGTCAGACCATAAAAAGCCTTGGATCCTTCCGGCGCCGACAGCTTGTAGTGTTTAGCGTCGGAGTAGTTACCAAGGTCAGTCGGCTTGCCGAGTGTTCCGCCCGACTGGCTAAGCATTTGAAATCCTTCGCCGTAGATGCGTGTTTCCGCTGGCAACGGTAGCGTCAGATCGAACAGCACAACCTCCTTCACTTTCACGCCGGCGGGCCCGCTGTTTACCAATCGCGATCGGCAAATCGGTCCATTCCACTGGCGGATAACCTTAACGCGACTTGCGTCTGGAGTGCCGCCATGGGGCACGATCAGGCTCCGGGCATTTATAAAGGACTGGCGGTTGAAGCGTTTTGCGCTCTTGCGTTGGGCTCGCGTTAGGCTAGGAAATACAACCAGCACCAGTGCCGCCAGTGACAGACTAAGGATTTCTCGACGTGTTAGCTGGTACTTTTTCACTCGTTCCCCGAAATATTGAGCTATCGCCTTCTTTTGAATGGACCACGAATCTGCATCAGACGTTTTTGCTCGGACTGGAATCAAATAACACAAAGCTTGTTTCTAGGAGTCGGCATAGTCGTCACCGCATTTCTGTTGCCTTTCAGTGTCTATGTCAGCGGCTCTTACCACGCGATCTCAATCAAGCCTGGCAACGTTGAAGACAGTCTGCGCCGCAATGGGCAGACAGGCAATGCAAACCACACCAAAGGCTCTAAGCAACATTTTATTAAGCTTCACATAACAAACACTGACGTGAAAAGCTCGAGTAAGAAACTCGAGGTAAGAAGCTGGAGGTAAGAAAGCTCGGGGTCGGGAAGGCGGACCCTGTCCCCGCTGACGTTCGCCACCTCATAGAATCTCCAAACCTCACTTAACCAGCTTCGCATCCACCCAATCAGCATGCACGCGACCACCTTCTCCTTCACGCTTCACTCGCAACATCAGCCTGCGTACATTCTTCACGTCCACTTTCACCGTCTTGGCGCCATCGGCTTTCTTCCACCCACCACTGCGCCAGAGTTCCTTCCCGTCGCCCAACACAGAAAACTCGACGACGGAATCCTTGTTGTTGTGTTCGTCATCAATGCCGACCAGCGCTGAGAATTTTTCGTAAGTCCCATTCAACTCATACCCAATCTCGGAATTTGTCGGCATGCCAATGCCTTTTTCAAAGGGGCGGCCGCCGATGGAAAGACCACCACTGTTGAAGTTTCGATTAAACTCAGTCTGACGCCAGCCGGCAGTGATCCGGAGAGGGCTCAGTTCAGAAAGAAACACTTCCTGCGGGAGCAGTTGCTTCAGCGTGAACTTTAACTCCGCTTTTTTTTCACTAATCTTCCCGTCTTGCCAGGCGGTGCGAACTTCTGCGGTATAGTTGGCGTTTGGGTCGAGATCTTTAAGCGCAAACACCTGCGTTGTCGTGGCGCCCAGCAGCTGGCCATTGAGCGTTACTTGATAACCGATGGCCGGTTGATGTGGTACCTGCCATCTTAGATTTGCGCCGTCAATTCCGACTCGCTCGGCCCAGAGGTTTTGCGGCTCTCGCACCGGAAAGCGATAGAGGCCGGTTGGCGCAAAAGAAACATTCCAGCTCACTTCGGTCGTGAGCGGTGAATCAAACTCGACCGCGTCCCACCCTTGATGAACCGAAATCTTCACTGGCAGACTTCCTCTGGCGCTGCGAGCTGAGGCAGCTTTGACAACGAAGTTCCTGCCACGCGGAAAAACAAAGCTGAGCTGATAGGGATCGTTTTTGATGACCCTGCTCCTGCCTCGATAAGATTCCGCGACAGGGTTATATGCGTGCGAAACGAGATCAACCCAGCACTGCGTGAGGTGACGGCTGGTTGAAATCAATTGCCGGCGATCCTCTTGCGGCAGCAGCGTCAGTACGAGTGAGCTCGTTGGAGAAAGATCAACGGTAATCCCCTTTTCCCAGGCGCCAAGGTACTCCTTGTTCCAAAAATCGTAAACGTGAACGGTATGACCTTCCGGCAACCCGAGGTCCTTCCAACTCACATAGGTGGGCGCCGCCCGCTGCTCGTCGAAATTGAACACGCCGACGACATCGTAATTTGCGGCCGAGGTGGCTGACCTTAAGATCCCAGCTCTCTGCTTTTTTCTTACTCTACTCATTCATGCAGATGCCCGCCGGGTGGCTGGTAGACCGATTTGGCGTCAAAAGATCTTACGCGTTGGGGTTTGTTGTCTGGTCCATCGCCTCCGCATGCACGGGCCTGGCGGGTGGCTTCGTCACTCTAATTGTCCTGCAAGTGATTTTGGGCGTGGGCCAATCAGTGGCTTTTCCCGCCAGCTCGCGGGCAGTAGCTAATTGGTTTCAAAACAAGGAACGAGGGACGGTCACCGCTAACTATTTGACCGGTGTCCGTATAGGTCAGGCTTTGGCCGGCGCACTCGGGGCTTATTTTCTTGCGAGGTACAGCTGGAAACTTTTCTTCCTCGTGCTTGGACTCGCACCTATTGTCTGGCTTCTTCCCTGGTACAAATTCTTAAGTAAGTGGGAAGAGACGCCCGGCGACACAACGCCGAGTGCTTCATCTACAACGGTAAAAAGCGGTGGCTCATTCAGCGAAGGGCTGGCGCTGCTCAAGAACCGCACTGTCTTTGGTATCTTCCTGGGTTTTTTCGCATACGATTATGTTTGGTTCGTCTATACCAGGTGGCTTGCGGGCTACTTGAAACTGGAGCGCAAGTTCTCCGATAACGAGTGGGCCTTTGGACATCAGTTCCCTTCCTCGTCATGTCGGTCATCATCATCTTGTCAGGTTTCCTCAGCGACTACTTAATTCGGCGCGGTTACTTTGAGATTACAATTCGTAAGACTTTGATCGTTATCGGTCTTGTCCTTCTGTATGCTGATCGTTCCAGCCGGAATGGTAGAGGATCGCATGACTTCAGTGTGGTTGCTCGCGATCTCGCTTAGCGGTCTGCGTGTTGCCTCCCCAAACACATGGACGCTTACGCAGGCGGTCTGCTCTAAGAACCTTGTCGGTACAGTCTCAGGCATACAGAACTTTGGCGGCAATGTCTTCCTCATCGGGCAGGCTGCCCTGACCGAAGACCCGGCACTCCACCCGGTCGCCGCTGGAGTTCCAGCGGGAAGAAACGTGCGAATTTTGTTTTGTTTGCGGCATGGACGCCCTGTATAACAAAAGCGCCGAATCTTGTTTTCTCTCTCAGCAAGAATTTTCACGCAAAGACGCAAAAGGTGAGAGACGCAAAGAAAACAAAGCGGACTGGACTTGGCGTCTTTGCACCTTTGCGTCTTGGCGTGAATTCACTAAATATTCGTGTTAATTAGTGTGATTTCGTGGATCGTTTTTGGTGAAACCCGAAATATGACACTACCCTATGACCTATTATTTCTCCTCAGCTTGAAGTCCGTTGCTCGGCGAGCATTTGGTCCATGACCCTGGATGTGCGCGCAGCGGATTCACCCGTGCTGGGACACTTGCCGACCTCGTTCAACTCATCCACCACGGTCTGGATCAGTGATTGTTCAATGTGTTGAGGATATTCGAGCGAAAACTCCGTCATACCATCCCGCGTCGTCAGTGCGATTGGCTTAGCGTCAAAAGTCGAATAGGCAAGCTTGCCTTCACTGCCAACAATTTCCGTGTAATCGCGGTTCTCAGAGGCAGTAAAACACCATGTGCCGGTGCCCTGCACGCCCGTTGCAAACCGAAAGGTGCTTGTGACGATGTCCTCAACCGCATACTTCCCTGCTTGATTCGCCGCAAGGCCATGGACCGCGATGATTGGACCGAACAGGTAGTCGAGGAAGTCCAACATGTGAGAAGCCAGATCAACGAACCGCCCGCCGCCCGCTACCGCACGGTCCACGCGCCAGGGCAGATTCTGCAAATCAAGATCCTCGCGCGCAATTGGTTGATGTAACGTAATGTTTACGGAGCGCACTTCTCCTATTACTCCCGAGTCAACGAGGTCTTTGATTTTTAGAAAGCGCGCCAAGGCTCGCCTGTAATACGCAACAAAAAGCGGGACGCCCGCGCTTGCAGACGCTCGAATCATTTCCTCGCACTCAGCAAAGTTGAGGGCCATAGGTTTTTCGACGTAAACCGGTTTCCCCGCGTGCGCGCACATGAGAGTGTACCCTTTGTGAGAAGAAGGCGGGGTCGCGATGTAGACTGCGTCTACCTCAGAGTCGTTAATCAAGCTCGCCGCATTGTCATACCAGCGTGGAACCCCGTGCCGCTCAGCGTAGTCTCGTGCGAGTTCTCCTCTGCGCCGCATTACGGCTACCAGACTGGAGTGGCTGGCTTTCTGAAACCCGGGACCGCTTTTGACTTCAGTTACGTCGCCGCATCCGATAATGCCCCAACGAATGGTTCTCATATCAATCTAGGTTTGACTTTGATTCGAATCTTCAGTTCCTCTGCTCACATCGGGCGGCGAAGCCGAGCCGCCGCTTGAGAGATTCCTGGTGCGCTGCATCAAATGGCAACAAGCATGTTTCTAGGTGGGGCGGCGAGCCGATTAAAGTCAACTGTAAGAGCTCAGAAGAGTCATACAGAAATCAGCGAAATGTGACCGTGTATTCCTTTCCAGCCAAGAGCCTCAATCGAACGACGTCGTCTGAACCGCTTGTGAATGCTACACTTTTACATCGCTCCGAGACCTTTGCGATCTGTTGGTCGCGCGGCGGCCGCAAGCGGAACTCTTCACTTACATCGGGTCGCAGAACAGCCGCGGTCGCCTTGCCTGCTTTCCATTCCAGATCGATAGTAATGGCGCCGCGAGCACGCAGACCTCTTACATCCCCTTCTCTCCACACCTTTGGTAGCGCGGTAAAAACTTGATTTCTCCTCCGTGACTTTGCAGCATCATTTCCGCCATCCCCGCTGTGCCCCCGAAGTTTCCGTCAATCTGAAAAGGCGGGTGGTTATCGAGTAAGTTCGGGAGCGTAGATTTCGCGATGAGCGCCACAATATTTTCGTGCGCTAATTCTCCTTCTTCGAGACGCGCCCAGAAGTTAATTATCCAAGCACGACTCCAGCCTGTGTGTCCGCTACCAGCTTGCAACCGGCGCTCCAGTGAAACTCGCGCCGCCCGCGCTAACTCCGGCGTGCCGCGCAACGTGATCTGATTGTCAGAATGAAGCGCGAACAAGTGGGAGATGTGACGAGGATAACGAAACCGCGGGCCTCGTAGAGGTTTTTCGCAAAGTTGCGTCCATCGACCCGCGCATTTTTAACCAGGTCGAACAACGGCGCGTGAAGTTCCGATAGGTTACAAACTTCCGTGGGCCAGTAGTTCATCTCCGTGTTGATATTGATCGTGTACTTGGGAAACATCATCAATTTGTCGAGCCTGGTCGGAAGCATTGGCCAGCTTCATGCAACTACCTACGTGGCTACGAAAGGCGCAATTACGGCGTTCACTAAGGCACTTGCAATCGACGAGGCCGAGCATGGCGTACGCATTAATTCCGTTTCGCCTGGGAACATCTACACCCCCCTGTGGCAGGAAGCCATCGACGCCTCCTCCAATCCCGACGAGCGTCGGGCTGAAGGAGAGGCTGCGCAACTGCTTTCGCGGATGGGAACCATTGAAGAAGTAGGCCCGCTCTGTCTCTTCCTCGCAGCCGAAGCTACTTTCACAACTGGTGCGAATCACATCATCTCGGGCGGTGCGGAACTTGGCTATGGCCTCAAGGCCAGGCGACGTTAATGTGTCAGAGTCCAGAGCAGTAGCAATCGGATAGCAGCATTCGAGATTAGCGGATGGTCTAACAGCAAGAGCGCCTAGCGACTATTGATTAGGGATCAACTTGCGCGAAGCAGGTGGCTGGAAAACAAACACGATCCACGAAATCACACCTAATAAGAAATCGCTGCCGGTGATCTATCAGAGGTCGCGCACCTGCTACGCTCAAATTGATAACACGTTGGGCAAAGAGTATTCGAACCCACCCGCTTCCACGTCGACAGTGGGCCAACCTTGCGATGCAGTAATTATTTCGACCCCATCTTTAAAAGCTATGCAGGTCTCCTCAACTTTTGTGCCCGTAATTGAAGGGTTCCACGCAAAAGCCTGGTTCTCTTGTACCTGCTCATTGGATTGCGGGTGAGCCAACCAGTCGCGAGTACGGTAACCCGCCGCGCCACCCTGATGGTGCATGTTCTCCTCGCCGGCGTAACCAACATCTCGATAAGCACAAACCGCAACTTCATAAAGCTTACTGCCGGACATACCCGGTCGCGTTGCAGCGAATAGTTGAGCGTTCACCGTCGCAGCAGCCTGAGTTCGCTGTATCAACGCTTCAGGTGTCCGTCCAGCACAAACGATCCGCGTCAACGAAGCAATCAAGCCACCGCGTCGCGCGCAGACTACGATCATCAGAACCTTCTTCCACTGTAGGTCCGTAGGTAAGGGATGGCGAAAACGCGCCATTCGTTCGTCAGCGGCCACCAACGTAACCACGGAGTGCGCACCGCTGGCCAGAGCATCATTAGCTCGGCGCGCGACCTCACGCTCACTCAGATCGGACGCGAGTGTCCTGGCCATCCGTCCGATCGCTTTCCCAGCGTCTCTACCCAGGGCCTTGAACCGGTCCACCTCGAAACTGGTTAGTTTGAATCTAGTACGGGCAATTGCTCCTTCCACGCAGCGCGCTCCAATAAAAGAAAGATCCGAGCCTATTGGTAACTCGTCGCTAATGAGTGAACGAGCGAGATCCACAACAAGTGCCGCATTCCCTTTCTCCTCTTCCCACGGAAACTCAATCGGCTCATAACCCTGGCCGTTGACTTCTTCAGTCAACATTCGCGTCATTTCAATTCTGTTAGCGAGTATGAAACGACGTCCATCGCGCGTTACAAACAGGGT
>JBPCIQ010000264.1:0-27174 GCA_051006135.1 Pyrinomonadaceae bacterium | reverse complement strand
CTAGTATGTTGTAATCACTTACTCAAGCTTTTGGCTTTCCTGGCGAGGCCGTCTTGAATGCTGTAAGCATTCCGGGAGTTTGCCCGACTAATCCCCAGGGTTAGAACAATGTCCGGCGCCAGCTGATATGAAATCTATTTGCAGCGTGGCATCGTAGGTTCTCAGGTGAAACGTTTAAGGGTAAACTAGTCTTCTAAACGGAAATGGTTATTAGGAAAGAAGAAAACATCAAATCCAGCGAGATAACCGATAAGAAGGTTTATCTGGATCGGCGGCTCTTCATGCGCGTAGCGGCGCTTGCCGCAACGACAACCGCCACAGCTTTACTTTATCGCAAGCTGAATCCACCGCCATTTGAAACTCCGAAAGGCGAGAAGCTGGCGGGGGTTGAGAAAGCCGCCGGCGAAGTAGCTCTGCGTGACGGGTTTACAGTAAGTGAAAAGCTCACGCCGTTTGAAGACATCACCAACTACAACAATTTCTACGAGTTCTCGACTGATAAAGCTTCGGTAGCTCCGGAAGCAAAAGGTTTTGTTTCCAGGCCCTGGAGCGTTTCGGTGGAAGGCTTGGTCAATAAGCCGCGAACCTTTGACCTTGAGGAGTTGTTGAAACTCCCACAAGAAGAGCGCATCTACCGGCTCCGCTGTGTCGAAGGTTGGTCAATGGTCATTCCCTGGGTAGGTTTTCCCTTAGCAAAGCTGTTGGAAATGGTCGAACCGACTGCGCAGGCAAAATACGTCGCGTTTCAAACGCTTTACGATCCAAAGCGCATGCCAAATCAACGGACGGGCGTTCTTGACTGGCCTTACGTGGAGGGATTGAGACTCGATGAGGCTATGCATCCGCTGACGATTTTAGCCACAGGGCTTTATGGGGAAACTCTCCCAGCCCAGGATGGCGCGCCCATACGTCTCGTTGTGCCCTGGAAGTATGGCTTTAAGAGCATCAAGTCGATTGTTAAGATTAGCCTTGTATCCAATGAGCCACCAACGAGCTGGAACATTCAAGCTTCAAACGAATACGGATTTTATTCGAACGTTAATCCCAACGTTTCTCATCCGCGCTGGAGCCAGGCAAGGGAGCGACGCATCGGCGAGTTCACAATGCGCGAAACATTGATGTTCAACGGTTACGCTGATCAAGTTGCGCAACTTTACACGGGAATGGATCTAAAGCGGTATTTCTAAACTAGTCCGTGGTCAGTTGTCGGTGATCAGCGGTCAGTTGTCAGTGGTTGGTCGCAATAACAAACGTACATACGACTTAATCCCCAACCACTGACAACGGACTACTGACACACTACTGACATTTAACTTGAACGACACCAGATTCTCAAAGCTTCTCCTGTTTATTAACGCACTGGTACCGTTGTCCTTGCTCTTTTGGGACCTCTATCACAGGCAAGTCGGGGCTAACCCGCTGGAGTTTGTCACACGCACCACCGGCATGCTCACTCTGCTCTTTCTTGTGATTACTATAGCCGTCACACCTGTGCGCAAGATTACGGGACTGAACTGGCTCGTTAAGTTTCGGCGCATGCTGGGTCTCTACGCATTCTTCTATGGATCGCTTCATCTCCTCACGTACGTCTGGTTCGATCGCTTCTTCAACATCCGCAGTATGGCTGGGGACATTCTCCAGCGGCCATTTATCGCTGTTGGCATAACTGCGTTCTTCCTTATGGTTCCGCTAGCCATCACCTCCACTAACAAGATGGTAAAGCGTTTGGGTGGCAAACGCTGGGTCATGCTGCACAGGTTGGTTTATTTGGCTGGCGTTGGCGGTGTTCTTCATTACTGGATGCTCGTTAAGTCTGACACACGCTTGCCGTTGACCTTCGGTTTCGTTCTTCTGCTCTTGCTTGCTTACCGCATATTCATCAAGTTTTTCCCACCGGAAAAACAGCTTCCAGCGACCTCACCTGTCCCACGCGAATGAGACGCATGTCAGATCCAACCAAACGCTTCACGACGCGCGTGGACAACTACGCGAAGTACAGGCCAGGCTATCCTGACGACTTAGTCGATCTGTTGAACTCTGAATGTGAACTAAACGAGAATTCGGTGATCGCTGATGTAGGCTCGGGAACAGGAATACTCTCAGCGCTTTTTCTAAAGAGGGGCAACGAAGTCATCGGCGTTGAACCAAATGCAGCGATGCGATCTGCCGCAGAGATCCTGCTGGAGCGTTATTCCAGATTCCGCAGTGTTGACGGATCGGCCGAAGCAACCACCCTGCCAACAAAGAGCGTGGATCTGATCCTAGCTGGTCAGGCGTTCCACTGGTTTAACCGGCCAAAAGCTCGAATAGAGTTTCTTCGTATACTTAAGCCTCTGGGTTTTGTCGTCCTGATCTGGAACGACCGCCGCTTGGCTTCTACGCACTTCCTAAGCGCTTACGAAGACTTGCTTCAGAAATACGGAACTGATTACCAGCAGGTGAGCCATCTGAACGTGACCGGTGAGATTGCCGAATTCTTCGCGCCTGAAACTTTTGAGCTCAGAATCTTTGAAAACTCGCAACGATTAGATTTTGGAAGCCTCAAAGGCCGCGTGTGCTCGGCGTCTTACACACCCGAGCCCGGACATCCACAGTTCGAACCCATGCTTGCGCAACTTCGTGAGATCTTCGAGGCTAATCAGGTTGATGGCGCAGTTTCTTTCGACTACGACACGAGGGTCTATTATGGCCGTCTTATGCAGGCTGATTCTCTGCCGCAATCGCTCACTCGATCGCGCGCCGTTCAATGACAGCAATGGCGTGGGCGAGTTCTGCACGGGTAAGGGCTGCCTGAGGCCTGAACAGCGAATTGCCCTGTAGCAAGCCCAGCGAAGTTGCCACCGAGACATAGCCCCTGAATTCATAAGGAACACTCGCCGCATCAAGGAATGCCAGAGGAATGCCGGCTTTTGCTTCTGCCTCTGAGCGGAGTCCTGCCGCCCTGACGAGGGCAATTGCTGCCGTTAGTCTGCTTGCAGTCCCGTTTGGCTTGAATTGACTCCCTGGCAGCGCGTCAACGAACAGCGGCCCGTTCGGGGAAGTCTGTACACTCTCGACAAACAACCTTGTGGTTGAATCACGAACATCCTGATAAGTCGGTTGACCTGCCAGATACTGCGGAACCCGGGCGCCAAGCATTAGTGTGGCGGCCAGGTCGGAGCGTAAGACTGCGGCATCGGGTCTGAACCGGCTACCGCTGGGCAACATCGTAAAAGTGCGGATGTTTTGATAAATCTCATCTCGCACGTCAGGACTGAGATGATCGATGTCATTCAGTGGCGCATAACGAGCTCGGCCAACGCTGAGGGCGCCAAAGTATTGCTGAGTTGTGCCCAAAGAGCCAAGCGTGTTGCGCACACTAACGCGCCACGTACCCGCAGAAGGCGCTGTCAGGGACACGCGCTCCTGCTTGCCAGTAAGGCCGGGTAGATTCGTGGCGTTGGATGCTCCCCGCAGTGATCCCGAGTTGTCATAAACCCGAAGCCCTAAGTCATTAACGCTCCACAAAGGCCCCCATCCGATCTGGACCGATGCGAAGATTGTGTTATCCGGCAATTGTACGGCTGTCTCGGAGACTGTGCCCGGCTCAAGGCTGGCAGAGAAAGTTGTGAGCGGATCCTTGAAAAACTCCACCTGGCCTCGATTGAGCGTGCCACGCCAGGTTCCGATCCGCCGTGTGCTAAACGCAGCTCGTAGAACCGCTGCGTGAACATTCAGCATTCCCGCTCCAGCCTCGTGTGAGTAGTAAGGCGCTAATGGTGTTGCGGTTAGTTGCAAGATAGTGCGCACATCCGCTGGTGTTAGGTTCGGATTCACCTCGAGCATGAGGGCGATAGCTCCGGCCACTTGCGGAGCGGAGAAACTTGTTCCGCTCGCGGTCGTGTAGTGCTGGATCTCAGATGAACTGAGACGCTCTGCATCACTGCCTGCGAAACCCTGGGCTCCCGTAACGTTTGCGATTCCAGAGCCTCGTACGCTGACGACATTCGTTCCCGGCGCTACCAGAGTGGGACGGAACAGCGCGCTGGCAAAATCTCCACGAGAGGAAAAGCCGGCCATTCGGCCGTCGGTATCCGTTGCGCCGACGCTAACCACCCAGGGAGCAACTGCGTACGGATTCAACGTGTTCGCGCCCGGCCCGTTATTGCCCGCGGAGAACACCACGTTGACCCCCGCCAGCGTCAACATCCTTGTGGCGACATTTACGGGATCGTTAGTGTCGTAGACAGTATTGGCCGAGAAGCTGCAGTTTACGACTCGTACACCAAGCACGGATCTATTCGCTAACAAGTAATCCAAACCATTGAGCACATACACAAGTGTTAAATCCCCGGCACTGAGCCCGATCAAGCGAGCATCCGGCGCCACACCAGCATACTTCCCGTTTGAGCGAGTTCCGTTTCCAGCGATAACTCCGGCGACGAACGTACCGTGGCCATAAAGTTGATCGGTGTTGGAAAGGTTCTCGGAATTAACTGAGTAGTTGAAGCCGGCGCTCACACTCTGTGTGTCGGCCAGCTTAATGTTCTTCGTTACACGGTCCGCCAGATCTCCGTGGGTCCCATCGATGCCCGTGTCGAGCACCGCTACGGTTACATTACGGCCGGTAACGGGAAGATTGCTGTTAAGCATCGTGATTTCCGCATCACCGCGCGCCCGCTCAACCCCTGTGATCGCCCTAACCGCAGGCTCGCTGGTAAAGCTAAGTGATCGGTTACCATAAATCGAACGGACGGCAGGCGAGCGCGAAATGGCAATAATCTGATCTCGCGTGGCGGTGATGCTCACCATCGGCAGCGCCCGGAACCGCGTGCCACCAATAATGCCGATACTTTGTAAATGCGCGAAATCCGATTCGGTTGGCAAGTTGTGATAGACGACTACAGCATTTATTCCGCTATCATCTGCTATCTGATTCAGTTGTACGGCAAGTTCGGGATCGACGCTTTGGAGACTAGTCCGCGCATCGTCAGCCCCTGTCATAACAATACCGTCAGCACCGGTCATGACGATGCCATCCGCACCGGTCATCACGATGCCGTCTGCTCCAGTCATGACGATCCCTGTCACTCCGGTAAACGTTAGTCCGTCTGGAACAACTGAGAATGCAATCCCGTCAGCTCCAACCGCCCTAACTCCATCCGCGCCCGTCATCACGATCCCGTCTGCTCCGGTCATGACGATGCCATCCGCACCTGTCATTACTATGCCGTCGGGGGCGGGACGCTCGAGACCATCTGCGCCGGTCATCACAATCCCATCTGCGCCCGTCATCACGATCCCATTAGCGAGTGTAATGGTGACCGAATCGGCGGTATGCGTGGTCCCATCCGCGCCGGTCATCACGATTCCATCGGCCCCGGTCATCACAATCCCATCCGCCCGGGTAACATTCAAACCTTGCGCAGTAGTGACACTGACACTATTTGGGTAAGCAAATCCGTCCGCGCCCGTCATGACGATGCCGTCCGCACCAGTCATCACAATGCCATCAGCGCCCGTCATCACAATGCCATTCGGACCGTAGGTTAGAAAGCCGTCCGCACCCGTCATCACAATGCCATCGGCCCCGGTCATGACGATGCCATCTGCACCGGTCATCACAATTCCATTGGAGGCGGTGAACGTGATCCCTGCCATTGCCTGTGAACCGCTTAGCACCAGGGCCAGCATAACAGCGATAAGTGGCTTCGCTTTTTTAAGAATTGAATTTGACGCAGTGGGCATACTTAGCAAACTATCACCTCATTCGGGTATATCGGCGCAGTCGTGCTAACGATCGGACGGTCACTGAGCAGAGGAACCATTCGCGCTGTCAAAAGTGTGTGGGATTCTAATTTGGCGCTTAAATGCATGTGTTGCGATATCCTTGTGATTTCGTCATGAACGTGACCCACACGAGAAAACTCTAAGGGCACATGTAGCCTAGCCTACAAGCTCCTGAAAAAGCTTGCGCGTTTCGGGACCAGGCTCCACTCCCAACTCCGCCTTCAAAAGTCGGCGCAGCCCCTGATAGTGCTCCTTAACTGCAGCTCGATTGCCCAAAGCTCCGTGAGCGCGCATGATCAGACAATGAATATCCTCGCGAAACTGGTCTTCATGAAGTATGCGCTGCGCCAGTTGCATCGACTTCGACCAGTCCCCCATTTTCTGCGCTACTCCCGCCAACACTTCCAGCAGGCGCAAATACTGCTCGCGGTAGTAAGTCCTCTGCTCCTCGACCCAGAGCTCGTAACTCCCCGCCATAAACTCGCCTCGAAAGAGTGCAACTGCGCCCTCATAGGCTTTCACACTTTCTTCAAAGTTTCGTGATCGTCGCGCCTTTTCTCCTTCATCCATCAAACGATCAAATTCCTCAATATCGATTCGATACGAAAACTCCGGATTGAGTTGATAGTCACCGTCTCGATACAACAGGAAGTTCTGTTTTAGTGGTTGGTTGCTGTTTACTGCCTTGCGAATGTGCGAGACCGTGGGATGAAAGTTCTTTTCAACAACCTCCATGTCGCTTTCGCCCCAGAATGTATCGATGATTGTGTCCTTTGAAGCCCGACGGTGCCGGCGCGACGTGATGAAGCACAAAATGTCCCGCGCTCGACGCGTCGCCCAGGCATCTGGCGCCAGTGGCCGCGTTGGATCGCGAATTATCTCCACTGGCCCAAGCATGTTAATTGTGAGATCAGTAACGGGTTTTGTGGTCAGCGCGATTTCAGCTACCTGAACAGCGGCAGGTTTGAGGGCAGGCTTTAGAGCTCCAACAAGTTGTTCCCGCAGATCCGAAGGCAACAGCTCGCCAGCCTCTTCGGCGGAAAAAACGTCGGGGTTCTTTAAGCTCTCCCGTTTCAGCCAGTATTCGTAGTCGTACCTGGCGGCGAGATCAACCGCGCGCCTCAAGTGCTCAAGCATCTGGGGCTCTCTATTAAGTTTTAGCTCACACATGGCAACTGCCATGCATGCCTGAGCTTCGTAGTAATAGAAGCTGTTGGTGTGAAAGTATTGAAGAGCATCAGACAGATCCTGGTGAGCCAGCTCGAATTCTCCCTGCTCAGATAGTATGCGACCGCGAGTAAGGGAAGCGGTGTGGTAGCCTCTTTCGTCCTTCTCAGGTGGCCGCGCACTAATCAACCGGTCAATCAGCGCGCGAGCCGCGGCGAGATCCCCTACCTGCAGGCTCAGCAACGCCCGCTCTTCGAAAAGCTCCGTGCGAGCCAGACTGATTCCCGCTTCGCCATACGCGCGTGCAGCTCGTTCGTAGTATTCGTTTGCTCGCTCAATATCTCCTCGCTCACGATAGAGATTCCCATACGTTTCGAAGGTTTCCGCTGTCGCGGCAACAAGGTTAAAAAGCTGGCACCGCTCTAAAGCGCTGTCGAGATGCCGCTCCGCCGCCTCAAAGTCGCCGCCATAGATATGGCATCGGGCCATATTTAGGTGGGCCACAGCTTCCTGCGGCATTGGCGATGCCGGACGGTCGCGGCGCAGCATGCGGCTGAACCAGCGCAGGGCTTCCCCGAAATCGCCTCTAATACCCGCGGGAGTCCCAAGGTTATGCGCGATCAATCGGGCGTATCGCTCGTCGTTACGCTCTTCCGCAGATTGCAAAGCGCTCCTGAACTCGCGTTCGGCACCGGTCCATTCCCCCATTGCCACCAAACAAAGGCCCCGCGTGTTGCCGCACTTTGTTCTGATTACAGAATTTGCAACTGTTAGTTCAGTCGCTCGATCCAGGTAAGTGAAAGCCAACTGGTAATCAGCCTCGCGTCTGGCAAGCGTGGCCAGGGAGTGAAACGCCTCCGCTTCCCCTTCTCTATCATCGCCCTGCCTCAGGAGTGTGGCTGCCCGCAGAAACATCGACTGCGACGCCTCATATTCACCACGCAATCTGGCGACCTCCGCACGGTTCGCGATTGCACGGGGATGCGCTTCAAGGGCTTTTTGAGGAATGGCATCGGCCAACGTGGCTAGAGAACCAAGGGCGCCGGAAGAAATCCACTCAACTCCTCTTTCAGCGATGACCGTCGCAGCGCGATCAAATTCTTCCGCGGCAATCAGGTGCCTGACTGCAGGTTCCCATGCCTGGCGCTCCAAAAAATAGGCAGAACAGCGCTGATGTTCCGCCGCTACGCCCGCACGACCAATTTCACTTCGCAAGCGCCGACGCAAGAAACCCTGGAAGAGCGGATGGAGACGATACTCTTCTCCGCGTCCGTCGCCAGCCACAGTTATGAAAACGTTTCGGCGCACAAGGTTGGGCAAGACTCGTGAGCAATTCATGCCCCGGTAGAGGGATGTACAAGTATCCAGCTCAATGCGATCGAGCAGCGACATCTTCACGAGCAGCTGTTGCTGCTCCTCGGGCTCGGCTGAGAATACTTCCTCAGCAAAATAGTCGAAGATGTCGCGCTCTGATTGCCGCAGTACTTCAACCAGGTCAGGTGGTTTCGCTTGCTCGTCGCGCGAACTGGTCACAGTTCGATGGGCTACTTGCCTGACCAATTGGAGGGCAGTAATCCAACCGTGAGTGCGTTCGCGATATTCGGCGAGCTGCTGTGGGGTGAGTTCTAGGTCGAAGACCTGGCGAAAGAGTTGCTGTGTCTCTTCGTCAGTAAATAGTAGATCCGAGCGATCGATAGTTGATAGCGGCGACTGCGCGCGAAGTCGGGCGAGGGCCAAAGGCGGCATTTCGCGTGAGATGATAATTACGTGCAACACATCAGGCAAATAAGCGAGGAGGCGATCAAGGAACGCGTGCACGGGGGTCTCGGCGCCCAGATGATGATAATCGTCGAGGACCAGTATCAGCTGCTGCTCAACACTATCCAGGACCTGGTTCAACAGCACGTCAACGGCCCGTTCCGGCTGCTGTGCCAACTCGCTCGCAGCTCCCTGCAAGTAAGAAAACATGGCGGGGCCAAATCCCGGCACGACTTGCTGAAGCCCAAAGCTTAGATAGCCAAGAAAGGCAAACGGGTCGGCATCGGTGCGATCCAGCTGGTACCACACAAACTTCCGCTTATGCGTGCGTAGGAAATCAGCGACCAGAGTAGTTTTTCCGGAACCGGCGTTTGCGGTAACCAGCGTAACGGGCTGTGTGAGATTTGCTAGTAGTCGTTCAGTTAATCGTGGACGGGAAAGCAATTCGGGAGCCGGACGGGGCGGCAACAATTTAGTACGCAGAAAGAAACTGGGCTGCGCACCAGAAAGCTCGCCTGTTGCCCCGACTGAAGACGATTGCTGGGGCTTTCCCTGACGGGTTTTGGCCATCACCTCCTGCCTTTGGGTCCTGCTCGTTATTGCGGGGAGGGTAACATGGCAAAATCCCTTCTGGCCACGATCACGAGAAACCGCAGGTGGCTGGGGAAGTACCAATGACATTTGGAGGCCAGTCATCATTTGCCTCGCTGGAATTTGGTCGCTTAGCTAATTCCCATCTGCGTGCAAGTCCACCTCGCAGATTCCCTTTTCCGATTCATTGAGAGTCGCTGCAAATCCGGTGAGCGCAGCAGCCCGTCCATGTGCGTGGTCTGACGCGATGTTCGCTTGCTCGCTAGATAGTCCGTAGCTCTCGAACAGCTCAATCGTTTCCTGCCTCGTAAAGGCAAGCACCTCTTCTTCGACCACCGAAAGTGTCTGCTTTGAACGCATGCGCCACAAGGGAGCAGGCGGCATGGTTCTACTGGTTATCAGCACATGAACCTCCGAAGGCAGTAACGGCAGCAAGCGCCTGAAAAACGGCACCAACCATTCGGAATCGAAAATGAGATGCAAGTCTTCGATCACAATCAGGAGCGGCTTGTTTTCCCCTTCCACTAGCTCGTAAACAAAGGCTTCCGCCAGCATCGAAATCTGGTCGAGTTGGGCGATTCCTGCCCCTGGCAATAACGCAGTGCTGCCGAAATTTGGTCGCTGGGTACGGATACTGGCGATCAAGTATTGGAGAAAGATCTCAAGCTCGCCCTCTGCTGCATCGACTTTGTACCAGGCCACTCCCCTGCCACAATTCCGTGCAAAATCCCGGGCCAGTCCAGACTTACCGGTGCCAGCGCGACCACTGAGGAAGGTGGACGTACACGATGCCAGGCTTTTTTGAAGAAGCGCGAGGAGCCTCGGCCTCGAGAGCCGTGGCAATTCCGCGGGAACAGTTATTTTCTCGACAATCAGCTCCGCATTGTTTGCGATGGTGTTTTTGGAGGACTCAATTGGAAACATATCGTCGAAGAGGCTGGTTTGAGCGTTTTCGAAGAGTTTGCTGCCCCCTGCACGGTGCTGGGTATCAGGTTTCAGGTAATTAACAAGGAGATTTTGCATCCCTTTTCTCGGAAGTGTTTTACTGCAGTCCCCTTGAGAAATTCTTGAGTTTTTAAACATGGATTTACAAAGGAGGGAGGATGCCTTGGAGCTTGCTCAAAGCGCATCTAACAGACGGTACTTGTAGCCTTCTTTCTTTTCCATATTCTCCATTCTTCTACTACAAATGAGCACACAGCTTCTAACGCAAATGAATTAGTTATCACGTGCGCTTAAAATGCTGAGGAGATGGAGAATGCTGCAGCGAACGAGATGGACCAGCCATCTTAAGAATTGCCGTCGGGTCTCTTTTTACTCGCCTTCACGTCATTGAAGATAATACTGCCAACCAGGGCGATCCCGGCGATAGCAGCAATGAGAAAGAAGATCATGGGAAACCCCGGATAGCCAAGAATGCGGAATGACGTTTCGACGCGCATCAGCAAGGATGCTCCAAGAATCAGAGCAGCCAAAACGAGACCTAGTGTGATTCGATTTGCTACTTTCTGCAGCCCCTCAAGCACCACCTTCTCATCGATCGCGTCCACCTTGATCTTGAAATGATTATTCTCCAGGGAATCCAGGATTCTATTTACCCGACGGGGGAGCTTTTCAACAAACTCTTTGACCTCCACAACGCCGCTGAGCAGGTTTCCTGGAGCGATGCTCTTTAATACGTTCCGCTGCATGATCTCAGTGGCGCGTTGGCGTATGACGGCATTGGGATCGAAGCCTGGATCAAGAGTAAAAACGGTCCTATCGAGATTAAGGAGGGCTTTCGCAATCATCGTAAATTCGTGGGGCAGACGGAACCAGCAGTCGGCGGAAATTTTAGTTATCTCGAGAGCAACTTGCCCCGCATGAATCCGACTCAGGTTCGCATCCGCGTTTTCGGCAACCAGATCTGCAACGCGCCTGGTGAACTCCTTTCTATCAAAGCCGGGTTTCGCTTCCCCCAGCTTGATCGAGGTTTCCGCAGCGTCCTCCCCTCGCCCTTCGCTAATCGCCAGAAGCAACCGGAGCAGGTTGTCCTGAAATCCAGTCATGAGACGACCAACCATGCCCAGGTCCAACAATGCGATTCGTTCGTCATCGGTTATGAAAACATTCCCGGGATGAGGATCTGCGTGGAAAACACCATCTACAAGGATTTGTTTCAGGTACGCCCTGAAGAGTTCATTAGCCAGCCCTGGGCCATCAATCTCAAGAAGGCGAAGGGGATTCAGATCAGTGATTTTCTTGCCCGGAATGTAATCCATTGTGAGCACACGTGAGGTTGTGAAGTCTTCTACCGGCTCCGGGACAATTATGTGCTCGAACTCTCTCAGGTTCTCGGCAAATAACCGGAGATTCTTCGCCTCAGTTTGAAAATCCAGCTCGTGAAGTAAAACCTTGCGCAGGCCGAGTAGCATGTTCCCAAATTCGTAGCGCTTGCCCAGTTCGGTGTGAGCATCAATAAAGTGGGCCACCTGTTCGAGGGCTTCCAGGTCGTTAACAATCTGCTCGCGGATGCCGGGTCTCTGAACTTTGACGACCACCGCCCGCCCATCGCGCATGTAGGCCCGGTGGACCTGGGCAAGAGAGGCGGCCGCGAGTGGCTGTGCGTCAAACTCTGCAAAAGCCTTCGAGATGCGCACGCCTAACTCAGCGGACACGATGCGATCAACTTCTTCATAGGAGAAGGGCTCAATCTGATCCTGTAACCGCTCGAGCGCGATCAGGTAGGGCGCCGGCAACAGATCAGCGCGCGTTGAAAGCAATTGACCCAGCTTGATAAATGTAGGCCCGAGCTTTTCGAGATCCGTTGCCAATTCTTCCGCTTTGGGAATAGCAACTTCGACAGCATGCTCCTCCAGTTCAAGGCTATCTTCCAGACCGGACTGCTTGACCAGATCTGAACGGCCATACTTCGCTAGAAGCATCGCCACATCCTTGTATCTCTTCAAATGCTCTGTCTTAAGGATGACCATCTAGTCCCACAAACATTCAAATGAAAACTTGCGACCACGCTCACCACGGGCTATGCTCCCGGTCGTCTGTTCCTTCATTTGATCCAGATCAGCTAAGGGACAGACTCCCTATCTTACAGGCACGAACATGCATCCGCACACCAGGGACATATCAAACTGCTAAATTTGCTCGATTTTGATGAGTTTCGGAAAGGAGGAGTTCTATCACATGCATCGCAGATTACCATGGTTGGTCGCGCTGCTCGTCACGACATCCCTGACGACGTATGCGCAGCAGCCAACCGCGCCCAAAACCCACCTGAGAGCGGGCCAGCCCGCCCCTGATTTTACTTTGACAGACACAGAAGGCAGGGAAGTAAAGCTGAGCGACTTTAAAGGCAAGAGGAGCGTGGTGCTTGCCTTTTATGTACTCGCCTTTACCGGGGGTTGAACGAAAGAGTTGAAGGCGTATCAGGCTGATATTGCCAAATTCGAAGCCACGGACACGCAGGTCCTGGGTGTCAGCATGGACAGCTTTGCCGCCAATAAACGCTTTGCGCAGGATATAGGTGTAACGTTTCCGCTGCTGAGCGACTGGCACCGCAAGGTGACCAAGGACTATGGTCTATTCAATGAGAAGACGGGTTACTCGGCAAGAGCGACCATTGTGATCGACAAAGAAGGAATTATCCGTCACGTTGAGGAAGGACGGACGGCTATCGATCCCACGGGTGCTTACCAGGCTTGTAGCATTTTTGACAGGAAGAAGGGCTAGACGACCGTACTAATCCGGCTTAGACGTTGTGGCCGGAGTGGCACCGAGTGCACGATCAATGGCGGCCCGCAGGGCCTCGGAGCTGAGGGTCCTTAGCACTACACCGTTCACGAAGATAGTCGGCGTGCTATTCACCCCGTACACTTCGCCATCACTGATATCGTGTCGCACCTCAGCGGCATACGTGCCGCCGTCAAGCGCCGCATCAAAGGGGGCGCGATTGAGCCCGAGTTCAGTTGCATACTTCTTAAGCGATGGAACATCAAGAGCTTTCTGACGTTTGAAAAGCAGCGCCACGTATTCAAAGAATTTGCCCTGCGCATGAGCGGCATTCGCAGCTTCGGCCGCCTTGCGCGCATCCGCATGCCTGGAAAGCGGAAAATCCCGCACTACAAATCGCACCTTCTCTTTGTAGGCTTTTTGCACTTCTTCCAGAATCGGATGCATAGCAGCGCAGGCAGGGCACTGGAAGTCAGTGAATTCAACTACATTAACAGTCGCCGTCGCGGGACCTAGACTGGGATCGTCGTCTGTGCTGATTACCTGGACTGGCTCCTGCGGCTCAGAAATCAGAAGGCGCACATTAGCTCCCTTGCGGAGCTTCTCAGTCATTGTTTGCTCTAACCGCTGACGCTCTTGTTCCAGCAAATACTCCGCAAGTTGATTGCGCACCGAATCGAGATCGCCAGTGATCTGCGCTTTGTTTTCCGCATAGAACTTTGCCACTTCAGCATCGGTAGGCGTGTGAGCTTTCTCGCTGACCTCCGTCCGCACTATCTGTTCAGGCGGGACATTCCGGCGGTTTGCCTCGGCGATCAAAAGCAGATCGTTGATCGTTCTGTCTACAGCGTCTTTCTGCGTTTGGTAAGCTTCAAGTCGCAGCTTATAAATGGTCGGTTTCAACCTTTCAGTGATTACGCCGGCGGTAATCGGTTTGCCGGCTACAGTGGCCAGCACTGCTGAAGGTGAGAGATTGGGCGAGTACGTGCTTGAAACCAGCACCACTGAATTGGTAGCGCGAAGTCGTCGCACAAACTCTTCCGAGATCTTCGCCTCACGGGTCGCTCGCAAGAGAGCGATCGTTTCACTTCGCGCCGTCGCTGGGTCCAATTCGTTTATTTGATCGCGGTTGTCTTCAATAAACTTCTGGATTTCAGCATCTGTGGGTTCGGTTATATGTTTGCTTACTTCGAGAGCGTATAACTGCTGCGAGGTAAGCTTGCGTTTGCTGGCCTCGAGTTCGAGTAGCGCTGTATTGACCTGAAGTTCGAACACCTGCCTGCTGGCATCAGCAATTCTTTCTTCCAAGCTTTCAACCTGTTCCCTCACACTTGAATCTATGTCGGCCGTGGTAATTGTCTGATCGTTAACAATCGCCAGTGGTATCGGCGCTTTTGGCGCTCTGGGCTCCTGCGCAGATACCTGCGTGGGAGTGGGCTGGGGGGCTGGCTTAGCGGCCGCCTGACGCGCACCCGCTTTCCTTCTCGATGTCTGCGCAGGAGCACCAACTACGAGGGTTAATGTGAGAGAGGCAATGAAGAAAGATTTTCTAAGGTGGATCAGCATAGCTGTAGCATTTTTGACGACTTGTGATGTTGGAAGCGAAACTTAGAGCACAATTAGAGCACAAATAGAGAAGCGGCGTTGCTTCCCAGGAACCAACGCCGCTTCAGAAAATTGGACGCCTGACGGATCACCGGTAACGAATGATGCTTCGTCTCCGTGTTTTGATGGGAGTGCGCACGGAGAGTAAAGCCTTATGCCGACCGTTCAAGATAAAGGCAAGACCTTGATGAGTAATTCCCAACAAGCGCGCGGCGCGCGTAACGCTGCCACCAGACGTCTTGAGTGCTCGCTTTATCAGGTCGCCCTCATAATGAAGCACTAGTTCCTCGAGGGAACCCTGCCAAAGTTTTGTCTCAGCCGATTTGCCGCCTGTGCGCTTTTGAAATGAGCGACTCCCATTGATCTGTTGAGAAACCGGGACTTCATCTTGTGCCTTGGAAAGCTCTTTCGCTGCGAGCAACCGACGCGCACATTCACCAAGGCTTACTTTTATTTCATGGTACTGAGATTGCGCCAACAGGGACTCGGCGGTCTGGTAGTAATTGGATAGTTCGCTATGCGGAAGATGATTGCCTAACTCTTCGACAATGGTCAGCGCTGCGATTCCGGCCCTCTCTGGATCACCCGCGCGATCGGCAACCGCAATTGATCTTTGGAGGTCCGCGTCCGCTTGATCATAAAGACCCAGGCGCGCCAGTGCCGTTCCCAGGGTATTAAGTGCCTCAGCAAGAAGAGAACTCTCGTCACCCTCTTCCAGCGCCCGCACTGCATCCTGCGCAGCTACTTTCGCATCGCCGAACCGACTTTCCGCCAAAAATGCGCGCGCGCGCGTATCGTCTACCTGCGCAACGGTTCCTTTGTCTTTCATACCCTGCGCAAGCAAGCGGGCTCGATCTAAATGCTCATGAGCCTCCCTGAATTGGCCAATGCTTGAGAATAGGAAGCCGAGGTTGTTCTCAACAGCGGCGAGGAAGCGTTTGTGTCCCGCCTGTTCAAAATGAAAACTTGCGGCTGCGTATTCGACCAGTGCCCTGTCAATGTAGTCCTGGCGCCGTCCAGCCAGAGCGAGATCCTTGAGCACCGTCGCAAACTCGTTGTGGAATTTGCCCTTGAGCGCATGATTACTACAGTCATCAAACAATGGCGCCGCTTCAGTGTGAATGCGGAGCGCATCATCGTATCGAGTGGATACCTTTTCAACGATGGCAAGATTCAAGAGTGCGCGAAGTTTTTGCTCGCTCTTGCCCTGTTCCAGTTGCTTGAGCACCTCGCGTAAAGTAACGCGAGCTTCGTCGAGTGCTCCCTCGCGCCAGTAACAAATGCCCAGGTCGACGCGGGCCTCGGCGGTTCGCTCCTGCAAACCAAGTTTTTCAAAGATTGAAGCGCTTTCGCTGATCAGGTCTTTCGCAATCTCCTGTGCGCCCGAGATCTGGCGAGCTCTTCCGATCCAGCCCGATAGAGCGCCCGCCCGCAAAAGCACCACCGCGCGGCCAATGGCATCTAAACCCTGCAAGCGCGGCCGTTCGCCTACGCGTTTCCAGTAATCGCTAATTGTCACTCGGGCAGCTTCAAAATCCCCAGCCTCCTCCTCTAGTTTCGCAAGGAGGCAGAGCTGAAGCGCTCGTTCGGACAAAATTGGATTCTCATTGGTCTTTCTTAGTGAGGTGGCACTATCTAATTTCATGTGAGGCCGTCCCTTCCTATGATTAGCAAGATAGCTTGCAAGAAACTCGCGGAGGCGGGTATGATACGCCCCAGTAAAGATCCTTCAGTTGGCTTCCAATCTTCGTATCCAACTGAGCATTCAACGACCACCGAACTTCTAACTTAAGGAGACCCCAAATGAGGACCCTGAAATCGCTTTTTGCAACAACTATTCTCGGGGTGGTGCTGAGCATGCCTGCATTTGCAGGAAACATAAGCACTCCAGGGGTCGTGGATCCTCCACCACCGCCGCCACCGCCCGCCACGCAATTGGCAGGCAACATCAGCACACCAAGCTTAACGTCGAATCCAGATAACACCGGCGAGCTAGGATTCGCAGACATATTGTTGGCCCTGCTCTCACTGTTCTGAGAATGCTGAAGCCGACCGAGTCTCCTCGATTGACTCATACTGTGACTAGCCAGGCGGCCAGCTATTCGGGTGCTGCAAATCATGCTGGAATCACAAAGCCCGGGGAAGGTGGCGGTGACGCGGTGCATCCTAACGCCATTTAGTCAAGGAACGCAATAGCTTTATGGGCTGATCAGCTGGTGGACCCTGTTGAGCATGGGTCCGTCCTTCGTCGCCAAATACGCTATCAAGGAACATCGGCGAGCCCTGGTGGTGTGTTTGCCTCAACCAGCCGCTGCACGGTTTCAAGCGTGTCGATTTCGGCTGGAGTCTTATCGGTTCGCAGCCGAATAATCCGTGGAAAACGGAGAGCGTAACCACTCTTGTGCCTCTTAGACTCCTGAACCCGGTCGAAAGTGACCTCAAGTACGATTTTTGGCTCCACAATGCGCACTCTTCCGTGGGCGAACTCACGTATCGTGTGTTCCTGAAACCAGCGGGTCAGGTCCGTTAGCTCAACATCTGTCAATCCGGAGTAAGCCTTGCCGATGTTCAGCAGTTCGTCACTTTGCTCCGAGCGCCGGATGGCAAACGTGTAATCGGAGAGTAGATTTCGGCGTTTCCCATGTCCCACTTCGACCGCTGTTACAACCACGTCCAGCGTTGCAATTGCGCGCTTCACCTTCACCCACTCACGACCGCGTCTTCCGGGCTTGTACTGGGAAGCAGGGCTCTTGATCATCAGTCCTTCATTGCCACGGGCCCGGGCCTGCGCGAATTCACCGTCCAGAGCTGCGACGTCGCTGAAGCGTTTTGCAACCGAGAGACGAACCGTGCCTTGCTGAGAGACAAGATTCGCCAGGATTCGCCTGCGCTCCTCAAGCGACTCATCAATCAACACGCGGCCGTTTGCATACAACAGATCGTAAGCCACCAGGATTACCGGCACCGCGGCCATCAGGTTTTCACCGATAGTCTTCCTGCCCAATCGTTTCTGTAATTCACTGAAAGGCAGAATTCGCTCACCTATCGCGGGCACGATTTCTCCGTCAATAACTGCGTCCGTCGGAAGGCTTAAGAGGGGATCAACCAGCTCGGGGAAACGGTGCGTGATCTCGTCCATGGTGCGGGAGTAGAGCGAGACTCGCCCGGCTCTCACATGCGCCTGGGCTCGAATGCCGTCAAACTTATCTTCTACAAAGAATTCTTCCGGCATCGTTCGTGCGACATCTGAAAGATCGGCGGCGGGAGTGGCAAGCATGAACTTGATTGGGTGAAAGAGCTGCATCTGGATATCTTGTAAATTGCTCGCTCTCGTGCGCACCGCTGCTTCCCCAATATCCCCGAGAAGCATGTTGGCATAAGCCACCGCCGCAAGTGGTTGACCAAAACTGCGCGCGAGGGCATCTTCAACGAGTCCTTCCTTTAACCCGATGCGCAAGTCCCCTGCGAGCAATTTAACGAGGTACTTCGCCTCGAGCGCACTCGCCCGCCGCAGTGCCGCGGCAAGCAGACTCGTCTTGTTCCTGGTTCCTCGAGTTTCGCTCAGGAGTGTTATTAGAGACTCCGTTTCAGCAAGCTTGATCAGGGGCTGATGGTTACCTTCTTTTGCTTCAATAACGGCTTCGTAGGCTACTTCGCCGGCGTCACCAAGGCGGACATAGCGCGGAAGCAGGTCTTCGATGCTTAACCCCGTGGCCTGACTGAGTGCCTTGCTAATAATGCTTCCACCCACGTTGGTAGTTCGGGCATCAGTGAGCGCAAACTGATGGCCTGCAAAGTAGCGGGCGGCACGCGCAAGATCGGCGTCATCAAGCTTCTTAAAGTAGTCGCCTAACAAAGAAGCCTTCTGAAGCTTCTTTGTGGTCGACGAGATAGCTTCCCCCACTTCGGCGAACTGCTGCAGAGTCGCCAAATCTTGCCCCGAACGAGTGTGCGTGTCTTTCTTGGATATCGTCATCTTGTTGGTGGCGCTAAGGAATCACCTGAACGACGTGCCGACTGCGTCAGCTTCCCTCATCCCTGGTAGAACGCAGACTTCTCTAAGAAGTTGCGCGAGATAATCCGCCGTGTCAAGAAAGGAGTTCTGATGAATTACCCTATCCTTTTCCGTGGCACACGTCGCCATTCTCGAAATTCCCTCGCCGCAGTAGTGGGTCAGTTTCGGCAGGATTGTCCGACAAACTTTTCGGTTTGTCGTGGGGCAACGACAAGCTAAAGGCATGTCGGACATCAAACTGACCCACTACCCCTCGCCGCTACTCCCTTTCCGGTTTATCAGGCTACGCGCTACAATCTTCGTGAGGAAAGCACACATAGCGACCCGGCTGGTTCCGATACGCAAATTCCGGGGAAGGTAGCTTTTAAGAAGTGTTCCTACTAATCCTTGATTCACTCGGCAGCACCGAACTGCTGTTCATCTTGCTCATGGCTCTTGTTTTTTTTGGTCCACGGAAGTTGCCCCAGTTGAGTCGCTCACTCGGAAAGAATCTCGCAGAGTTTCGCAAGGCCTCAGAAGACTTCAAGAGAACCTGGGAGAGAGAGGTCGCCTTAGAATCTTCCGAGTTGGAGGTTACTACCGATCCGTCCTTGCCGACGGAAAACAACTCGATTCTAAACGGCGGCGCTCGAGCACAGGCGTCTCACCTACCAATGATCTTGCCTGCGCCAGATGAACTGCTAGATGAGCAAGTAATACCCCGTCAACCGCACCGAGCGACTGCAAGTCCGACGGATTTCTCCGGCGAATCCGCGGACACCCCAAACACATCCGAGCCGGCGGCGCATTCAGAACCGCCACGCAAACAAGACTGGTTGTAATCTCAAATCACATAGCCCATGTCATCTCTTTTAAGCGCAGGCCGCATAAGCCAGAATGAGGAGGAAGAACTCGGCGGCCAGATGTCTTTTCTTGACCATCTGGACGAGTTGCGCCGTCGTTTGATTCGTTCAATTGTTTTTGTCTTCGTCGCGACTTCGGTTTGCTGGTTCTTTTCGGATCGCATTTACAATTTTCTGGCCGTGCCCGTGGAACGCGCGCTTGCCGAGGCCCAGCGACGTGAGGTGCCGATTGGCGGCATGACGGGGAATGAGAAGATACTGGGATTGAATTCTCTCAAAGAGAACGACCTGGGACGTTATGTATTTCCGGAGGAGACGAAACTGGGCACCAGCCTTATCCCAGTTGGAGCGTCAGTGACAGCCCGCGTAGCAAAAGACGCACAAGGACAGTTGGGATTATTTACCGATGAGCCGCTCTATGCCGGCAACACCGTAATCCCCATAGGTGTCCGGCTTCCTGTGGATTTTAAATCTTTGCCGGAAGCGTTCTCTGGAATCAATGACAAGTTAATTGTGACTACCGCGCTCGAGCCGTTCTCGCTCTACATAAAAGTTTCACTCTATGCGGCCATCTGTTTATCGATACCATTTCTGCTCTGGCAGATATGGGCTTTCGTATCTCCCGGTCTTTATCCACACGAGCGTGGTTACGTAACTCCGTTCATAGCCCTATCCTCAGTTTCTTTTGTGCTCGGGGCAATGTTCGCTTATTACGTGCTATTTCCGCCCGCAGCCAAATACCTACTGGGTCTGGGAGCGGACTTTCGCCTGCTGCTCAAGGCAGACGATTATTTTGATTTCATTATCATCGTGATGCTCGGTATGGGGGTCGTATTTCAGATGCCGGCGGTCACTTACGTCCTTGCTCGCATTGGCCTTGTAACGGCGGGGTACCTGCTGCGCGTTTGGAAGACTGCGGCGATTATCATTCTCGTTGGCGCCGCAGTGCTTTCGCCTACCAGCGATATCCCTAATATGCTACTTTTTGCGGCACCGATGATTGTTCTATACTTCATCTCGATATTTGTTGCCTGGATTTTCAGCAAGCCACGCACAGTAACTTAGTCTGCCTTGGGAAGTAAAGGCCACTGTTTATTGGGTTTCGGACCCTTAATGGGCAACTTTCCGGGCCTCTTTCGGCATCTTGATTACTGTTCTCAACGAACCTTAGAATTCTGGCTTTCTACGCTTCGCTGGCATTTCGGCCGTGCCCCTCGTTTTAGTTTCGTACAGCTTCAATAGGAGTTCCCTAAATGTTTTACTGGAAATCAGCACCTCGCCTGACGGTCTTCTTATCCCTTTTGGTCGCAAGTCCGCTCTTGTTTGCACAAGAATCTCGTCCGCAGGATCCTTCTGAGAAGCCTCGCAACGTCAAGCCTGAGCTGAAGAAGGCCTACAAGGATTGGCTGGAAAAGGACGTGACTTACGTCATCACTGACGAAGAGCGGAAGGCTTTCAAGAAGCTGGCGACGGATGACGAACGGGAGCGGTTCATTGAAGAGTTTTGGCGCCGCCGCGATCCCGATCCGGACACCGATGAGAACGAGTTCAAAGAGGAATACTACGAGCGCATCGCCTATGCCAACGAACACTTCGCTTCGGGAATTCCAGGATGGAAAACGGATCGAGGTCGCATCTGGATCATGTATGGCAAGCCTGACGGACGAGAGACTCATCCAATGGGTGGCTCTTATGACCGGCCTTCTTACGAAGGAGGCGGTTCCACTTCAACCTACCCGTTTGAAACATGGTTCTATCGGTACATTGCAGGCGTAGGATCCGGGATTGAAATCGAATTTGTCGATCCAACCGGTTCTGGTGAATATCGTATCGCGCGTAACTCAAACGAGAAGGACGCACTGTTGCACATCCCGGGTGCCGGTTTAACCCTGTCAGAGCAATTGGGTTTGTCGAATAAGGGAGACCGGATTAGTGGTATTGGCGGAGCCGGTAGTGGGAATTATCAACGTGAACAGGACAACCCGTTCTCGAAACTGCAGCTCCTCACGGATTTAAGCAGACCCCCACAAGTTAAATTCAATGACCTGGCAACGGCAGTTAACACCGGTGTAGTGGAAGAAAACCCGCTTAATTTTGACATCAGGGTTGACTTCTTTCGGCAGTCTGACGAGCGCGTGATTACAGCGTTTACGATTCAGACTGAAAACAGGGACCTCGTCTTTCAGGACAGCGGCGGCTTGCAGCAAGCGCGGATCAACATCTTCGGTAAGATTACCTCAGTCGCCGGACGCCGAGTAAGCATTTTTGAAGATCCCGTAATTACGACGGCAACAGCTCAAGAGCTTGCCGATGCGAAGGACCGGAAGTCCGCATATCAGAAAGCGATACCGCTCGCGCCTGGAACTTACAAGGTCGACGTGATCGTCCGCGACGTCACCTCGGGAGCGACCGGTATTCGTCGCGTGGGCTTTACTGTTCCCAGGTATGATCCGCAGAAGCTTTCCACTTCAACGCTTATTCTCGCCGCGAAGCTGGAAAGCTTAATTGATCAACCGGCCGTCGGACAGTTTGTAATCGGCCAGACCAAGGTGATTCCCAACGTTTCAGGAACATATCGCCGCGGCCAGCCGGTCGGCATTTACATGCAGGTCTACAACGCCGGCATAGATCAGACAACTCTGCGTCCTTCGGTAGACGTCGAGTACGCACTGATGAAAGACGGCAAGGAGCTTGGCAAGCAGATCGAAGACTGGCGCGGTATGAGCGACTCTGGTCAAAGACTGACACTGGCTCGCTTAATTGATAGTAGCGGCCTGGCTGCTGGTAACTACGAACTTGCAATCCGCATCCGCGACCGCGTGAGCGGACAGACTCTTTTACCTACAGCGAAGTTTACCGTTGTGCAGTAACCGGGAGAGGCTAACGCGACAAAGGCTGCATGGATTTGATCCATTCAGCCTTTCTGCTTGGGATCTGCCATTCTCCACGATGTTAGAATGCGACCAGGGATGAACCAGCGAATCCACCTAACAGGCCTAACGCAGGCGGAATTACTTTCCTTCAGTGAGGAACTTGCGGAACCAGCATACCGAGGGCGGCAGGTCTTTGCTGCCTTGCACCAACGCCGGCTGCGGACCTTTGATGAGATGACCGAATTGCCAAAAGAGCTTCGAGCGGAGCTCAACGAGCGCGCGACTGCTGCCAGTCTTACGGTTGAATCTCGTTACCTCTCGGACGACGGAACGCGGCGCTATCTTATGAAGACCCATGACAATCTGCCGGTTGAGACCGTGTTTATTCCTGAAGACCAGCGCGATACGATCTGCTTTTCGTCCCAGTCGGGCTGTCCCCTTCAGTGCAGTTTCTGTCTTACCGCGCAGTTAGGTCTTTTGCGTTCGTTGAGTGCGGGCGAGATTGTCGAACAGATAATCATTGCCCTCAATGATGCTTATGGAGTGAGCGTTAAGCCGCCGCACGGAGTAAATCTGGTAGGGATGGGAGCTGGCGAGCCATTCCTTGTGTTCGATTCGCTGATGAAAGCTCTGCGCATCATGGCAGCTCCTGAGGGCTTGCACATTGTGCCGAATCGAGTAACTGTTTCGACAGCAGGGGTCGTCCCGCGCATACGCGAGCTCGCAACTATTCCCGATCGACCGCATCTGGCGGTTTCAATCGCAGCGCCAACAGACGAACAGCGCAACGTGTTGATGCCCATCAACAAGAAATGGCCGCTCAAGGAACTGCTTGATGCCTGCAAAGAGTTTGAGCAATCGCTGAAGCGTGGCGAGCGATTTACTTTTGAATACGTGATGCTTGAGGGTGTTAATGATTCAGACGAACATGCCAGGCAGCTGGCAAATCTTCTCAATCGCCATGAATTGCGAGCAAAGGTGAATCTAATACCGCACAACCCAGCCGATCCGCTTCCCTATCGCCCCTCTTCGCTGCAGCGAGTTAAGGGCTTCAGAGCCATTCTGGAATCAAAGGGAATTCATGCTTTTGTGCGACGACCGCGAGGGCGCGATATATTTGCCGCCTGCGGCCAACTCGCCGCGCGTCGTGACACAACCTTGACCGAGCCCTTTCCTGAATCAGTTGGTATTAACTAGTTCCTAGTTTGATGCGATTCTGCCGGTCAGGCTCGCCACTACGGTCACCAGTTCGTTCGCCTCCACTGGCTTGGCAACGTGTGTGTTGAACCCTGCCATGATCGCCCGCATACGATCGTGGACTCTCGCATAGGCCGTGAGCGCTACAGCCGGAATACTCCTCTCCTTAACCGAGTCCGACGTTCTAATCTTGCGAATCAAGTCATATCCGTCCATTTCCGGCATAGCAATGTCGCTAATAATCAGATCGAAGTCGGAACTCTTGAGGGCGCTCAAGGCCTCTGCCGCCGTGGTTACTCCTGTGACGCTGGCGCCGTTCTGGGCTAGCTCCATCGTGACGAGATCCAGCGTATCCCGTTCGTCGTCGACTACAAGAATGTGCAGGTTCTCGAGACTCGGCCTTTCGGGTTCGGAATCTTTGAATCCTAAAAGGGTGTTCAAAGATTCAACATTAAGCTCTCCCGTGGGTACACGCAGCTTGACTGAGAAAATCGCTCCAGAGTTCTCTTGCCGATTCTCCGCCGTGATCATTCCGCCGTGAAGCTCGACGAGGTGACGCACGATCGCCAAACCGAGCCCCAAACCACCATGCGTTCTGGTCGTTGAGCCGTCAGCTTGCCGAAATCTCTCAAAGACGTGCGGAAGAAACGCCGGATCAATTCCAGGGCCCGTATCGCTCACTTGAATCTCCACGAAGGAACCATTATGACCTACTTTCACTTCCACTTTACCGCCGCTGGGCGTGAATTTGGCGGCGTTTGAAAGCAAGTTCCAAACAACCTGCTGCAGGCGATCAGCGTCTCCGGCCACGATTCTGAGTCCCGCGTCGATGATCGTTTCGATCTTGATATTCTTCGCTTCCAGCGCGGGGCGCACTGCGTCGAGCGCGGCATCCACCACAAAGACGAGATCAACCGGACCGAGATTCAGTTGCAGCTTACCGGTGATTACTCGCGAAACGTCCAGGATATCTTCAATGATCTGCTTCTGTGCGCGGGCGTTTCTCTCCACAACTTCCAATGCGTGAGTAGCACTGCGTTCGTCGAGCCTTCCTGACTGCAGCATCCGCGACCAGCCAATCACGGCGTTTAATGGCGTTCGGATCTCATGCGAGACAGTAGCGAGAAACTCATCCTTCAGTCGATTGGCTTTTTCCGCATCGGCCCGTGCTGCTCGTTCACGCTCAAGCAACTCAGCACGCTCCTCCTCGGCGCGTTGTCGCTTGGTGACCTGCCCCATTTGCTCTCCGATGGCTGCCACCATTTCGAGCAACTCATTATCGAGCTCCCTGATTTCGCAGGTGAAAAACTCTAGCACGCCTAGCACCTCTCGCCCGAGGAGAATGGGATATCCAAATGCCCCTTGAATAACTGCTCGCTGGGCGACACCGGCCCGCGGGAAGTTCGCATCTTCGACGACGTTCCGAATGACGGCGGGTTTCCCGCTTTCCCAGATGCGTCCAGGCAGTCCGATACCTTTCGCGAAGACTGTTTTGCGCGTGAGTTTTTCAAACTTATCGACTTCGATAGAGGCAGAGTGACAGAAATCAACGCACCGCAAAACTCGCATTTCCTGATCCACATGCCAAAAGGCCCCCACCTCACACTCAAAGTTTTCGTGGGCGACCTGAAGAATTTGTTTGGCGCTCTCAATGAAGTTGATGGACTCGGAAAGTATTCGAGTCACGGCATACTGCAGAGCTATCCTACGCTCGGCTCGTCTGCGATCTGTGATGTCACGAGTGAAGCAACGCGTGTGGACAAATCTTGCGTCCTCCCGGTAGACACTTGAGTTGATGCGGACATGTTTGATCGAGCCATCTTTGCATCGCAGACGGGCTTCGTAATCATGAAGCACCTCGCCCGCTTGCAGACGCCTGAGCAGGTCATCAATCAGATGCTGATCGACATGAAACTCATAGATGTAATGTCCGACATACTCTTCCCTTGTGTAGCCAAGCAGATCGAGTTCAGCTTGATTGACACGTAGAATCACGCCGTCCGGCCCTACCCAATGCAAAGGCATAGCGGCGTTCTCAAAGAAGTCAGTCAATTCAGCTTCCCGGCGCCGCAAATCTTCCTCTGAGCGCTTGCGTTCGGTAATGTCGCGCTTGATCCCGACGTAGCACACGACCTCTCCAGAATCATTCCTCATTGCGAATGCCGACAGCTCAATGTGCAGCGTCTCGCCATCTTTCCGGCGGCTGATTGTTTCTCCTCGGTACTCGCCTTTTTTCGTTAACTCCCGAACAACGCCTGCGAAGGCTTCCTCACCAAAATGAATTGCTGGAGTTTGTCCGCCCAGTTCATCATCGGAATATCCAAGCAGGTTGCGGTGAGCAGTGTTCTGTTGAATGTACCGGCCGTCAGGGCTGATGATGGCAATTGGCTCGTTGGAATGAACAAAGATCTCCCGGTAGAGATCCGGCTGGAACTCAGTAACAGCCATAGTAGTAGTGCGCCGCCGCTCTGGGCCAGGTGCTGTGGACATAAAAACGCTTATGGAACGATATGATTAAGGGGGACTGGGTAACTGATGATAGCATCAATCGAGGGTTCGGGAAACCGCAGCCACAACACATTTTACGTGACAGTCAATGCTTTCGGATGTTGGCATCTCGGCTGTCGTCGCTAGTCCTCATTAAGGCAGGACACTACCCAGGCGACGTTTGACTTGCCCCACTTTTCGAGGTAAAAGCTTCCGGGATTCCTAACAATCATCTTCAGAAAATTCCCGGTTCCTCTTTCCCATGAGAGCTGAGTGACTGGCTTCAAGAAAGTAAAGGAGATTAATGAAATGGCACTACGTTTAGGCGACATAGCCCCTGATTTCACGGCGGAAACAACTGACGGCCCGATTCGTTTTCACGACTGGATTGGTGACAGCTGGGCTGTGCTCTTCTCACATCCGAAGGACTTTACGCCGGTCTGCACGACCGAGCTAGGTTACGTGGCAAAATGCAAGCCCGAATTCGACACCCGGGGGGTCAAGGTCATTGGTCTCAGTGTTGATCTGACCGATTCGCACAAGAGGTGGGCGGAAGACATCAAAGAGACGCAGGGCTCCGCTCTGAACTTCCCCATAATTGCCGACCCCGATCACAAAATCTCTGAGCTCTATGACATGATCCACCCGGAGATAAGCGATGTGTTCACGGTGCGATCCGTCTTTGTCATTGGACCAGACAAGAAGATCAAGCTGATGATTACTTATCCGGCCAGCACGGGTCGCAACTTCGACGAAATCCTAAGGGTCATAGATTCGCTGCAACTCACGGCAAAATACAGTGTGGCGACACCCGTTAACTGGAAGGACGGCGAAGATGTGATCATTGTGCCGTCGATGTCGGATGAAGATGCAAAGGCAAAGTTCCCGGCCGGATGGAAGGCGCCCAAGCCGTATTTGCGCATTACACCTCAACCGAACAAGACCAGCAAAGACACGGCAGCTAAAAGCGCGAGTTAGCGAACGCGCTAGCACAGACTTGGGCTGTTCTTCAATACAGAACAGGGAGCAGTAGAGGCTGTGTCAAAACTCAGAATAGAGGATGATCCGCAAACATTAATGAGCCTCGAACGGACGCCGCTCAATACAGAACCGCGAGCGGTAGCGACCGGATCATATACTCAAC
>JBPCIQ010000263.1:0-18164 GCA_051006135.1 Pyrinomonadaceae bacterium | reverse complement strand
TTGGCTGTCCGAGTCTTTCCGAATTGAATGCTTTCAAAAGTGATGCTGACTATGTTATCAGGCGGCACCTTCTTGTTTTTTGCCGTTACGAATGTCTTCACAATTTCTTCTGTTAAGGTGCCGGGAGAGGCGCTGACATTATTCTTGCCATCAAATTTGAAGGCGAGACCAAAGCACACGACAAAGACCAAGCTGAGACTGACGAGACCAGATTGTAATTTCATTGTTCCTCTTCTTCATTGGAATGGCTCAATCCGGGCAGATTTCCCATCGGCCCATCTATTAAGCGATAGCTGCCTATTTCTCGAGCCTATAACCTACGCCATCCTTGTTGACGAGCGTAAGGGTTTTTCCGCTCAAGCCGAAAGTCCTCTTCCCGTCGTCACCGAATGTAATGGTGTAAGTCTTCGGCTCTCTGTTCTCGGCGTTAAGCGTTAGACGGTTTCCATTGACGCTATACGTACCTATCTGTGAGCTGCGGCCGAAAACGTTTTCGAACGTGCCGTCAGCCTTCAAGTCCAGAGGTCAAATCGACGTAGCTTCTAACTATCTCACTCGACTTGATGATCCATATCTTCCCCGTCACCTTGACGACTTTGCCAACGTACTTCCTCTCAGCCGCCAACTGGTTATTGTGATAGTCGTCATACACCTGCCGGGCTGTGACAGACAGTTCGGGGGATGAGGTAGCGGCCGCCGTCTCGTCATTCTCCCCTCCGCTGAGTGGGCGCACCGCGTTTGAGTCCGCACGAACCAACTCTGTTTCGCCATTATCGAATTTGATTTCATATACATTGATCTGACCGGAATCGGTAAGGTAAATTTTCGCCACCCTGCCCTTCCGCCACTTACTAATTAGTCGCGAGTCTGCCTCCACGCGGTCTCCGGCTTTGAAAGTCTGCTGCCCTTGGGCAAGCGAGCTTCGGTTGAGGAGCGAGACCCCCAGCAACGCAAAAGCAGTAACCAGACACAGGGCTAACCAGAGAGGATTTGTTCGTTTTGTCATTTAAATTCCTAAAGCGAAGTGACGCTTGGTCGGTATGCTCTAAACTTCAGATGGTCCGGCAGATTCCAGAAAGCTGAGAAGTGAGCGGAACTCGATTGGCTCCTACTATATGCTTTAGCAGTGGTCTTGTATAGGCTGCTTCAACTGAAAGCAGGCTAACGGAGAAGTTCAGATGGTTGCCCGCCCGCCACTCTACTCGAATCCTAACTCTGAACTTGAGAGGCCTGATACCTCATTTCTGGTCCTGGGTGACGGTGATCGGAATCGGTAGCGGGCGGGGCTTCGGATGCACGTGTGAACTGCGAAACCAGGGTTGACGGTGGTTCTTAACTTCCAGCAGCCTGCAGTTTGCCAATCTCATTCAAGCGTTCCACCACTTGATCGATCAGCCAATCCGGCGTCGAAGCTCCCGCGGTTACACCGACGCGATTCACACCTGCGAGATCCCCGGCATTAATCTCAGCCGGAGTTTCAATCAAGAAGCTCTTTGAACATTGCTCCTGACAGACAGCGAGCAGTTTTACGCTGTTCGACGAATGACGTCCGCCGATCACATAAAAAGCGTCGACCTCTCCGGCGAGCGCGCGGGCAGCATCTTGCCGGTCCCGCGTGGCTGAACAGATCGTGTTAACAACCTGCGGTTCGGCGTCTGCCTTTTGCCGCACAGCTTCAGCGACTTCCAGGAAAGTTTTCAGCTTTATTGTTGTCTGCGAAACGACGAGCGGCGAGCGCAATCTTGGCAGTAGGGCGACTTCGCCGGCATCACGCACGACGTAGGTATTGTCTGGTGCATAGCCGACTACGCCAATCATCTCGGGGTGATCGGGATTACCTGCAACGACAACGTCGCGCCCCTGGATTGCGGCTCGTTCGGCGAGATGTTGAACCCTCGTAACAAACGGGCAGGTTGCGTCAATAACTTTTGCGGCGCGCCGTTCCAGGTCTCGCTGAACCTGCGGTGTTACGCCATGCGCGCGAATCACGGCTATGGTGTCAGAATCAGCTTCCTCCGGGGAGTCAATCGTTGATACCCCTTTTTCGCCCAGGCGATCCATCTCTTGCGCATTATGAATCAGTGGTCCCAGCGACTGAATCGGCCCGCCGCCCAAGTTCACTGCATCTTCCACCATCTCCACGGCACGTTCGACGCCAAAACAGAATCCATACTCGTCAGCCAATAAGACTTCCATTGTTTCTCCCGGATCCTTTGAGGGGATGAACTCAGTTTGCGGGTTCAGAGGTGCCACTCGAGGTATCTCGAGCGCACGATTGCTTCCATTCCTCGCGCAGTCGATCGCCGCCGGCCACTCGGGCATCAACCCACTCGATATCTTTATCGATAAGCGAGCGAACATTAGTCAAAAAAGTCTTCTTTAAGTCTGCCAGATCGTGCGCCACATTCGCCGGTAAAATGGCATATGAAGCATCGCCAAGATAGCGTAGAGCATCGCAAATAGCGTTTGTGGCGTTGTTTATTGAATCCCTGGTTTCTGACATGAGCAAACCTCCTCACTAATCCTTAGCCGCAGTTCTTACGGCGAAATCATTCTAGCACTATGGCTTAACGACCGCACGGACGGCAACGTTCCCAGCAAATCCTGACAAACCCGGGCTGTAAGGGAGCTCAGCGGCTCGTAACCCTTCCTGCAAAGAGGGATCCTGCCGGTGAATGCCCCCCGGCTTGTAAAAGCAACCGCGCGCCGGAGGTGCTCCTCAGAACACCACCCACGCGCGAATGTTTTTGTCTTAACTATAATTTGAAGGAAATGCTACTCCACAGCAGGCGAGCTGCCCCGACTATTCTTCGAGAGCATTGCGAGGGCGAGCCTGGCCTCTTCAACTGGCACTATAGGATGATAGGTTTTTCCGTAACGCGCGACGATTTTGTGCACGTAGTTTTGAGTCTCGTTGTAGGGTGGCACACCGTTATATTTATCCACGGCTCCCTCGCCGGCATTGTAACCAGCCAAGGCCAGCTTAACGTCACCATCGAATCTCTTCAACAACCACGCTAAGTACTTTGTCCCAGCTTTGACGTTCGCAGCCACATCGTGAGGGTTCTTGCAACCAAACCTTCGGGCGGTCGCAGGCATTAGCTGCATGAGGCCCTGCGCCCCAGCGTGTGAGAGCGCCCGGGGTTCGTATTTCGATTCCTGCCAGATGACGGCATGAATAAACCGCGGATCCACACCCTCGCTCTCGCCGGTACGGAAGATAACCCAGTCAAGATCCGTGTCTCCGGAACTGGGAACATCCGAGGGTATTAACGTTGTTTCTATGGCGGCGCTAACTGAAGGCGCGAGCGCGGCGCTGAAGAAAACTCCGAAATTCGTAAGAAGGAAAAGAGCGATTATGGTAAACGGGGCGAACTTAAAAGAGCGCCAGTGGGGAATACTTCGGGCCAACTTCATTCAGTTTGTTCTCCATGTGAGCGATGACTGGAGGGCATCTAGTTACATTTCCGACTCTGCTGCGCATGGTGGAACCGATTAACAAAGAGCAGCAATCGAGACCGGGACTCTGATGGAGAATTGGTGCCAATAGTTGCTTTTTCAAGTCGACCATCACTCGAGTAAGTCCTTCTGTACCATGTACTTAAATAGGTCGGGGTTAGGCTTCGTACCATTAACGTTTTACTCCGGATCGTTCATCTTGGAAGGAAATTTCGTGGGTTTGGTGCGACGTTTTTCGGCAGAGCGTTGGGAAACTTCGTGCACATTGATTGGTATTTCACTACCTAACCGGTTCGCGCAGGATTGACTCCGCTGCGAGGCCCGCGAGACCAGCCGCTTCCGGGTGTGCTTTTTTTAAGCCGCCAATTTGCAGAAGGGCCTCACCAGTCCGCGACAGTATGCGAAATAGATCTCCTTCTTCGGCCTTCGTCTCGCGCACGAGTTTGCTCCAGGCGGCGCCATTCGCCCATAGCGCGGCGGCGCCCGCGGCGGAAAAGTTCAATTCGGGGGCGGGCTCGACACCATGTTTCCATTCCTCCGACGACACGCGAAAGCCTATATCTTCAAACTGGGTAAGACTGCTCACGAGCGAGTCCTCCAATTCAATCTCTCCATAGTCGCGATCTTCGTCAGCGGTCAGCGCGGCGACGATAGCGGAGATGCGAGTGGCATCGAGCGATTTGAAAAGCCCACTCTCCAATGCTTCGCCGATAATGAGCGGTCGATCGATGTGCAAGTCCGCCAACCAGCGCCCGCGGTCAGTGACTCTCTCAGCTTCGAAATCAAGATAACCAAACGAAGAAAGTACTCTGGCGCGCCGTTCGAAAGGCTGCCAGACCTCGTCTCTTAGGATTTCACTGCGCTGAATAGCTTGGTGAATCGCCTCGGCATCGCTGATTGAAGCCCAGAGTGCTTCAGTGCACCTCACCCCCTGTCTACCCCTTGAGGTTATTGCCTCAATCATGCTCTCAATCAAGTTCAACGCATCCGCCTCTTCGTCACGAACGTCGCGCAGACGAGGCTCTACAAGTACGAGCTCCTTGCCTCGAGCGTGGATTTCCTCAAATGCAACTTCGATTGTTTCCTCCCGCCAAGGATAAATTGGCTCGTAGACCCGGCCTATTCGTTGTAGAGGGAAGCTCGCACTGCTTCCGTCTTCACGGATGCCCAGGACGTTCCCTTCGCGCCGCTGCGTGACCATCACCAGGCGCCGTCCGCTGCGACCAATCCCAACCACGCGTCCCGGCTGGACCACGTCGTCGAGCCAGCGAAGCAAAACTTCGGCTCTCGATTGGGGCTTTGCCTCCTGGAGTCTGGTGCGCGCACTCACTAAACGCTCGAGTCCGAGAACGGATGAAAGCGGCACCTGACAAGCGGCGGCCTCCAGCTTCATTTTGATTCTTGCCTCACTCTCAGCTCGCTCGTGTTCCATGCGCGTCATCTGACGCGCTGCATCGCGATGAGCAAAACTCTTTTCCGCAATTTCTCTCACCTGGGCAAAGTTTCCGTAAGCGTCAAGTAGGTTGAGCAAAGTGGAGTAGGTCGCGCGAAATTGGCTTACGAGCGGATCGGGCTTTGCTCGCAACAACTCCGCTATTTTTTGCGGGTCCTGATGTAAACCCGGGGCGGCAACAATAAAGCCGACGCGATCGCGACCCCGCCTTCCGGCTCGCCCGGTCATCTGCTGTACTTCGGAAGCGGTCAACTGTCTCCAACCGCTTGCGTTGCGCGCGTCGGCGCCCGTCAACACAACAGTTCGCGCCGGAAAATCGACACCAGCCGCTACAGTGGCAGTCGCAAAGATCGCATCCAGCAGTCCGGAGCTCATCAACTTTTCTATTACCAGTTTCCAGGCAGGAATATGTCCCGCGTGATGCGAGGCTACGCCGCCTGTAATGATTGTGTCCCAATGGCGATGACCGCGAACTTCAGGGTGTTCTATGACGAAGCTTTGCATGAAATCGCGGCGTGCCTCTCGGCGCGCGAGATTAGGATCGCGCCTCATGAAAGCAGCTTCAGATGCTGCCTGATCGCAACGCCGGCGCATGGGGAGAAACACAATCGCGGGAAGCAGGTTGTAGGAGTTGAGCGCCGTTAACAGTGTTGCCGGCGGGAGCTCGGGCATACTTAGCTTCAAATGCTACCCTCTCAAGAGAACAATTAAAGGATCCAGGCCAGCAAGCTTAACCTGCACCTAACCTAACTTGCTCGAGGTCAACAAGGTTTCTTGGACTTAGGCTTAGGGATACTAGATGGCGGGACCCGGTCTCCGGGATCGATATTTTCCGGTATCTTTGTTCTGTCGTCCACAGCTGGATTTCGGTCTGACGGCGGTATATCACCAAGGGTCGATCTCAACCCTGTTGGGGGTATCCGTGGCGGGAGGAGTTTTCGGCTCCGCTGCGGAATTTGTTTTCTGCATTAACTTCTGCGACTTTCTCGCCCCTCTCTTCTTTCGATGGTGTTTCTTTTTGCTGCTCTGAGCGGTTCCGGCCCAATTTGAAGCGGCCCGCGGTGAGGCCTGAGCGTTCGCTTCCTGAAACGAAGGCGCTGTCTGGTAGTGCAAATCATGCGTCAAAGAAATGAAGAACTAGCTCCAGAGTTGTTTGGCGTTGTAGCACAATCGTTCTCCATACGATTACGGAAAGAGATGCAAACATCATAGAGTGCGCCATGACGGCAGGCAATTTCTGCCGCAGCCTGATATTCGAGTGAATAAAGAAATCGGGACAGTTCGCAAATCGCGAAGAAACTTTTCTCTCCCCTTGACGCCTCGAGTAATTAAGCATAGAGTCGACTCGCTTCGCATTTTGAAGTTAGCACGAGTCTTACTCCTCAAAAAAGTTTCTCTCCTGTTGACCTCCTCTCAGCTCTCACAAAGGTAAGCACCACGAGTTTTTCTGGGCTGCAGACCGGTGTGGGAGAACCAGGTACATCCGCGCCACTGCGGAAGGAGAAGCTCCTTGTATACCCCAAGTCTTTCCTTACGATTGCTACCAACAGTACATCAAATGCCCGTTACTGGTTTGACCAAATCTCTTGCGAGAAAGCTCATCCAAATAGCGCTGATTCTGTTCTCGTTCACTTCGGCGCCAGTTGTTCAAGCAGAGCCCTGTCCCAATTTTCCGATTAACGGATCTGAGAGCATCTCGGCGTCAATTAAGATTGACGGTACAGGCGCCCTGCTAACTGACCAAGCAATTGTTGCCGTCGGCACCCGGGTGCGCATCGACACCATTGCGACAGCCTCCGGTCAATGCATAGGAATGGCCTTATATTGCAGCGAGGGTTGCTCATGCCACGAGACAGGCTTTGAGTGGAACCGTACCGTTAATCACACGACGGTTACGGTCGACGCTTCTACTGCGGGAAGTCTCAATGGGCATTATGCTGTGGGGTCCGTTTTCGGCAAGAATCCGAACGGCACGACCGCCTTCTGGAATGTCCTGGACACGCAAGCGTCCAATTCAACGGGGCCAAATTATTACACCTTTTCATCAGCAGGCACTTACCAATTCCATATTCAGGCGAACATTAACTCGACTCCTTGCTTTCTGGAACCCGGTGACACTGGCATGGTAGACATCACTATCTATGTTGGAGATAAAGAGGGTAGTGCCAATTTCGGAGAGCCCGCCTGCGAAGGGGGTGTTGGCGAGCCGATTAACGTCACCAACGGCAACATGTACATCCAGCAGACCGACTATCGGCTGCCGGGGTTTGGCGCAGGATTGGAAGTCACGCGCAGCTACAACAGCAAGATGCAGCGCGCTGGTATTTTTGGCTATGGCTGGAGCTCTGCTTTTGACGAGTCGATCAATGCTTACGGCACGACCTTCCTACGTCTGAATCTGCCTGACGGCCGCGCAGTTTATTTAGGCCGCTCATCGACGACCGACCCGTTCGTGCCGAAACAGACACTCGATTTCTACGGCCAGATCGTCAAGAACGCCGACAATACTTACACGTTGACCTTCGCCGATGGTCGCATACACCAGTTCAACACAAGCGGTAAACTGGTTTCAATGGCCGACCGCAGCAGCAACACCATCACTCTGACTTACGACGCCAACTCTAATCCGATAACAGTAACGGATGCATCAGGGCGCACGTTAACACTAACGTATGACTCTTACGGAAAGGTCGGATCAATTGCCGACGCCCTTGGAACAATTGCCACTTATGCTCACCTGTCCTCTGGCCGCTTGTCGAGTGTCACCTACGCAGACGGCTCGAAGTTCACCTTTACTACTGTGTTCTCGGGGAACAACATGTACGTGGGGACTGTAAAGGATGCTCTTAATAACGTGATCGAGTCGCACACTTATGATTCCCTGGGTCGCGCACTGACCTCTGAAATTGCCGGCAACGGAACCGAGCGATATACGCTAAGTTATGTCAGCGCTACCGAGACAGACGTGACTGACGCCCTTGGTCGTGTGACGAAATACTTTTATGACGCGAGCAAGGGACGCAATGTTGTAACGAGCGTGGAAGGACTCTGCGGCTGCAGCGGCGGCTCGCAAGTGCAAAGCTGGACGTATGACAATCAGTTGAATATCACCTCAAAGAGCAACGCGCTCAATCAGATTACCGCCTACACTTACGACGCGGGCGGCAACCGCCTGACTGAAACAAACTCACTGGGCACGACCACCTACACCTACAATGCGTTTGGGCAGTTACTGACGACGACAGACGCTATGAGTGGGGTTTGGACCAACACTTACGACGCTTTGGGCAATCAGCTAACGGCGAAGGACGCGCTCAACAACACGACCAGCTTCACTTACGGGGGCCACGGCGAACAGTTGAGCGTCACCGACCCGCGCAATAACGAAACCACGCTCACGTATGACACAAACGGGAATCTCACGCGCCGCACCGATGCGCTGAGCAATCAGACAAACATCGCCTACGACACTCGGGGACGAATTACCACTGCCACCAATGCGCTGAATCAAACAACGAGTTACGAATACGATCTCGCCGGGCGCTTGAAGAAGACCATCTATCCTGACACGAATTTCGTGCTCTTCACTTACGACCTGGCAGGCCGCAGGACAAAGATCAAAGACCCGCGTGGCTATGAAAGCAACTTCGCTTACGACAGCGCCTATCGCCTCACAAGCGAAACGAATGCGGACGGGAAAGTAATTACTTACGCTTACGATCTGATGTCGCGTCTGACGGGTGTGACCGATCCGCTTAATCGCACAACGAATAATACGTATGACGAGTTTAACCGGCTGACAAAGATCAAATATCCCGAGGCTACGGCAGGAGCAGGAAGGTTGGAAGAAAACTTTGCCTATGATCTGGCTGGAAATCTTTTGAGCAAGACCGATCAGGCCGGCAGGGTCACCACCTTCGGTTATGACAACGTCAGGCGGCTGACCAGCACGACCGACCCGGCGCTGAAAACCACGGCTTATGAATACAACGCTCGCTCGCAGCAGACAGCGGTGGTGGACGCCCTCAGTCAACGCTACGAGTTTGTCTATGATGCGCTTGGCCGGCGCACACAGGAGATGAAGGGTACGGCAACGATGTCGTTTGTGTATGACGCCGCCGGAAACAGGACCCAGCGCATTGACTACAATAGCGCCGCGACGAACTATTCTTACGACACGCTGAACCGGCTCACTACCACCAGCTATCCCGATACCACCTCGGCCACTTATGGCTACGATGTCTTGTCGCGGCTGACCACCGCTGCAAACCCCAACGGCACCGTGACGATGACGTACGACAATCGCAGCCGTGTCAGCTCGGTCACCGATGTCTTTGGGCAAGTTGTCAGCTACGCATACGACGCCAACTCCAATCGCACGCAATTGAGTTTGAATGCTGCCACGAGCGCTACCTATCAGTACGATGTTATCAATCGTCTGACGCAACTGACAGACTCAGCCAGCCTGAACACGAGTTTTGCTTATGATGTCACGGACAAGCTAACCTCGCGCACCTTGCCGAATGGTGTCGTCACCACTTCTCAATACGACGGCCTCGATCGACTCACCCGACTGACTCACGCCAAGGCAGGCAACACGCTGGCCGACTTCCAATACCAACTCAACACGGTCAACAACATCACGCAGATGACCGATGTCGCGGGCGCGCACAACTATGCATACGACGTTGTGAATCGCCTCACCTCAGCCACGCACTCTAGTCAACCAAACGAAGCATATGGCTTCGACAATGTCGGCAACCGCACTGCCTCGCACCAGGGCTCAAGCTACGGCTACCAACCTTTCAATCGCCTGATCGCGGCAAATGGATCTTCATTTACCTACGACACGAAGGGCAACCTGCTTTCGAAGACGGATGCAAGCGGAGCTTGGACCTATTCTTGGGATTACGAAAACAGGCTGCAGCAAGCGAACAAAACTGGCGGAGTCTCTGTCACTTACTTCTACGACGCTTTGGGCCGGCGCATTCAGCGAAGCAATAGCTCAGGCGCAACCACGAAGTTTGTCTACGACGGGGCTGACGTCGTGCGCGACTTGAACGCTGATCTAACCATCGCGGCTGATTATCTGAATGGACCGGGCATTGACAGCAAGTTGAGACAAACGAGCGGAGGCACACCTCTTTACTTCATTGAGGATCATCTTGGCAGCACACGCTCACTTGCCGACGCCAGCGGCAACCTCACCTCCAGCTTAAGCTACGATTCGTTCGGTAACGTAGCCAGTGGTTCCGCTTCAACGCGCTACACTTACACCGGTCGCGAGGCTGACGCGGACACGGGCCTCATGTACTACCGCGCTCGCTGGTATGACCCGCAGGCGGGAAGGTTTATTTCAGAGGATCCGATTGGATTGGAGGGTGGCCTAAATCTCTATGCATATGTGGAGAATGACCCTATTTCGTTCATAGATCCACTCGGGCTCGTAAAACTCCACGGAGATCTGTCGGCCTTGTGCAACGGAAATTGTGAAGAAATAAAGCGCGACATGGGCCGAGTTAAGGACTCCATTGGCACACGTAGCAGGGAGTTGTCGGATCGAAAGCGGTCTGGGCTGCCGCTTGACGCGGGACACACTGGGCGTCTCGCTGCCGAACGAAGGACTTTGGCGAGATGTATAGCTAGGTACAAATCGCTGGGCTGTGACAAGCAAGATTGTTCACCACCAATCATTCCTGCTCGTATTCCCATAGGTCAGTCGCAAGCTGAACTCGACGCGCAGACGGAAGCTGCTCGTCAGCGGTATTTGTTTTGGCAAAAGGTCACTATCGGAGGGTACCTAGTTGGTAGTGTGCTAACGGGAGGCGCGTTGTTCGGTGGCGGGTCGGCCGCGGGTGCACTCATCCCAGCCTTAGCTCCCTGAGCTATTCCAAACATGAAACGCAGGACGACCAAGAAAATGATAAAAAGAGAGGAGCGTAATCTGGCTCTAGCCGTAGAGACATGTCTGGTAACAACTTCCATAGGGGGAGAAATCGAGAACGACACCTGCCTCACTACGCTTGGGAGTGCGCTAACATATCTTGCAATCGCCCAGCTGCAATTGAATCCTCTGTGGCTCCACAAAACCCGATGGCTCGATGGCATTGAATGGAGTTCTTTGTTATTGTCCGCGCCTGATGCAATCCAAGGAAAAGGTACAATTTGGTGGGGCCAACGAAGTGAACCGGCAGCTTCATTAGTCGGAACGGAATTCGATGCGACCTTAAAATTATCGGCTTTGCGGAGCCACCCTCGAGTTAGTTATGTTATGGGCTTCGAGATTGAGGGGGTGCCGTACTTTATCAACGGTTGAGTTTTAAAAAGCTTGTCGAGGAAAAGTGGACTTTGAATCGTCTGCCGCGCGACACAAGTATGCATGCGACGTTGTGAATCGCCTGACCACGGCCACAAATCCCAATTAACCAAACGAGACTTACATGCTCGATGACGCTGGCATCGCACTGCTTCGCACCGTGACGATGGCTTATGACAATCGCAGCCGCGTCAGCTCGGTGACGGATGTATTTGGGCAAGTGGTCAGCTATGCTTACGACGCGAATTCGAATCGCACGCAGTTGAGTCTGAATGCTGCTACGAACGCCACCTACCAATACGACGTCATCAACCGCCTGACGCAATTGACAGACAACGCCAGCCTCAACACGACATTCGCTTACGACCCGACTAACAAGCTAACATCTCGCACATTGCCGAATGGTGTCGTCACCACCTCTCAATACGACGGCCTCGATCGACTCACCCGACTGACTCACGCCAAGGCAGGCAACACGTTGGCCGACTTTCAGTATCAACTCAACGCCGTCAGCAGCATCACGCAGATGGCCTTCCCCCCCTGGTTCTTCGCCGGCGAAGGCTTGAGATCGGTAGGGGGGCGGTGTTACCGCCTCCCTTACTTTTTCCACACCACTTTAGGTAAGGTTCTTATAAGCCGTTCAAAGATAACGAAGTTCTAGAGAGCGGGAAATCCACCCAACGCTTGCGCAACGACCACATTTGTTTAGCCGCACGCTGGGCCTTTTAAAGAATACGGCAAATTCCAGGTAACAAAAAATACAGCGCTAAACCACAGCATGCTTTGCGCCTCATTACCAACTTTTTCGTCTGGACCGGGAGCGCTCGCGCTCCTCGCGAGCACGATCACCCATGCGTTCAATCTCCGGATTTAACCTTCCTGCTTCGTTCAACAAAGGCACTAGTCGCTTATCAGGAAGCAGAAGCGCCGCGCGCAACGGCACCGGGCGCGCGCCCGGTCGGGAAACTACACCGCAGCGCACGCCTCGAACTTCTTCAATCCAGCCGGCAAATTCATCGGCGTTGCCGATGGTGGCCGATAACAGAAGCAGGCGAATACGCGCCGGCGTCAGAATGATCGCTTCTTCCCAAACGTGGCCGCGATCTTCATCGGCGAGATAGTGAGCTTCGTCCAGAACGACCAGGTCGGGGCGCACCTCCTCGCCACCACGCAGCGAATCGAATAACTGATTGCGGAAAATTTCCGTAGTGCCCACTATGAGTGGCGCGTCGGAATTCTCTTTGCGATCACCGGTGAGTATTCCCACCTGTGCGGCCCCGAATTCGTCGCTGAACTCTTGATATTTCGAATTCGTGAGAGCCTTAAGTGGCGTCGTGTACCAGGCGCGGCGCCCGGTTTTTATTAATCGGCGGATCTCTTCGCGCGCGATCCAAGTCTTGCCGCTTCCCGTCGGCGCCGTAACCAACACGTCTTCAAATTCCAGGGCCGCGAGCGCCTCTAGTTGAAAAGGATCAGCCTTGAAGGGAGTTGCGGGAGGAGTGCCAATTCCTTCGAGCAGTTTTCGTACTTCCTGCGACTGAACGAACCCTCGGGGAGCAGACGGTTGCTCACCCACCCGCGTTGCGCCGCCCCGGGAGGGCGACGGCGTTTTCGATGACTTATCGTCGCGTTTGCCGCCACGCCTTCGACCTTTGTCTTGCCCTCGTCTCATTGAGCCATTCTACCTTAGTAACGCCCCTAAATCTTTGAAGACGAACTTTGCTCGGTGGCTGCATTCGGACGTTGGAACGCCTTCTGGCAAAGTGCTAACGTATATGTGGCGTTTTGGTCTCGTCGCAACGTTGCGGGCATCATGAGCGTCTAATGCGGAACTGATCGGGGCGATCGGGCGTTTGAATAGTTTGAATTAGCATATGGCTGAGCTTTTTGCAGAATCTTTAATTAACCGCGAGCCGCGCTGGCCAGTGCTCTTAAAACTAACTGGCGCGTCGCTAGCCGTACATATCACCACGCTGGCAATCCTGTTTTACGTTCCGGGCGTTCGTGAGGCTTTTAATATTGCGGCGATGCTCGCGAGCGCGGGGTATGTTGATAAGGCTTACGACAAAACAGACATCACCGAGGACGTGCAAATGGTGGCGCTGGCTGATAAGTTTCGGTATCCGCCAGGATATTTCGCTCCTGACATACCGAACTCCCCTGCGCCGCCCGTGCAGTTTCCAGCGATAAATCTAAGCCCCCGGCGAGTGGAGCCGGAAAGTACACCGACTCCATCACCCGAACCATCGCCCGAGCCATCGCCCGCACCTTCATCTTCGCCGCTTGCATCACCGGCGCCGACAGCACCCAACACGGCAGCTAATGGCTCGACCGCAGCGGACGCAAAGGACCCGGAAGAAGTGGAGCAGCAACTCAATAAGATTGCGACCGAGAATAGCGTTGCCCGGCCCAATGAAAACGAGATTAATACGCGGCCACTTAAGGACTGGTTGGCGCGTGCGAACTCGTTGCGGGATAAAGGAGAGTTGGATTTAAACTCCGAAGTAGAGATCACCATCGCGGCGAAGCTCAACACCGACTGCAAACTTAGCGATGCCAAGGTCATTCAGAAGTCCGGAGATGCCCGGTTGACTGACGTTGCCAAAGACATGGTTACGGCGATCGGCGATAGCGGCATGCTTTCGTTTCTGCGAGATCCGCAAAAGCTGAAAGATTCGCAAGTATTGGGCTGCGATGAAATCCCCCTACAACTGACGATGAAACTCGACAAAGATGAGATCAGCGCCAGAGTGGAATCTCAGGCTGACTCTCCAGAGCGAGCGGCACAGATGGCCAAGGGTTATAACGGCTTGCTGACAGTGGGACAACTGGTGAAGCAAGGCCGTGATGAGGAGATGGTCTATAAAAACACGCGAGTTACTGCTGAGGGCAAACAGATTATTGTGAGCTTCACCATGCCACGCCAGACCGCCAGCGAGATGCTTAAAAAGCAGCTACCCCCCTCGGGTTAATCCGCACACCCGCGGCACATGATTGGATTTCCACTCAAAAACCGAACTGAGGAGCGGGTGACAGGTCAATCCCTCTCGGTTTGCCTCCCTCAGTGCAGTCCATTAAGATCACAAATTGTGCCTGGTATGAAATATAGTTACTTGCCTGTTTAAGGCAGAGATAAAAGCGAATTGGGCCATTACGATGATCGACAAATTTTTAACTAAAGTATTCGGCAGTAATAATCAACGCTATCTGAAATCGGTTCAGCCGCTGGTTGTTCAAATCAACGAGCTCGAAGCGTCTGTCAAGAAACTCTCCGACGAACAACTACGCGCGCGCAGCGCCTTCTTCAAAGAGAAGGTACAGCGGGCCGTCGCGGACATTACCAACAAAGACGAGCTCAAGCGGGCAGAGCGAGCGATCCTAGACGAACTCCTGCCAGAAGCGTTTGCGATAGTGAGAGAGGCCAGTATACGCACTACCGGCATGCGCCACTTCGACGTGCAGCTGGTTGGTGGCATTGCGTTACACCAAGGCAGAATTGCCGAGATGCGCACCGGAGAGGGCAAGACGCTCGTTGCAACCCTTCCTTCTTATTTGAACGCGCTAACCGGTCGTGGGGGTGTTCACGTCATCACCGTCAACGATTATCTCGCTTCGCGCGACGCTGAATGGATGGGCCAGATTCACCGCTTCCTTGGTCTCGAGGTCGGCTGCATCCAGAACGATATGGACGATTTCGAGCGGCAGACCGCCTATGCGGCCGACATCACCTACGGGACCAACAATGAATTTGGTTTTGACTACCTCAGAGACAATATGAAGTTTGACCTCGCAACGTGCGTGCAGCGCGGTCACTATTTTGCAGTCGTTGACGAGGTCGACTCTATTCTGATTGACGAGGCGCGTACACCCTTAATTATTTCCGGGCCGTCTGATGATGCAACGGACAAATACTACAAAGGTGACGCCATCGTGCCGCAGCTTAAGCGAGGAGAGGATCAGGATGGCGTCAAGACCGGGGATTACCTCGTTGACGAGAAAGCCCATACGGCCGTGCTCACGGAAGAGGGTGTGGACAAGGCTGAACGGCTGCTGGGCGTAGGCAATCTCTACGATCCCTCAAACATGGAGTTGCTTCATTGCGTTGAGCAGGCTTTAAAAGCGCACACGCTATACAGGCTGGACCATCAGTATGTGGTGCAGGATGGCGAAGTAATCATCGTCGATGACTTTACCGGGCGCCTGATGAAGGGCCGACGCTGGTCCGACGGTTTGCACCAGGCCGTGGAAGCCAAAGAAGGCGTCAAGATCGAGAGAGAAAACCAGACGCTGGCAACAATCACGCTCCAAAACTATTTCCGTCTCTACGAGAAGCTTTCGGGCATGACTGGTACCGCGGAGACCGAAGCCGCGGAGTTTCATTCCACTTATAAGCTCGACGTGGTGGTAATCCCGACGCACATGCCCATGGTCCGAACAGATTTTTCTGACGTGATTTACCGCACGCTGCCGGAGAAATGGGACGCTGTCATTGAGGAAATCAAGGACTGTTATGAGAGGGGCCAACCCGCGCTGGTGGGAACCGTCTCCGTTGAAAATTCGGAGCTTATAGCGCGCCGGCTGCAAAAAGAATCCGTGCCCCACAACGTTTTGAACGCGAAGTATCACGAACGAGAAGCGGAGATCATTGCCCAGGCCGGACGCAAGGGGGCGGTGACCATTGCGACTAACATGGCGGGTCGCGGAACTGACATCCTGCTGGGCGGCAATTCCGACTTCATGGCGCGCGAGTTTTTGAAGCAGGAAGAGATAGACCCGGACGAGGCGACAGAGGAACAGTGGGCGAAGGCTTTCGCTAGTGCTAAGCGGATTGTTGAGGCCGAGCACAAAGAGGTAGTCGCAATTGGGGGACTTCACATCGTCGGGACAGAACGCCACGAATCACGTCGCATTGATAATCAATTGCGCGGGCGCTCGGGTCGGCAGGGCGATCCCGGGTCATCCCGGTTCATTCTTTCGCTCGAAGACGACCTGATGCGCATTTTTGCGGGCGACAAGGTCAAAGCGCTGATGCAACGTCTGGGGATGGAGCAAGGCGTAGCAATCGAGTCGAAGATGGTCTCGAAACGCATTGCCTCGGCGCAAAAGTCTGTCGAAGGACGCAACTTCGAGTCGCGCAAACACCTGCTTGAATACGACGACGTAATGAACAAGCAGCGCGAAACCATCTACGGTCTGCGCCGCCAATTGATGGAACAACCAGACCAGCGTGATTACCTGCTCGGCGACCCGCCACAGGCGGGTGTTGCCTACGATCTGCTTTCCGATCTCACCCGGCAATATCTCAACCCTGATGACGCGCCAGAGAGTTGGGACATCGATAACTACAGACTTCAGATCAAGACTATCTACGATTTGGACGTGGATGCTGAACGCATTGACTTCCAACAGCTCACTTCGCCGGAAGTGGCTGATACTGTCTGGGGAAAGGCCCAGGCCAAGTATGCTGTGAAGGAACAGCAGATCGGTGTCGAAGCGATGCGCACTTACGAACGCATCATCATGCTCAATATCATCGACGCGCAGTGGAAGGACCACTTGCTCTCGCTCGACCATCTGAAACAGGGAATCGGTCTCGTAGGCTACGGCCAGAAAGATCCGCTGGTTGAGTATAAGAAGCAGAGCTTTGATCTCTTCCAGGAGATGCTCGATCGCATTGATACCAGCACGATCCGCTCGCTCTTCAATCTTCAGATTGTCTCAGAAGAACCTCCCGAGGCGATACGCCAGCGTCGACTGCCGCGGCGTCCCTCGGCCCTTACCTTTACCGGCCCCAACCAGGGCGCAGCTCCCGCCGGCGAAGAGGCCGGCAAGGTCAAAACCGTGGTGCGTGATCAGCCTAAGGTTGGTCGCAATGAACTATGCCCTTGCGGCTCCGGAAAGAAGTACAAGAAATGCCATGGCGCGGCGGCTTAAGTTTCGAATAGCGAAGAGGGGAGCCAGATGCGCATGCCTAATTACGTCAGCGCGTTCGTTCTTATCTTACTGCTTATTTCTTTCTCTTTTCTGACAACGGCATCAACCGCGCGTGCACAGGCGCAGCGGCGTGATGACGTAACGAACAGCGATACGTCGCGCGCGATTGTGGTCTACCAGCAGGGCGATGCGACGGAAGCAATCACACTCTTGCGCGCTATAGTCAAAAAGCGTCCGGATGACGCGGACACCTGGTACTATCTTGGACTCGCGCTCAACAGCCAGGGCTTAATAGGAAGTTCACGACCCGCATTTGAGCAGTTTGTAAGACTGCGTCCAGACTCCGCTGACGCGCACTCGAAACTGGCGTTCGCATTAATTCTCGCCAACGAACCGCAGAAAGCTTTAGCGACCGCCCAGCGCGCTTTGGAACTAGGCGATCAAAGTCCCGAGTCGCATTATGCGGTCGCCGAAGCAAGCCTCAGAACCGGGGCTACCACGAAGGCCGTGGAAGAAGCTGAAGTGGCGCTTAGGATCAGCCCGAATTTCGTGGCCGCATTGATTACCAGGAGCTTTGCCCAATACCATTTGAAACTGTACTCAGATGCGGCTGGAAGTCTGGAACAGTTTCTCGCCGGCAGCCCCGATGATGTGGATGCGGCGAGCTGGCGCGGGCAGTTGGAAGAGTTGCGCCAGCGGATTTATCTGGAATCAAATCCAGGTCCGGCAATCTTCACGGGTAAGGAAGTAACACAAAAAGCCCGTGTCTTGAGCAAACCAGAGCCGCAATATTCGGAAGCTGCGCGAAAGGCGGGAGTCACGGGCACGGTTGTGCTGCGCGCAGTATTCTCTGCCGAGGGCGAAGTGAAACACATTCTGATTACAAGGGCGCTGGGCTACGGTCTTACTACCCAGGCTGTCAGGGCCGCTCGCCAGATACAGTTCACTCCTGCGATGAAGGACGGCACCCCGGTTTCCATGCATATCCAACTTGAGTACAAC
>JBPCIQ010000262.1:0-6646 GCA_051006135.1 Pyrinomonadaceae bacterium | reverse complement strand
CTATAAACATGCGGCTCCTACGGAGCTAACGGCGCCGCCAGATCAAATTAAGAGATTCGCAAAAAGGTACTTCGATTAGTTTCGACGAAAAGAAAGAGTCGTCAATTGAAGTATGTTCATTCGTTTTGTCAGCAGTGAGATCGATGAGGACTCGCACGTTTCGGCGGGTCTGTTCTGTGCTGCGTCGGAACTGAGGTGGACCGATGATCTTCCTCAATACGAATTTGACGCACTTTCAGAGTTGAGGGACTGGTTCGATATCCACTTGGAGTCACCGATTCACCAGCTACCGCGTTCCTGCCGCTATGAGCTAGCAGTCTGTTGGTTCAAACCAACCGCACGCGAACACCTGGTCCGGGCGTGGGAGATGGTCACGATTCTTGAAAGGAACGACGTTTTGATTTGGACGATCAAATCACGGAGGACCGGACACATTTATTACGAAGACGAGGCACAGATCTTTGCGGTGCCGTCTCATGACATGAGGGCCGGCTTGAAATTATGAAGGGTCATAGCTCAATGGTAGAGCGCGGGTTTCATCAACCCTTGTCGTCGCAGTGTCGACAGCATTTGGACACTATAGAAAGCTTGTATAGGCATAGAAAATTTCATAACGGATGCTCTCTACAAACCGAACGACTACATTGCGTATCACGTCGGGCGGGAGTTGGCCGAGCTGCATCCGGGAAAGGCAATCATCGAAGGAGAAACCGGGTCGTTTGACCTGGAGGCCTTCGTGCGCGCCGAAAAATGCTCGCTTGTCCACGAGAGCTCGATCTTCAATCACATCAAAACGGCTTGGAACGGACCAGGCAAGGACCCCACGCAAAACACTGAAAACTCGTGGCTCAACGTGCTCTGGCGCGGAGAGTTGCTGGACGTAGTTCTCGTAACCTGGGCAGAAACCCGCTACCGCTCGCGACATCATTGGATTGCGGCAGAGACAAGGAAGCTTGCCGAAGCGTTCTTCGCTGAAGTCTGTGAGTGGTCGTCGGGAGTTCGTGGTGAGGTGCTGGTCTTCCAGGACGGTGAATGGGCGAAGAACAAAGAACTCTTCGACGCAATCAAAACTGCGACTTTCGACAACCTCGTCCTGCGTAACACGCTGAAGCTGGAGATACAGAATGACTTCGCCCAATTCTTTCTTTCACGTGAAGTCTATGAGCGATACCGTATACCGTGGAAGCGGGGAGTCTTATTCATCGGGCCTCCAGGCAACGGCAAGACGCACACGCTGAAGGCGCTGGTCAATCAACTACAAAGACCATGCCTCTACGTGAAAGGGTTCAAGTCGGAGTACGCAACTGATCAGGAAAGCATGCGGCTGGTTTTTGCCAGGGCGCGAATGACAACGCCGTGCCTCGTCGTTATGGAAGACCTCGACTCGATGATCGATGACAAGAGCCGCGCCTTCTTTCTCAACGAGCTCGACGGATTTGAAACGAACACTGGAGTTGTTGTCCTGGCCACTACGAACCACCCGGACCGCCTCGATCCCGCGATCCTCGATCGACCAAGCCGTTTTGATCGTAAGTACTATTTCCACCTGCCGGCTGAGCCGGAACGCTCTGCGTACATCACGGCCTGGAACAAGGAGCTTCAGGTAGAATTGCGTCTCTCAGAAGAAATTGCCGCAGAAGTGGTCCGACAGACCGAAGGCTTCTCGTTTGCATACATGAAGGAATTATTTCTCTCTTCGATGATGCATTGGATGGCGAGGACCGGCGGCGTACCGGTGGGCGAGATCATTCTTGGTCAAGCAGCTCAACTTCGGGACCAAATGGACGCGAGCGCCTGATTTCAGTGCGGTTAGATGTGCCCACCCGCCGCGCCTTCATTAACATCACTTCTCAGGTAGAGGAATGCCTACGTGAAAGGCGTGTCAGGGAGGGACTCGCGCTTGTAAACTCGATGCATGTGACAGCCGCGGTGTTCATAGACGACGATGAAAATCAGAGTTGTCGGCCACGCAGCGTGTGTGGTTACCAACAACTCGGCGTAGCGCATTCACTTCCCGCCGGGTCGCAGTGTAAGATTCTGCGCCGGTGTGAAGGTATAAACTCTTTTTTGCAGGATAAAGGAGACTACGACAAGTGTATGTCAGATCACTGAGTACAGCCGCTGAGCTACAGCGTTATGTTGACTTCGGACAGGAAGTCTATCGCGAGAACCTGCACTGGGTAGCTCCGGATGCCCATCATCTGACACAACTGCTGAGCGGCCAGGGTGGATTCGGCCCTGACTCACAAGTCCAGGCCTTCTGGGTCGAAGAAGGCGACCGCGTGTTGGCTACGATCGCGGCAGTCAAAGATTTGGCGTACGACCGGCACTGGAACGAACAGATGGGGCATCTTCTCTTCTTTGAAGCTCTGCCAGCTCAAGACGAGGCAGTCGAGGCCCTCATGCGGGCAGCATGCGACTGGCTTCGAGTACGCGGCTGTCAGGCGGCACGACTGTCTATGCTGCCGGGGATGCAGCTGCCCCTAACGATTGACGCTTACGACGCCGTCCCGACCATTTTTCACACTTATAATCCTCCGTACTATCACAGCTACGTCAAGAATGGCGGCTTCATGACCGAGCACGGCGTGGTGCAGTACCAAATCCAGTTCACATCTGAGTTGGCTGAACGCTACCGTGGGATGGTGGACCGCGCTGCACATTCAGGGTTCTCAGTGCGGTCATGGGACTTTGAGCGACTGGAAGAGGAGACAGAGATATTTGCGAAACTGTCCAATGAAACATTCCAGAAGCACTGGGGATTCATGCCGCTGCCAACAGCCGTCATGCGTGGATTGACGGTAGAGTTGAAGGACTTTCTAGTCGCAGACTTCACAGGATTTGCCGAGGCTGAAGGGCAGACGGTCGGCTTTGTCTACTCATTGCCAGACTTGAACCAGGCTTTTCATCGAATGAGGGGCAAAGCCTTGGAGGAAAACTTCCCCGAGTTCCAGCAACACCTACGGAACACAGATCACGGTGTGCTTCTGATCATAGGCGTGAAGGAGGGTTACCGTGGGCGCGGCGTCAATTTGGCGCTGGCCGCGAAGAGTTATCTGGCGATGATTGAACGCGGCTACAAGACCGGAAGCTACACAGTCGTGCTGGACAACAACTGGCCGTCGCGCCGCACCGCCGAGAAGTTAGGCGGACGGGTAACCAGAAATTTTAACGTCTACCGGAAAGAGTTAATTTGACAGAGACGGCGAAGATATGCAAAAACCTGTTTCGTTCTTCTCCTATTTTGCGGGCCGCCTCATGAAATGTTTTCGCCTCGAAAGCACATAAGCAATATAGGGAGTAGTTCAGTGTTCCGAATGATTACCTCCGGGTACGTCAATCGGAGGGCTGGCCCGGTCCGATTTGTAATTGCCCACTACTTTTGTCTGGAAATCATCAGTGTCGGTGGCAACTCTTAAGTAACCAGAGAAGCGACCTCACGCAAGGCTTCCTTGTCGAGTCGGCCCAGCGGGTAGTAACTCTTCTCCTAACCTCAGGTTTATAATTCCTGCCCTTGGGAGAGTCACCTATACTTTGGGGGAACAGTCATGGCAACAAAGAAAGGTCGTAGTAAACCAGCGGGCGGCACGGCTGCCACTCGCACCTCGTCCCCGATCGATAAAATGTTGCTCGCCGCGCTCGAACGCGGCGACGACAGCCTTGAGACCGGGCGATACCTGGTCACGTTCAAGGAAGGCGCCGCCAAGGAGGGCGTACAGTCCCTCGGAGTGCAGGAGGAGAATGCGCGTTGCAAGTGCGCGAGATTTTACGGACCAGGCGGCCAGCCTGGAGAGTGTTGGGGACGCTGACGCAGTCGTGTTCCCGGAGATCGGGGTGGCGCTGATCGGTGGAGACGCAGCTCAGGAGCGCAGGATGAGCGCCCAGACGGAGATCGCCTCAGACAGCCCAATCGAGTCGATTGACCCCGAGTACTTCGTGTTCGCCCAGGGTACTCCCGGCGAGTTCCTGCGCGGCTTGGCCGCGGAGACTGAGATCAACCCTGGCGAATACCTGCGCGGTTTCCTTCGTGCCGCGGAGACGATCAGCAAGGACCTGCGGCAAGGCGGAGGCGCGCAACTGGAAGCGGAAGAGGGAGCGCTGGTGCTGGGCGCGACGTCGGGGCTGAACGTGTGCCGGGTTCCGCCGAGCCTACGCAGCGGCGCCGGTATCAAGGTGGCGGTGCTCGACACCGGCATGGACCTGGGTCACCCGGATTTCTTTGGGCGCTCGATTGCCAGCGCGACCTTCGTCGGCCAGCCCGTCCAGGACCTCCACAGCCACGGCACCCACTGCATCGGCACGGCGTGCGGTCCAAAGGCGCCGGCGGGCACCACGCCGCGCTACGGCATTGGCTTCCGCGCCTCGATCTTCGTCGGCAAGGTGCTGAGCAATTCAGGCTCGAGCGTCGGGGCCAGCGTACTCGCCGGCATGAACTGGGCAATAGCCAACCGCTGCGCAGTGATCTCAATGTCCCTCGGCTCGCAGTCGTCGGTGCAACCATCGTACACGGCTGCGGGACTGGCCGCCCTGAGCAACGGCTGCCTGATCATCGCTGCGGCGGGTAATGCGGCTTCGTTCACGGGTGCTCCTGCCAACTCAGCGACCATCATGTCCGTGGCCTCGCTCGATCCCTCCCTGAGTCCGTCGTCGTTCTCGAACTTTGGCAAGATCGAGATCGCAGCTCCAGGCCGGGATGTTTTCTCCTCCGTGCCACGGCCCACCCGTTACGGCTTCAAGAGCGGCACCAGCATGGCCACGCCACACGTTGCCGGTTGCGCAGCGTTGTGAAACTTCCCCGAATCTGCGGGGCATGGCCCTGTGGAACAGGTTGCGTGCGACGGTCAGGCCGCTGCCGTTACCGGCGACGCGGGTCGGCGCGGGGCTGGTCCAGGCACCATAAAGCGCGAGTGCCGTTAGAATGGTACCCGCCGGAAGGCGCCCGGCGGGTACGCTTACGTTACGGAGACATATTATGGCCAATCAGAAAAGATGGGTTGTCACCACGTCGGGTGACCGGTCGCTCAGTGACATCAAGAAGAAATTGAGCGAGTCCGGATTCGCCGTGGAAGAAGTACTCGACGAGATCGGGTGCATCATCGGGTCAGCCAGCGACGATGTCGCCGAGCGGCTCCGGTCGGTTCCCGGTGTCGCCGATGTCTCACCGGAAGCGCCCGTGGACATTGGACCACCTGATTCACCGGTGACTTGGTAGACACTATCGCCCTGAGGCAAAACAATATGGCCCGACAGTGTTATCCGCAGATTCCGCCGATTACACAGATTAAAAGTGAGGACGCAGTCTAGGGGTTTTGGCTTTTATGGCTCTTAATCTGTGTAATCGGCGAAATCTGCGGATAAGCCTCCAACTCACTCATCGTTCCTTCCCGCGATCTCGATCACTACTACGAATCTCGCTTCAGTTGCGGCCACAGCAGTCGTGATTGCCAGGCGTTCGCCGCGCTGTTGACGCTCACCTTTATCAACTGAGCCCGGCTGACCTGCTCCAATTAAATAGTTCGGCTCAATCTTTGTAGTCGCGTTATCAGGCAGTCGGAGGCTGATGCTGAGGGTAGCGGTTGACGTGCTAATCGCGAAACGTGTCTTGCCTGCTGGTTGAATTGTCTCGTCGGCGTGAATAAGAGAAGTAAAAATCTGCGGATGCGCCGTTTCCAAATAGTCTGTAATCTCAAAATGCTTTGAATCGACAAGCACGAAATGCCGCTCAAATCGCTTCACACCCAGTTCAGGTTCATATGCCGCCGCCGCATCGCCAATAACTTCGGCAAAGCCTTTGCCCAACTTCACCTGCTTGATGCGAATCTTGTCCATTCTCTCGTAAGGTATTTCGGCGAAAGGGTCGTGACCTTTGCCTTCTCGCGCTTGCCCGCGTCCGCCGATTAAGACTGTATTGTGGTGCTCGGTCATGGGCACTCCTGCGTATCCCGAATCGCCAGTTAAATACTGACCATTAGCGTAGATGATAAAGCTATTTGCGTCGGGATGGGCGTGTCCCGATGAGAGGTGCCAATCGGGAAATCGCTTCAGCAACTCGGTCGTGTGATGTCCTTCGGGCGGCCCCGATTTGAACGCGAAAGCCGTTGCATCCGCACTCCAATTCGTTCGCCAATAGACAACCTCGTGGTCTCGGAAGTAGTGCCACGTCTCTACTTTCTCCATCGGAATCGCAGGCAGCGACGGGTCGTACCAAACGAGCGACCAAAAATCTTCGGCATTAACCTGATTCAGCGTCGCAAGCCAGGCGGCGACACCTTGCGCCTCTGAGTTGCGAAAACGCGACGCGGTTCGGTAGAGCAAGTTGTAGTTGGTGTGAAAACGCCCGTTCGGATGCGTGCGTTTGTACTCGCTGCCCCGGCCTGCGCGAGTCAACGGACCTTCGTAGATGTCACCGAAGTCAAAAACATATTTCCCGCTCGGCAACATCGAATGCGCGACATATTTGTGCATTTGCTGAAATCCGGGCCGATCGTAGAGGTCTTCGCCGGTTGCGTGCGCGTGCGCATCGACGTAGTGGATCAACCAAGGCGTTGAGAAGATCCAATACTCGAAACCCTCGTAGTAGTAGCCGTCTTGCGAATAGGTGGCCAGCACTCGGTCATAGATCGCGCGGGCTAGGCTTGCCCAGCCC
>JBPCIQ010000261.1:0-6363 GCA_051006135.1 Pyrinomonadaceae bacterium | reverse complement strand
GGTTAATATCGATAGTGCGCGGCTGGGCAAACGATTGCCGATCAAAGACCACATTTAGTTGAAGCTGTTCCGCGAGACTGCGGACGAATCCCTTGAGATCTCCGTTGTAACTGATTACGCGCAGCTGTTCAGTTCGACCAGACGGCACAGCGGATTCCGATACCTGTCCATTTGTCGGGACGAGAGTGCCGTCGTCGGGCTCTCCACCCTTCGCTCCGTTCCCGCCGACGAAACCATTATTTCCCTCCTTCACGCTCTGCAGGCGCAGCATCCGCTCCATTTCGGAAACTGCCAGCTCATTTACTGAATCGTAACCATAGGCCTGGCGGAAGGCATTGTAGGCGCCGACATAATCGCGCTGCTCAGCCAGGGCGCGGCCCTGTTGCATGAACGACTGGGAGGCGTTGAAACTCGCGCGGCGAAAATGGAGTTGGTACTCCATGTTTGAGGGATCGGCGGCAACAGCCAGCGTAAACTCCTGCGCAGCCTTTTCCCACTGCTGAGCTGATTCGTGCTCCATGCCGCGTTTGAAGTTTTTCTCGCCCTTTTTTGCCAGAGCCGTTATAGGCAGCGCCACTAGGCAAAGGGTGAGCAGAAGGGAGGTGAAGATCTGGGTCTTTGATTTGAGTTTCATGGCAGTCTCTTTCTCTGGGAGGTAGAAGTCTAGCGGCCTAATAATGCCGCTAGAGGCGGTCAAGATGCAATAGCGCCTGACCCGTCTTGCTTACACGCCGGCCAAGAAGTCAGGTTCCTAAAAACCGGCGCCGAAGGACAAATGACATTTTAGCGCGTTTTGCAGGCTAAAGCTAAATCTAATTGTATTATTTGCCGGCACTCACTTCTTCTACAAAGGTTACCCGGTTAATCTCGTGGAGAGTCGAAACTCCCGCGAACACCTTTTTCAGAGCCGACTCGCGCAGGCTGGTCAATCCCTCAGCCTCGGCGGCCCGGCGGACCTCAGAACCGGGCCTTCGCTCCACGATCATTTCCCGAATGTTGTCTGAAAGATCGAGCAACTCATGGATCGCCGTGCGACCCCGGTACCCGGTATGGTTGCAGGCATCGCAGCCAACATTCATGTAGAAGACAGCTTCCCGATGTTCTTCTGGTCTCAGGCCCGATTCGGTCAGCTCCGCATCGGAAGCATGATGCTGACGCTTGCAAAAGGGACACAACATTCGGATTAGGCGCTGGGCCAACACGCAGTTGAGAGACGAAACGAAATTGTAAGGCTCGACGCCCATGTTAAGAAAACGACCAATCACGTCAATCACGTTGTTTGCGTGGACCGTGGTAAAAACGAGGTGACCGGTGAGCGCTGATTGGATGGCAATCTGAGCAGTCTCGGTATCACGTATCTCGCCGACCATAATTTTGTCTGGGTCATGTCTCAAGATCGAGCGCAGGCCGCGATCGAATGTCAAACCCTTCTTCTCGTTAACGGGAATCTGGGTGATGCCATGCAACTGATACTCAACCGGGTCTTCAATTGTAACTATCTTGTCTTCCTCATTTCTGATCTCGTTGAGGGCGGCGTAGAGCGTAGTCGTCTTACCGGAACCAGTCGGACCAGTAACCAGCACCATACCGTAAGGCTCCGCAATGTAGTGACGAAACTTTCTTAGATCCTCTTCGGCAAAGCCAACAACATCCAAATTGAGGTTCTTAAAGGCATCGTTGATTTGCTCCTTATCGAGGATACGAATTACCGCGTCTTCGCCGTGTATGGTGGGCATAATCGAGACGCGAAAGTCGACATTGCGGCCCTTATAGCGAACTCTAAAACGCCCATCCTGCGGCACCCTGCGCTCGGCGATGTCGAGTTCGGACATAACTTTTATGCGCGAGATTAGCGTTTGATGATAAGCAAGGTCTATCGGATCGACTTTGGCATAAAGCGCGCCGTCAATTCGATACTTCACTTGTACCTCTGTGTCGCGAGTCTCGATATGAATGTCAGAGGCCCGCGATTCCATGGCGTTATAGATGATCGTGTCGACCAGTTTGATAATCGGCGACATCTCGGAATCGGTAGCCAACCGATCGAGGTCCAAGACTTCTTCGCCCTGCTCAGTTTCTCTAACAAGCGAGATGCGGAATCCGGACGCAGCTTCTTGCAGCACACGCTGCGTGGCGTCGCCGCGGCGCAAGATAACCTCGATCGCTCCCGCGGTAGCCACATGCGGAACGATGCGAGTGCGGAGCGCTCTGGCAAGTTCGTCCAACCGTTCAAGGTCCGACGGGTCTGCCATCGCGATATGCAGGCCCCTACCATCGCGCCTGAGCGGAAGAAACTGATGCCGCACCATCAGGTCGACGGGTATCTCGTTGAATAAGCCGTAATCGACGGGTGAGTCCTGGTCAGTAGGAAGCAGTTCTACAAACGGGAGACGATACCGACGCGCAAGATCCTTCGCCGCCAGCACCTCGGGTGGATGGTGCTCGGCGCCTCCAGCCAAAAGCTCCTCTCCCTCTGCCACAGCGGCACTCACCGCTTTCGGATTGGAGATGACTGTTTCTTCTTCGGTAAGCTGCTTCATCTTGGATTCTCAGAAAAGCAGGTGACTCCCGCTCACAATCAACGATGGCCCGTAACTCCCGCACCGCTGGAGATGGATTGGCTTATGGGCAGGTAGATGGCCAGGAGGATCGTGACAACAACCCCGCCCATGACCACAAGGATCGCAGGCTCAAGCGTAGTCGTCAACTGCTCAAGGCGGACCTCCGATTCGGCGTCGTAAAAGACGGCTACCTCATCAAGCATTTCTCGTAAACTACCCGAGCGCTCACCAATGCCAATCATGTCGATAGCAAGCATTGGCAGCCACCCCGCGAACTCCAGGCTTTCGGTGAATGAACGGCCTTCGCGAATCATCGGCAAGATGGCCGAACTGCGACGACGCAGTTCCCGGTTTGTAATCGACTCAGCGGCAATCTCCCACGACTCAACCAGGGTAATGCCACCGGCAAGCAGTGTGGCAAGTGAGCGCGTGGCCTGGGCCACCGACAACTGAACGGCTAGGCTGCCGGCAAGCGGTATTTTGAGAATAAAGGAATCTATCTTGAGCCTGCCCCGCGACGTGCGCGACCAAAGAAAGAGCGCGACCGCGCCGCCGATTGCCAGCGGGCCAAACCAAATGACATTTGTGGAAAGCCAGCTCGACAGGCCCACCACAATCTGCGTAACGGTTGGCAGCTCATTTCCGAACCCTGAAAACAAGTCCGACATCCTTGGTACAACATAGATAGTTAGAAATGTAACCATACACGCGGAGGCAAAAAGCAGGAACAAGGGATAGGCCAGCGCCCCGCGAATCTTCCGCCGTAGCGCAACATTTCGTCGCATGTAAGTTACATAACGGCCGAGCACCTCATCGAGTGCGCCTGATCGCTCGCCAGCCAGAATCGACGCCGTGTAGATCCGCGGGAAAAGACTTCCCTGCGCCGCAAACGCTACTGATAAAGCCGCGCCACCGCGAATTTGTTCTTCGACATCGCCGAGCACAGTGCGCAAGCGGGCGGATGCGGCTCGCTTCCGTAGCATGGAAATGGCTTGCAGAATAGGAATGCCGGCACGAACGAGCGCCGCCAGTTGCTGATTGAAGAGAAGAAAGTCGTTTGCTTTTACTCGGGGGTGTGCGCCGCGACCCCCCAGACGGGTGAGGGCGGCGACACCGCTTGTCTTCGGCGGAGTGACGTTGAAAACTCTGAAGCCCTCACGCTCCAATCGGGCGCGCGCCTCATTCACCCCAGGCGCGTCGACAGTTCGCGTCACAACCTCGCCCGCGGGCGTTCCCAAACGACAAATGAACTCGGCAATCGCTCTAAATCCAACTGACGGACGAGTATAACACGCGGCCTTCGCATGTCTGATTGCCCTGGGCGCCCCCAGATACACGCCTTGGAGGTGAAGAAGTTTCAGGAGTATTGATAATGACACCGGCGATTATTTGTTCTTGCACGGCCCAAGGCCCTGTCCTACAATGACGAGGAGCCAACTCAGATCGCATTGGATGCTGCGCGGCGGTCCCCCACGTTACACATTCCTTGGCAAGCGTAAAAAAGGTGAGGTCTCTGGGCATCATTGCCCAACTCTCAAGCATCTGTGTTGACAGCCTTCTCAGGTCTATTTAAACATGTCTAGGGTGCTTGACGTGAAAGCGGGGGTCACATGCACTTACCGGCTAGCTGCTCTGTCAGGATCGCGCTCGTGTTATCGTTCGTCTTATTTACAGCCATACTCACCACGACATTTCCGAGCAAAGCACAGGAAAAGTCCCCGCAAAAACCAACAACAACTTCACCCCCCGCAAAAACTGGCGAACCAGGCAAGCCTGCGGTTCAGCAAAAGTTGGGTAATGAACTTGACGGGCCCGTCATTGTTAACACCGATCTGATCACACTAACGGTAACAGTAACAGATACCTACGGTCGCTACGTTTCAGGATTGGGCCAGAAGGCTTTCACCATCCTCGAGGACAAGCAACCGCAGGAGATTACGTACTTTAGCGACGACGATTCGCCCGTATCAGTAGGTGTGCTCTTCGATGTTTCAGGCTCGATGAGCGGTGACAAGATCAAACAGGCACGAGAAGCGCTTTCTAAGTTTATTCAGACCAGTCATAACTCAGATGAGTATTTTCTCATTGGCTTCAACTCCCGGGCACAGTTGCTCCTTGATAGAACTCGGGATGGGAATGCTGTGCTGGACAAGCTCACCTTCGTGCAGACCCGCAACAACACCGCCCTCTACGACGCCTGTTATCTCGGCGTAGAAAAGGTGCAGCGGGGCCTCCATCCCAAACGTGCGCTGCTTTTGATCAGCGACGGTCAGGACAATAATTCTCGTTATTCGTTCAATGAACTGAGACGGTTACTGAAAGAGTCGGATGTGGTCTTGTACGGCGTGGGAATTCTCGGAAGTGGCGATGCCGGCAGTCCGCTCGGCATGGAGGGCCAGGGGATTCTGGATGAGCTGGCAAATGTCTCAGGTGGAAAAGCGTTTTTCCCCAGATCACCCGTGGAAATGGATGATATCTTTGAACAGATCGCCCTGGAGCTCCGCCACCAGTATTCAATCGGTTACAAGCCTTCGAACTTCGCAAACGACGGCAAGTGGCATAAGATTAAGGTCAAGGTGACTCCCCCGCGTGGCCTGCCCCGGCTGTTTGTGCGATCAAAGGAAGGCTATTACGCAATTCCAGGTGCGCGTTGATGTTAAATTGCCCGCGCTCGGCAACGCAAAAACTCTCCCAAGGCATCTTTCTAACGTGTGCGCAGTGGACGCAGTTGTTGGCGACGCTGTTTGCCCCAGCCCCAGCGACATAAGCGAGGCCAGCTTGGCGCTCCGCCCCCTATTTAGAGGGGGGTTGCGGAGCGTTTCGCGCGACTGGGGGAAAAAAAGATTAGACCAGGAGGGCCGCTAGCCTGTTAGACAGCAGTTGATAGAGCGGCGGCTCGTTGAGGAATAAGTTTAGTGATAAATCGTAGGAATTATATAGCCAGCTTGATACGGTCTCTTGTTTATATAGCAGGCTTTGCATTGATCATCGGAATCGTGGCGTCATCCGATTACACTTCTACGGCCCAGACGCAAGAAGGAAGGCCGCGCCGCACCGGGCAACTGGCTCCGACACAAACCCCAACACCTACTCCTTCTCCCAGAACCAGTACTACGCAGAACCCGCCCGGCACAGCCACGCCTGCGCCCAGGGCTGCAGCGACGCCTATACCGAGCAATACAACTACGCAGACACCTCCGAGACCCGTTGACAGAATTACACCCCAGCTTGGTGAGCCGCCGCCGCCGCCGGTGCTTAAGCCAAAACCCACCCCCACTCCACCTGAAGAATTTGGCGAAGGCGAGATAGTTAGGGTGGATACAGAGCTAGTTACGCTGAACGTTCGAGTAATCGACCGGAATAACCGCCCGATCGATAATCTGCGTGAAAGCGACCTCCATGTTTATGAAGATGGCGTCGCGCAACCGATCGAGTTCTTCACACGGGAAGAAGTGCCTATCAGTTACGGTCTGGCTGTTGATACCTCCGGATCTCTTCGTTCGCAGCTGCAGAGTGTTATCGATGCTGGAAAAACTATTATCAATAGCAACAGGCAGGGTGACGAAACCTTCCTCGTTCGCTTTATCAGCAGCGACAAGATAGAAACTGTCCAGGACTTCACGGCAAGCAAAGATCTGCTACTTGACGGTCTTGAAAGCTTGTATGTCGAAGGAGGTCAAACGGCGGTAATCGATGCCGTCTACCTCTCCGCTGAGCGTATCGCCGAATATAAAAAGGGCGACGATAATGACCGTCGGCGCCGAGCCCTGATCCTCGTTACTGATGGTGAAGACCGCGCTAG
>JBPCIQ010000260.1:0-5495 GCA_051006135.1 Pyrinomonadaceae bacterium | reverse complement strand
CGGAGTCTGCGCTAAGCTAAGTGACCAGAGGGAAAGAATAAGGATGATGATCCAAGACGCGTGACGATTGGGATTTCGCATGTACGAGGCTCCTTGGAGGTTAAGCAAAACAGTCGCTGACAGGTAGCCACCTAAACTGAAGATGATCTGGAGGGGGCAGCGAGATAGAACCTACTCTTGTGATTCGGGAAAAGTCCAGAGAAATGAGCGCGCTCGAAGCGATGGTGCATTGCTTGTGACCCGGTGCGCGCGGTTTCGCAATGTCTCAGCCTCAGGAGGGTCTTATTTAGAGAACGGGTGCGGTGTTCTATAAGGGTTACGCGTAAGACTAGTCTTGCACTACCGCCTTCAGTTAGCGGTAACACGAACCTGGGGTACCTGGCCGGGTGTAGCAGAACACTTGAGGGCATAGAGGCTCGGGGTGACGTGAGTTCGGCGTGAAATTCGAAGGGAGCATCAACGCTTGATGGCCCAGATGCCGACCAGGGGTGAGAGCATTACCACTCCATTCTGACCGGCAACTTCTTCACGCAAACGTTCGGCGAGACTATCAATTTCAACTTCACCAGCTGTCGCAATACCGAACTTGAGCAGAAGGGGCAACATACTTCGCACCGAGTTGGCTAAATAATCGTACCCGTCCCAGTCTGAACCACCCCCAAGCGGCGCCTCGAGGCGCATTTGCGGTTCTGAAAAGCCGGCCTCAAGAAACGTCCCGTAGAGTTTCAGGCCCATCTGAGTCTCAACTCCGGCCGTTTGAAAACATCGTAGCATCCAATCATAAATCTGTTCGGCATACCGAGAAGGTGGGAGACCAGCCGGTTTATATGTCCAATCAGCTTCCTGAAAAGCCGCAATACCTCCAGGACGCAGGTGGCCCAGCAGATTTCGAACTGCTTGTATGGGTTCAGTCAGGTACATCAGGATTAGTCGTCCCACTACTGCGTCGAAATCAGTACCCCGGGCGACGCTGCAGATGTCTCCTTCAACAAACGTTACGTTTTCTAACCCCGCATCGCACGACCGCTTTCGCGCCGTTTCGATTACGCTCGGATCCTTGTCAACACCGACCACTGTACCCTGCGGACCAACCAATTCGGCTGCTATCAGTGACACGTCTCCGGCGCCGCAACCCGCGTCCAGTACCTTCATTCCGGCTGAAATGCCCGCGTCTTCGAAGAGTCTGCGGGTAAAAGGATTGTAAAACTGGGATTGCTGCTGAAGTCGCCGCGTTTCTTCCCCGGATCTGCCGAGCGGATAGATTATCTCGGGCGTATTGCTATCTTTCAATGCGGGACTCAATCCGGGACTCCTCGTAAAGATTTGACTCACCTCTTAAACCCCCATCACTCGGCTTTTGGGAGCTGTCGCCGGCAGGAAGGCCAAATGCTTTAAGGGTGAAGCCAATTGCGGCTGCAAAGACTTTGGAAACCTGCTTGGCAGGCCAGCGCCGGCAAGCTCCTTCGACAGTTGTCCGCCGGCATCCGTCACCATCGTCGGATGGAAATAGCTTTCGTAACGCGATGCGACGCGAAAAGACGGCGTGTAAACGGCGTCCAGGATTTCGGTTGTGCTGATGTAAGTGCGGGAGCGCCCTCGCCGCGTAGGGACCAGGGGAGTGGCAGGTGCAGTCGCAAGAGAATACGCACAGAGGAGAGCAGCATTAACTAATTCCACACCCAACTGTGTTTTGCTCAAAGTGGAATAATAGTTTTTGACGAAATTAACCGAGTGTTTGAGCACGCGCCACCGGTAGCCGCGCAAGGTCATCATTTCACCGAGGAATGCTACTACGTCATCTATCGGATCTAGCGGCTTACATACAAGAGTGGAGCCATCCATGTCCCGCAGTTTGGTGCGAGGCAGGAGAGATTCACTATCCAGGCACTCGTAGAAAAAGGGCGAGCCCAGGAGTGGAATAGGAAGCGTAATGAAGCATGGCAGTGTGATATTCGGCGTGCTCGTTATTAAATCAAGCTCGCGACGAAGCTCACTGATTCGACGCCGATCCACGTCGAACATCAGACCATAGGAAAAGAGCAATCCAGCTTCCAGGCACTTGCGGATCATCTCTACCTGCGGACAAAGATTGTTCTGGGCCTTGTTTACGGACTTTAGCCACTGAGCGTCGAATGCTTCTACTCCGCTGAACAGGAATCGGCACCCTGCCTCTTGTACTATTTTCAAATTCTCATCGTCGCGAAAGAAGTCTCCCGTAACCAACGCCGCCCAATCCTTCATGTAACCCGCGGTGCGCATTTCTTTGATTAAATCCAGCCGCGCAAGAAAATGATTGCGATCGTTTCCATAAAAGTTATTGTCAGCGAAGATCAGGCGCCGCACCTTGCCCAGGGCCATAATTTGCTTGCGTGTGTAGTCAAGGTCGTACTTTTTGTAGGCATTACCCTCCCCGGTAAGGGCACAGAAGGAGCATCGAAAATTACAATTACGCGTCGACTCCACATAATTGATATGCCGCAACCAGTAGGCTAAATCGAAGCGCGGAAGCATTTCCTGGGCGACATACGCCGTGCCGAGCGCCTCAGTGATCACATCTTGCATCTCCTCTATGTCACCCAGGCAGCAGTAGTCAAAATATTGCTGCGCCAGGAGCGGAAGAGCGCGGATAGCGGGGCCTCCGGCGGCTACGATCGTCGTGGGATTTTTTGTGCGTGCGTAAGCTGTGAGGTGCAGCATTCTATCGAACGAGTTTGTGAGGCCGGTCATTACAAGCAGATCCGGCCAGGCAAGAAGTTCCTCATTAAGCAGCGGCCCGCTAGCTACTTCGTTATACAACCGAATCTCGCAAAGCTCTGGATGGAATGCACCCGCCAAATATATGGGTCCCAGGGCTTGAGGCATTTTGGCAGGACGGCGAACGGGTCGTCGAGATTCGTCAAAGAAACAGTTGACGATCAGAACGCGCTTTTTGGCAAACGAATGTGCTACCGGTCGGTTATTGGTCAACTTGTGCCCCCGGGTGGATTAAAATGATTCGGCTAGACCTTCAATAAACTATCTACGTGCCTATGCGGAGATTCCGGCAAGACGATCCACGACATTGCACGAAATGTCACCAAATCATTCGTGCTGGTTCGTGTGATTTCGTGGTCGTCTTATGTAAAGGCTCGCAGTAACCCACTATCTAATAACGCGAAAATTTCCCAAAAGAGCTATCATCGGCTACAATTCGCCCCTAATTTTAGGACTAATAGTGAAGTATCGCCCAGATCGAGGATTTCACTGACCGACTCTTCCCACGATGAGCCGTCCCACCGCTAACGAAGCTAGCCAACTACTGACTGACTGGGGCAACGGAGATCAATCCGCGCTGGAAAAACTACTCCCGCTGGTCTCCGACGAACTGCACCGGCTCGCGCATTACTACATGAGTCGGGAGCGTGCCGGTCACACATTGCAAACTACTGCCCTGGTAAATGAAGCCTATCTCAGGCTGGCCGATCAAAAGCAAACGCGCTGGCAGAATCGGGCTCATTTCTTTGCCATTGCGGCACAGTTAATGCGGCGCATCTTAGTAGATCATGCAAGAAGTCTCCATGCTTCAAAACGCGGAGGTGGGGCAGCTAGAGTGTCGCTTGACGGGGCCGTAGTCCTGAGCCCCGAGCCCAGCGTGAACCTAATCGCTCTTGATGAGGCATTGAAAAGGCTGCATGAAATGGACTCACGTAAGAGTCAGATAGTGGAACTCCGGTACTTTGGCGGGCTGACTGTGGAAGAAACGGCCGAGGTGTTAAGAGTATCATCTATAACGGTAATGCGCGATTGGAGTCTGGCTAAAGCCTGGCTACACCGTGAAATTGGGTAACAAGTGTCGGCAAAATGTTTCTCCATCCGCGACCGAGTCGTCCTTATGTATAGTTCCCGCTGGTTTTTCCGCGTTACAGAGATTAGCAGACAAACTAACAAATAGGGCAAATGGATCCCAAAAATTGGCCGCAGATAGAAAATCTGTATCACCGTGCGCTTGAATTACCCCCGGCAGAGCGTGCTGCCTATATTGGTCTGGCCTGCAGCGGCGATGAAGAGTTGCGTTGCGAGGTCGAATCCCTAGTCTCCTCCCACCTGGCAGCGGTTGCGTTTATGGAGGATCCTGTGGCTGAACAAGCCACGCGCCTGATTGCCGATGAGCAGATATCTTCCATCATCGGTCAGAGCGTCGGCAATTATGCAATTCTCTCGTTGATCGATACCGGTGGGATGGGCGAAGTCTATCTCGCAGAGGATACAAGACTGGGACGCCAGGTAGCTGTCAAACTGTTGCCCTCATGCTTTGGTGTTGACGGTGAGAGAGTGCGCCGCTTCCAGCAGGAGGCGCGGGCCGCCTCAGCTTTGAATCACCCGAACATTCTCACTATCCACGAAGTCGGAGAAGCAAACGGCAGGCAGTTTCTCGCGACAGAATTCATTGATGGCATAACCCTGCGCCAACGGATGGGTAAAAGCCGCTTAATGTTGATTGAAGCACTGGAAATCGGCACGCAAATAGCTTCGGCATTGGCCGCAGCGCATCAGGCACACATCGTGCACCGGGATGTCAAACCTGAGAACATAATGATCCGACCCGATGGCTACGTGAAAGTTGTCGACTTTGGTTTGGCAAAACTAATAGAACCTCCTGTAAGCCACGCAGACTCTCCTACCCTAGTGTCGACTGATCCGGGCATGGTCATGGGCACGGCCCGCTATATGTCACCGGAGCAGGCGCGAGGTTTGGAAGCAGATCCTCGCACGGATATCTGGAGTCTTGGCGTTGTTCTCTACGAAATGCTGGCTGAACGCACGCCTTTTGAAGGTGAGACAGCGACGGACATAATTGTCTCGATCATTGAGAAGAACCCGCCACCGCTTACTCGTTACTCGCCTGGCATTCCCGTCGAGATGGCATGGATTGTTGGCAAGGCACTACGCAAAGACCGGGAAGAAAGGTATCAAACAGCCAAGGACCTTTGGAACGATCTGCGCAGATTCAAACAGCACCTTGACATTGCGCATGAGCTTCACGCTTCAGCGGAACCACGCCTGGGTGATCAAGCTCAAAGATCTTCCGGTACCAGCTACCGACAAGGAGCGCACTCGCATAGGAGTCCAGTAAAGAAAGCTTCGAGCCCCACTCGAACTTCGTCAGGTCCCCGGCGATCTCGCAGCGCGATCAATTCACTTGCCGTGCTTCCTCTTGCTAATATCAGCCCCGACCCTAATGCCGAATATTTGTCCGATGGCATTACCGACACTATCATTCACAATCTGTCGCGACTGCCCACGCTAAAGGTTATGGCGCATGCACCGGTATTTAGATATAAGGGCCAAGAGATTGAACCTCAAGTGATTGGGAATGCCCTAAACGTCCTGGCCGTGATGACAGGCCGCCTACTCCAAGTTGGCGATGAACTCCTAATAACGACGGAATTGGTGGATGTTAGAGATGGATCGCAGTTGGGGGGAGAGCAGTACAAGCGAAAACTAGCGGACATCTT
>JBPCIQ010000259.1:0-8691 GCA_051006135.1 Pyrinomonadaceae bacterium | reverse complement strand
CGAGAATCTTGCCGCCGTTTCCCTGGTCTCTCCAACGAACAAACCGCCCATAATTGTGGACCCTGACCGGCTCGAACCAGGAATCAATGCCAGGACCTGGGCAAAGCCAACCGCCAGCGCGTCGCCTACGCCCAGCTCCGCCATCGACCGATTCCGCTTCCCAACCAACTCCGCGACCCCTAAGAGAACTGCCACGACGATCATCATCGTCGCGATCACCCAGAGGTCCTTGGTAAATGTCCCCTCGATCTGCTTCTTGAATACCAATCCGACAACCCCAACCGGAATTGAGCCGATAATTACCAGCCAGCCAAGCCAGGCGTCCTGTGACAACCGGGCCGTCGGTCTTTCGCCCGCAGAGCTCACACCGTCAGAGACCCGGCCGGCGGTCAGGGCTCGGCTACGATTCCCTCTTAACAAAGCGAAATGATCCCTGACGAATGCCCTTGTGATGTTTACGATGTCGCGCGCAAAGTAGATCAAGACCGCGAGCAGCGTACCAAGTTGGATGACCGCAATAGTCGCGGTCGTCTGCTCAGCCTGGAGGGTCTTCTCAACACCATCGTAAAGGCCGATTGCCCGGGCCGCGAAGATCAGATGGGCAGTTGAGCTGACGGGAATGAATTCTGTCAAACCCTGAACGATTCCGAGGAGAATGGCTTGAAAGAGAGTCATGGGATTTTTGATATTTGATTTTTGATTTCTGAGGTTTGTTCCTAGTTCTTGGTGCTTGGGGCTTGGTTCTTAGTTCTTTGTGCTTTGTGCTTTGATTTGAAGGCTCCAACGATGTTCGGTTGATCGTTACGTGAATCGCAAATCGCAAATCAAAAATCTAAACGCTTTCTATTCTCTGAATGAGTTTCGCCGCGAGATCCAGTCGTACATGAAATTCGGCATGATCATTCCAGCGCGAACAAAGGTCGCGAGCTGCCAGGGAAACGCGTACGATTTTCGCCGCCTTTCGATTGCGCCCAGAATCTTATCCACAGCTGTATCAACTTCCATAAGAAACGGCATCTGTGCGCGGCGTCCCGCAGTTAACGGTGTCTTAATAAAGCCGGGGTGAATTATTGTTACATCAATACCTCGCGGCTGCAGGTCTAATCGCAAGCTCTCAAAGAATGCTGAGAGAGCAGCTTTGCTTGCGCAATAGGCCGCCGACTTAGGCAACCCCCGATAAGCGGCCAGGCTTGAAATCGCCACCAGGTGGCCCTGTCCCCTCGCCACCATCTCGGGTAAAACCGCTGCTACGCTGTTGGCTGCGCCGATTACGTTGACATTGATTACACCCGCGACTTCGCCGGCCCGTAACTCCGCGGCATCATTCGTCGCGCCAATTCCTGCATTGGCAATGAGGACGTCGATCGGACCAACCTCGGTGCGCAACCTATCAGCCGCGGCACGAATAGAGTCTGAGTGGCAGACATCAGCCGGGAGAGATAGAGCTTTGCCGCCGGATAAGGCAATTTGTTCCACAATTTCCTGCAGCAGATCTGCTCGTCGCGCAACCAACCCGAGCTTCGCTCCCTTCAGCGACAGCGCACGCGCGAGTCCGCGCCCAATACCGGAGGAGGCGCCCGTGATCATAACAACTCTGTTTTGCCAGGTCATAATTTCCCGTTGGACTAACAAAGCTCCCTTACATGTTCACCCAACACGCGCAGGGCGTTACCAAGATCTTCCTGCTTGATGAGCAAATGGTCGCGCGAAAACGATGATAACGCTCCGACCGGGATTTGCTCCGCCGCCAAAATTGCTGTGACTTGCGCAAGGTAACCAACCACCGTCCACGGTAGCTCCATATCGAACGTCAAAATGCGAAAGCCGCGCTCGACTCTGGCATTGCGCGCGGCGTGACGGATACGTAGCCAGTCATCCTCCTCCAGGAGAAGGGTCACCTCCCGCTGATCGCGAAAGATCATGAAAGGCGCATCTACTCGTGGGCTGAGCTCGGGATTTTCCAACAGGCGAGTCCAGTCTTGATGACTAAGACCAAGGAGCACATAAGTCGCCGGTGTGACTTCGATTCTGGTTTCGCGCAGTAAATCCAAGACGGTCTTCGAAGGAATGGGGTGGTCCACAGATCACGCGGACTACAATTGAACAACTACCGGCATGATCACAGGTCGCGCACCGGTCAGTTTCTGGATAAAACGTTTCAACTCCAGTCGCACATGTTCCTTAAGCAGGCTCTGGTCCTTCAACATATCGCGCGACGCACCGGTCACAGCAGCTTCAATCACAGCCTGTGCATCCTTCAACGAGCCATTGGCGCCGTCGAATCCTTGCACACCCCGCATCACAATCTCCGGCTTCGCCTGCAGTTGTCCTGTCTCCCCATCAATAGTCACGATCAGCGTCACCATACCCTCGCTGGCCATCTGTTTGCGTTCCCGCACCGTCTCCCGCTCGATCTCTTCAAAGCCAGTATCGTCGATAAACGTCCGTCCAATGTCGCGCTTGTTGACCACAGCGGCACGCTCGCCATCCAGTTCGAGTACATCGCCATTCTCAATCAGAATAATATTCTCTTCCGCATAACCCAGATGGTTCTTAACAAACTCCTTGTGGCGAAACAGCATGCGATACTCACCATGGATCGGCACCACAAACTTTGGTCGCACGGCTTCGGTCATTATCCGGATGTCTTCCTGCGACGCATGGCCGCTTACGTGCACAAGGCGACGCTTTTCCTCGATGATGTTGGCGCCACGCTTGTAGATGAAACCAATCATTCGCGAAATTGTGCGCTCGTTACCGGGGATGATGCGCGCCGAGAGCACCACGGTGTCGCCTTCTTCGATCGTTAGTCCCTTGTAGCTCTGCGTAGCCATCTGGGAAAGAGCCGCGCGCGACTCACCCTGCGAACCGGTCACGAGGAACACGATCCGGTTGTCTTTCATTTGCTTCGCCTCGTTAAGAGGCACGAGCAAACCTTCTGGGATGTCCAGATAGCCCAGGCGGTCGGCAATCTCAACGTTCTTCAGCATCGATCGGCCCAGCACACAAACCTTTCGATTGAACTGTTGCGCAATATCCAGGACGATTTGCAGGCGATGTATCGAGGAAGCAAAAGCCGCGACGATGAGGCGCCCGGGGGCTTCGGCGAAGATTTCTTCAAAAGCAGGGATCACCGCGCGCTCGGACGGCGTCCGACCCGGCACGGTGGCGTTCGTTGAATCTGAAAGCAGAGCGAGCACGCCTTCCTGGCCGTATCGTCTGAATGACCGGAGATCAATTGGCTCGCCAATTACGGGTGTCTCGTCAACCTTGTAATCACCGGTATGGATGATGGTGCCCACCGGCGTCTTAATCGCCAATGAAAAACAGTCCACCAGCGAATGAGAAACGCGAATGAACTCCACGCTGAATGGACCAATCTCGACCACGTCTCGCGGTTCAACACGATGAAGCAACGTGTCGCCCAGCAAGTCGTGCTCCTCGAGCTTGCTTTCGGCTAGTCCGGCGGTGAAGTGAGAACAGTAAACAGGAACATTGAATTTCTTGAGGATGTATGGCAGCGCGCCCAGGTGATCTTCGTGGCCGTGGGTGAGCACAATCGCGGTGATGTTGTCGCGGTACTCTTCGAGGAAGTCGAAGTTGGGGATGGAAATATCGACGCCGAAGGCCGTCTCTTCAGGAAAACCCATGCCGGCATCGAGGATGATCATGTCATCCCCGTAACGCACAGACATACAATTCATCCCAAACTCGCCGATACCGCCGAGCGGGATGATCTCCAAAACATTACTCACTTTTTGCTATTACCCCTTCCTTCAGAAGAGCTCGGTAGCCTATGGTCCTGATGACAATCAGGGGGCAAAACTAAACAGGTGAGTATAGCACAGGGCGCTAACAAGACTTGTCGCAGGCAAGCTTTGGGTAGTGGTGCAGATTGCTGTAGCCCTAGTGGTGGCTATTCTCAGATATTTCGAAGTCTGAATCTCAGATTCAAAATACGACACTACCAAGCTTTGGCATCGCGGATTGATCCAGCCCCGGTTACAATCCACCCATGCTGAAAAGAATTCCTTATGCGCTGGCGCTGCCGGCGATGATTTTCCTCCTCTCAGCTTCATCCTTGGCAGCCATAGCCCAGCCGGCCACGATGCGACTGGATTACTACCACACCGGCAACGCTACACAGGAAGTGTTCAGTATCGATCGAGTGGTGATTGAGCCGCTGCCGTGGCCCGGGGATCTGCGTCAGGCCATCGACGACACCAATCTCGGCAAGTACTTCTTTGAAGTTAGAGATCAAAACAGCAAGCGGGTCATCTACTCGCGCGGGTTCGCTTCAATCTACGGTGAATGGGAAACAACCGACGAAGCGAAGTCAATCAGCCGTACGTTCCACGAGTCGCTCCGCTTCCCTGCTCCCGACTCTCCCGTCGAAGTTGTATTGAAGAAGCGCGATGCGAAGAATGATTTTGTCGATGTTTGGTCAACGCTCATCAATCCGAAGGATATCTTCATCGACCGATCAAAGAGTCCCGCCCCCGCGCCTTTGATAGCGATTCAAAAAATGGGCGACTCTGCAACGAAAGTCGATTTTCTCATCCTCGGCGACGGCTACACGGCTCGGGAGTCGAAGAAGTTTGAGGCAGACGCCCGCCGGTTAACCGAAGCGCTGTTCGCTACCTCACCTTTCAAAGAGCGCCGCAAGGATTTCAACGTCTGGGCGCTTTGCCCACCCGCCGCCGAATCCGGCATCTCTCGGCCATCGACTGGCGTCTATCACGACTCGCCAGTGGGGGCGACCTATGATGCCTTCGGATCCGAAAGGTACGTGCTCACTTTCGATAACCGTGCTTTGCGCAAGACGGCAGCGTTCGCGCCTTATGAATTCATTGAGATACTCGCAAACAACCGCACCTATGGGGGCGGAGGCATTTTCAACTTGTATAGCACCGTGGCGGCAGATAACGCCTGGGCCAATTACGTTTTCGTCCACGAGTTTGGCCACCACTTCGCCGGTTTGGCCGACGAGTACTACACCTCGTCCGTCGCGTACGCTCCAGCCACCGATCGTATTGAGCCTTGGGAGCCAAACGTCACCGCGCTCGTTGTTACTGGTACCGCAGGAGTGATCAACTTGCGCACCATTCTCAAGTGGGGCGATCTCGTCTTACCTGATACTCCAATCCCCACTCCCTGGAACAAGGAAGCTTTCGAAAACTACTCACGTGAGATTCAACAGCGGCGAACAAAGATACGCAAAGAGAAGCGCCCCGAAAGTGAGATGGAAGATCTCTTCAGCGAGGAGTTGAAGCATGAAGCCGAGATGTTCGCGCGGGAGAAATACGCCGGGCGAGTCGGCGCTTTCGAGGGCGCCATGTATGAGGCCCGAGGTTATTACCGGCCGCAAGTGGACTGCATCATGTTTTCCCGCACCAACCATTTTTGTGCGGTCTGTCGTCGTGCGATCGAGCGCGTCATTGATCTGTATTCCATTCGCCGTTAGGCACATTGAGGCTCTCTTTACTTATTCTGTGTAACCAAGTGGATCCATCGCCTCTCGGGACCAATCACGCGTCACATGCTCAACCAGGATGGCCCAGACCATACCCGCCTGCGCAACGTGAACTGCTCAAGCAGAATCCTGGCTCAGCAATTGAAGAGTTGCTGCGTTATACCAGCCCACTGGATATAGCTTCGCAGCGATTTGCGGGCGAGGAAGTGACGATTGATTCAGTGACAATCCCTCAAGGCCACGTCGTCTTGGCCATGATCGGCTCCGCTAACCACGACGAATCACAGTTCCCAGATCCGGAAAGTCTCGACCTCACGCGAGATCCCAATCGCCACGTCGCCTTTGGCCAGGGCGCTCATTTCTGCATCGGCGCGCCGCTGGCGCGTTTGGAAGGGCAAATTGCTTGCTGACGCTATTCCGTCGTTTCCCAAACTTGCTGTGGCCCAGGAGCCGGAATCACTGCGCTGGCGCAAGAGTTTGATCGTACGTGGCCTTGAAGAACTGCCCGTTGCCGTTTAGCGCAAGATGGTTTGGTGCTATTTCGTGTCCGTTCGTGGATCGTGTGTCTGCGGGCGCTGACTCCGCTGCGCCAGGAAGTTGTTCTGGCATTCCATAGCGGCAGAACGAATCTCAGCGAACTCCGGTTTCGCTCGCAAAGTTGTGAAGAATGGATCCGAGTCTATTGCAGGGTATGAACAGTAGTTTCCCTTGATGGCCGCCGTCAGCATCTCGAGAGCAGCATCGCTCTGGCCGCAGTAGGCGAGATGGGCAGCGGAAAGGTAATTCGTCTCCGGATCATCCGAAACCTGAGCAGCCTCACCCAACGCACGAATTTCAGGTAAGGACTTCTGTTGAATGCAAGCCCAAAGTATGTCGTAGCTCGCCCATTGTGGTATGTGCTGGAATCCAAGTTGCAGCGCTTCCTTCTCCTTACCCTGGCGTACGAGCAGGTCAATGGAAAGTGCTTTGGAAAACTCCGAACCACTATCGACATTCAAATAGTTCAACGTGCGTGGATAGTCGCCACGTAAAAGAAACACTATCGCGCACGAGCGCAAACCGGAAGTTTGAGTTTGTGCATCAAGCAAAAAGGCGGCGTCGCAGTAGCTGGCTGACTCCTGCAACAATCCGGTAAAGCGGAGTACATAACTCAAGACGAAGTGAGCGCACAATTGTCGGCGAAGATCGCTATCGCGTGATTCTGACTACGCCAAACACGCAGGTTGATGGCAAGACAGAAATCCGTGCAGCAGAACTCAATCAGAGGTGTTGGCCTTTCGCGAAGCCCTCCAGAATCCCAAGGTTGATCCACGGCCGTTGGGCCAGGAGCTTTACAACATCCTCATCAAGCCAATCGAGAAACAACTGGAAGGGGCACAGGCGAAAACGCTGGTCTGGTCGTTGGACGGTACGCTCCGTTATCTGCCGTTCGCCGCGCTCTTCGATGGCAAGCAGTACCTGGCCGAGAAGTATCAGCAAGTGATCATCACACTCGCGAGTCGGACGCGGTTGTCTGAACCTGTTAACCACAATTGGCGCGGATTGGGTCTCGGTGTTTCTCAAGCCGGAGCAGTCTCGGCGCCCGGCTCAAACAGGCGCATGGGGTTCAAAGCTTTACCCGAGGTTCCGGCGGAACTTAGTGCCATCATTCGTGATGAGAATCTGTCCGCCGAGTCCACCACGGCGGGCGGTGGCATAGGAGTTCTACCCGGCAAAAGGCTGCTCGACAAGGAGTTCACTGCTCGGTCTTTCGCGGACGCGCTAGGACGCAGCTACTCCCTAATTCATATTGCCAGCCACTTCAGCTTTCTACCGGGCAACGCTGACCAATCTTTTCTGCTGCTCGGCGACGGCACAGCCCTGACACTTGAGAGCGTACGGACGTCAGACGATTTCGACTTCAAGGGGGTCGAGTTGTTGACGCTGTCGGCCTGTAATACGGGAGTGGGAACGACGGGCGCAGACGGCAAGGAAGTGGAAGGGTTTGGCGCAGTGGCGCAGGAGCGCGGCGCGAAGGCTGTCCTGGCGACGCTCTGGCCTGTTGCGGATGAAAGCACACGCAAGTTAATGACGCGCTTCTATCGCAACTATGGGACGACGACGAACGTCAGTAAAGCTGAGGCTTTACGGCAGGCGCAAATATCACTGCTGAGAGGCGAAGACGGAGGCGGCCCAGCCTCAGGCGATCGGCGCAGTTCTGAATTGGCGGGCGAAGTTGGAAAGCCTGAACTGCCGCCGTACAAACCCGACCCGCACGCTCCCTTCAGCCACCCGTTCTACTGGGCGCCATTTATTCTTATCGGTAACTGGCGGTAATTCAATAACACTGTAAACCTGTAGCGATTACTGACCTCCCAAGTGCGAAGAGGTTTGTGTGATATTCGAGATCGTTTCTACTCTATCCGATAATTGAATCCTCTAACTTACTGTCGCAAAGCAATTGAATACTGCGGCAATTCGATGCTTCTGCATTCTACCTTCCTGTAAATCCACGCTACTGCAATTCGGCCTTTCATAGTGAAGCTGCCGCCGGCCCTGCTGTGCCATGAGTGTCCCGGCACGAGTAATGCAGCTACTGTCAAGAGCCGTCGCGCACCGCAAGCCCAGCCAATATAGGGCACAACGCCTCGGCATTACGCTCCAGGTCCCGCCATACCGCCCATCCTGGTCAATCGCAGAAGGACACTTAATGATCACGGGAATAATTGCCGCAATAATTCTGTTTACCTTCGCTTCTCCCGCCGCGGGACGCGAACTGCTGGTACAGGATGTGACCCAAACAAAGCCACAACCGACTGCGCAACAAAAAACGGAAGCGAAAGCCCTGGAAGACCCGGAAGCAGAATCACAGCCAAGTGCTGCGAGTAAGGCTAAAAAGAAACTGTCTTTCACTTATAACGGCGAGATCACGAACTATTTCATCTCCGAAACGAGCGCATTTTTTGGCGATAGTGCGCGCCACTGGTTTGAGACCAGCCTTCGTCTGGACGGAACAGTTCGTTATAAGAACTTCAACGCAGGTTTCAGTGGTCTCGGCATCAAGACAACTGGGCGAGACTCTTACGGCACAGGTACTACGCCCGCCTCAGCGCCCGCGGGCACTAGCGCGCCCGGCACGCTCCCCAGCTTCTATCTCGACAAGGTATACGTCCAGCTAGACCGCATCGCCGGCCTGCCCCTGAAGGCGACGCTCGGTAGACAGCACATCACTATCGGCA
>JBPCIQ010000258.1:0-8537 GCA_051006135.1 Pyrinomonadaceae bacterium | reverse complement strand
TCAGTTGTCTGTTGTTTCCGAGACCACTCCGAATCGACCAGTGAAACGACTGACCACTGACTATTGACCACTGACGATTCTTTCCATACCTCCCATGTATGGACGCAAAGCCTCGGGAATCAAAACCGAACCATCCTCTTGCTGAAAGTTCTCAAGAATTGCGACCCAGGTTCTTCCTATTGGCAGCCCTGAACCATTCAACGTGTGCACAAACTCAGGCTTTGCAGCGCCCGCGCGTCGAACCCGAATCTGGGCGCGCCGGGCCTGGAACGCTTCGTAGTTCGAGCACGAGGAAATCTCCCGGAAGGTCTTCTGGGATGGCAGCCACACCTCTATGTCGTAGGTTTTGGCCGAACCAAAACCCAGTTCTCCCGTGGAAAGGGTTACGACGCGATAGTGAAGCCCCAGTCGCTGCAAGATTAGCTCCGCATCGCGCGTTAGTGACTCCAGTTCGTCGTAGGAGTTCTCGGGCAAAGCGTATTTGACTAACTCCACTTTCTCGAACTGGTGCTGGCGAATCACGCCGCGCGTGTCACGTCCGTAGCTGCCAGCTTCAGAACGAAAGCAAGGCGTATAAGCAACCCACTTCAATGGCAACTGCGAAGCCTCGAGTATCTCTTCACGATGATAGTTGGTCACAGGCACTTCCGCAGTGGGGACCAAATATAACTCGCGTTGATCGGTGAGCTTGAAAAGATCCTCCTCGAATTTAGGCAGTTGGCCGGTGCCAAACAGTGCCGCTCGGTTGACGATGAAAGGCGGCAAGGTTTCCTGGTAACCGTGGTCACGCGTGTGAATATCCAACATGAAATTGATCAGCGCGCGTTCAAGCCGCGCGCCGGCTCCGTTCAGGATGGCAAAGCGCGCGGCCGCGATCTTTGCCGCACGTTCAAGATCGAGAATGCCGAGAGCTGTCCCCAGATCGACATGGTCTTTCGGTTCGAAATCAAACTCCGGTTTCGGTGAAATGTTCTGGCGAGGCTGCTCCTTGTTGGCTGATTCGTCTTTACCAACTGGGACGCTTTGGTGCGGAATGTTGGGCAAAGACTCCAACAACTCGCTCATCTCTTTCTCAGCCTGCTCCCGAAGTTTGTCCGCTGTGCCGATCCTTACCTTCAGTTCGTTTACCTGAGAACGTAAAACAAGGGCATGTTCGGACTTCCCTTCCTTCATTAGGGCCCCGATTTGATGGCTCAACTCATTGCGCTCGGCGTTCAGGCTGTCTGATTCGGCAATCGCGCTTCTACGACCCTTGTCGGCTAAATTGAACCTATTCAATAGATCGAGCTCGTTCTCGGAAGCACCTCGGTTTTTCAGCGCCTCCGATACGGTCGGAATATTTTCGCGGACGAAGTTGAGATCGAGCATTTGTAGTCCTGCGTCTGTTTGTATTCGGAGAGCGTTTCCGTTCGGAAAATGTCCTATCCGTGGTTCGTGAGTGTACCCGAGGGTGAGGGGGGATGCACATCCGTTCAAACAGACCCGCTCATCTTAAGTGGGTTAGAGCGGGAGCGTTGCAAGGCCTAAGGGAAAGTAATATTGTACCAAAATCTTCCTACTGCCTGTGAAACTGGGCAGGCAGCTAGCGACAGGAATACCGGCCGCTTAGCTCAGTAGGGCACTTTAATACTATTGGTGGCTCGCAACCGGCGCTGGGACAAACCAATGTGAGTCCCACGGATATCAAAATCCCACCCTTGACCCTCTTCTGTTCGCTGCCAGTCAAATCCTTAACGGTCTCTTTGTTCAACTTCAGGACTCTCACTTTCCCCTTTTTCTTTGCACCTGCGCTTTGGCTTTAACCATCTGAGATCTCCTTTCGGATTGGCTAGTTTGCGAGTGTATACATCACAACTACGAATCGGTCAACGCTGTTGGATTGGCTGTTGGATTGGCTGTTATCCTAGGATAAATGGGCCGCAGGTATTCATCGATAAGGTAGATTGAGCATTTGTTCTATTCCAACAAAGTATGGTAAGAGATTCGTCTTTACATTTTATGGTTGTTTAGGAAAAACGGCACGCTAGCCGACGAGAGAAAGGCATGTCGAGGAAGATGGTTGTTAATTACCTATGAACAGAATTACCTAATGCCACAAAAAGTTCGTAAAGCAGTTTTTCCCGCCGCGGGTTTAGGCACCCGCTTCTTGCCGGCTACAAAAGCGTCTCCTAAAGAGATGCTGCCACTCGTTGATAAGCCGCTGATTCAGTACGTGGTCGAAGAGGCAGTTGCCTCGGGCATCGAATCAATCATCATTGTTACCGGCCGCAGCAAGGTCCCAATGGAGGATCATTTCGATATTTCCTTCGAGTTAGAGAAGCTCCTGGAGGACCGTGGCAAGGGTGACCTGTTGCAAGAGATGCGCGCAATCTCTGAGATGGCGCGCTTCAGTTTTGTGCGACAGGGCGAGGCGCTCGGTCTGGGCCATGCGATCCTGCAGGCGCGAGATGGCGTGGAAAACGAGCCATTTGCGGTAATGTTGAGCGATGACATTGTTGATTCCGAGTCCCCGGCGCTCAAACAACTCCTCGACGTCTATGATAAGTATGATGCGCCTGTTGTTGGCACCATGCAGGTTGCTGGTGAAGCAATCTCGCGCTTCGGCGCGCTTGACGTGGATGAGATTGAAGACGGCATCTACAAGGTCAAGGACATGGTCGAGAAGCCGGCGTTTTCAGACGCACCTTCAGATCTGGCAATTATCGGTCGCTACGTTCTGACTCCGGATATTTTTGACGAGATCGGAAAAACGCCGCCGGGCGCCATCGGCGAAATCCAGATTACCGATGCGATGCGATCTTTACTCAAGAAGCGCCCATTTTATGCGGTGCGGCTCAAAGGCACGCGACATGATGCTGGAGACAAATTAGGGTTTTTGATTGCCACTGTCGAGTTTGCCTTAAAGCATCCGGAGCTGGCGAGTGAGTTTAGAGAGTATTTGAAGTCTCTCAAACTATAATGAGAGAATCCTTCCAGAAAAGGAGAGCCATGACCACGGTTTTGAATCCTCCTCAAAGAACCGCCGAAGAAAGATTCTTGCTGCGCAATGTAACTTGGGAGACTTACGAACAGTTGCTCAAGAACTATGAGAGTCTTAGCGCTCCTCGCTTCACCTACGATCAAGGAGATCTGGAAATCACGAGTCCGTCAATACCTCACGAGGCGGCCAGCGACATTCTAAGGCTGTTGGTGAATATCATTTGCGAAGAACGAGAATTGGACGTAAGGGGATTGGGCTCAACTACGCACAAGCGTGCCGACTTGCTGAAGGGCGTCGAGCCTGATGGGTGCTTCTACATTCAAAACGTGGATGTAATCAGGGGCGTTGAGGATTTGGATTTGACAATCCATCCCCCGGCTGACCTCGTGATTGAGGCTGACATCAGCCGCCAATCGGTCCCGCGTTTTCCAATCTACGCCGCGCTTGGTGTGCCAGAAATTTGGCAATTTGAGAACGGCGAGGTCAGGTTTTTCGGCCTGCATGAAGGTCAGTACGTTCTTCTGGGCAGTAGCGCGGCCTTGCCAGGAATCCCTTCCGACGTTGTCACACTGTTCGTAAATAAGTCGGGGGCAATGAAACGGCCACAGTGGCTGCTCGAAGTAAGGGAATGGATCCGTTCGGTTGATCCGCCGCAGAGCAGGTAGAACGCCAGGACCGCGAATAGATGAACAGGGGAGTACTCCGATTTGACTGATTCCCTGAAACCATTTGCCGGGCGCGCTGCAATCGTCACCGGCGGCACGCGCGGGATTGGCCGTGCAATCGCTCTGGAGCTCGCCCGCCGCGGCGCCGACATAGCATTCAATTATGCAAAGAGCGCCGAAGCCGCCGACACGCTGAAAAGAGAGATCGAGGTCCTTGGGTCTCGTGTAATTTCTGTGCAATGCGATGTGGCAAACACCGAAAGCGCCGCGGAGATGGTCAAGCAAGTTAAAGAGGCGTTTGTGAGAATTGATTTCCTCGTCAACAATGCAGGAGTAACGCGTGACAACCTGATCCTGCGCATGAAGGAAGCGGATTGGGACGAAGTAATGGACACGAACTTGAAAGGCGCCTGGAATTTCGCAAAAGCAGCGCTACGGGTAATGCTGCGACAGGATGGCGGCGGATCGATTCTCAATATCTCCTCGATTAGCGGCAGCGTGGGAATGCCCGGTCAGTCGAACTACTCTGCGTCAAAGGCAGGCATGATTGGTTTGACTAAAGCATTGGCGAAAGAGGTGGCGAGCCGCAAGGTTACGGTCAACGCGCTCGCGCTCGGAATGGTTGCTACTGACATGGCCGGCGCACTCGATGAAACCTATCGCGCGAAAATTCTTGAACGAGTTCCGCTTGGTCGCTTTGCCGAAGCCGACGAGGTCGCGCGCATTGCTTGCTTCCTCCTTTCCGACGACGCCCGCTACATCACCGGCCAGGTGATTCAGGTAGACGGCGGCCTCGCGATTTAGGCTATCCCGCCTTCTGCAATCCCGACCTGGAGTCGCGCGCCTCCTCAGTTCGTCTACCACTTCAACGGCCAAAACATTCTTTGCACGCGCCGGTCCGAATGAGTCTGCTGCTTCGTAGTCTCTCAGGAAAAACGGAGCACTCAACAGGTTGCCCAGCCAGGCACGGGCCTTGGAAGGACTAAGGGATGAAAAGACTTCTGCGCAAAACGCTCAACACAGTTCTCATTGTGTTGGGCATTCTTTCGGCAGGCTTGGGGCTAAAAGGGTTTCTCTTGTCCAGCCATTTCATTGACGGTGGTGTAACCGGTGTTTCCATGTTGCTCGCTGACATACTCGGATGGCCGTTGTCGATTCTAATCCTGGTTATCAATCTCCCTTTCATCGCGGTCGGCTACCGTCAGATCGGGCGGGCTTTTGCAATCAAGAGCACGATCGCCATTGTCGGTCTTTCCCTTTGTCTCGCCTTCGTTAGATACCCGGACGTCACGCCGGACAAACTCCTTACCGCTGTGTTTGGAGGCTTCTTCATCGGCGCTGGAATTGGACTGGCAATTCGGGGCGGAGCGGTTTTGGACGGAACCGAAATCGCAGCGTTACTCATTAGCAAGAGCAGCAATCTTTTGAAAGTGGGAGATGTGATTCTGCTGTTGAATGTACTCATATTCTCCGCAGCTGCATTTGTTCTCGGTATTGAGCCCGCACTCTACTCAATGCTGACCTACTTTACCGCCTCTAAGACGGTCGACTTCTTAATCCACGGCATCGAGGAATACACTGCAATTACGATCATTTCTGACAAGAGTGAAGAGATTAGGCAGGCGATAATTCATGACCTTCAGCGCGGCGTAACAATTTATCGAGGTCGCGGAGGTAGGGAACAAACTGAGCAGGACATTCTGTTTTGCGTAGTGACTCGTTTGGAGATCGGAAGAGTAAAAACTGCCGCCCATGAGATAGATGAAACGGCCTTCATCGTCGTTCACCCCTTGGCTGACGTCGAAGGTGGCGTGATTAAGAGGCTCGCATTGCACGCCTAAGAAGGTAATGAGTGATGAGTAACATGCAGAGCAATCAGCAATCAGCAAACAGCAGTCAGCGAGACACAGACGACGTGTTTGGACGCGGTTGATTACTGATTCCTGTTTGCTGATTCCTGTTTGCTGATTGCTGACTGCTGATTACTGACTGGTGATCGCTGTTTGCTGTATGCTGTTGCGCCATGAAAGCCATTCAAGTAGCTAAAGTTGGAGGTCCCGAGGTGCTTACGCTCGTGGATGTCCCCGTTCCTGAGCCCAAACCAAACGAAGCGCTAGTTCAGATTAAGGCGGCGGGCGTTAACTTTATCGACGTCTATTTCCGCGAGGGCCGCTATCCAGCGCCGCTCCCTTTCATCAATGGCCAGGAGACTGCGGGAATCGTAACCGTCACGGGTTCTGAGGTTACAAATGTGAAGCCTGGCGACCGCGTCGCCTACACAGGCAGCCTGGGTGCTTATGCCGAGTACGCTGCCGTGCCTGCCGATCGTCTTGTTCACGTGCCCAAGGAATTGGACTTTCAACACGCCGCTGCTGCCATGCTCCAGGGAATGACTGCGCATTATCTAAGCCATAGTACCTATCCGATTAAGCGCGATGAGACTGTGCTGATTCATGCGGCCGCTGGTGGCGTTGGCTTGTTGTTGGTGCAGATGGCCAAGCAGTTGGGCGCGCGCGTAATTGGGACGGCGGGCTCAGAAGCAAAGGCAAGTCTTGCACGCGAAGCCGGCGCAGACGAAGTAATTCTCTACACCCAACAGGATTTTGAAACTGAAACCAGACGGCTTACTGACGGCAAGGGCGTTCACGTGGTTTATGACGGAGTGGGATTGACCACCTTCGACAAGGATCTCAACGTATTGCGTCCGCGCGGCTATCTGGTGCTTTTCGGCGGTGCCAGTGGACCAGTGCCGCCATTGGATTTGATGAAACTCACGCAGAAGGGCTCACTCTTTGTCACACGTCCGACGCTGGCCCACTACACCGGCACGCGCGAGGACCTGGAGCAGCGCTCCGGCGAAGTATTTCAAATGATCACCCGAGGCGAGTTGAAACTCCGGATACACGCCACCTATCCCCTCGCCCGAGCTCAGGACGCCCATCGTGATCTCGAAGGAAGAAAAACGACGGGGAAAATGTTGCTTATTCCGGATCAGGCTTGAGCTTAAGGCTCCAGCTCAATCGCGCCTACTCCCGGTGAACCGCAGCAAAAAGAAAAACAGGTTGATGAAATCCAGGTAGAGTGAGAGCGCGCCGACCACTGCGTACGCACCTACGCGCCCGTCTGGCAGCGCCACCGCCATTTGCTTCAGACGCTGCGCGTCATAGGCAGTCAGACCGGTAAAGATCAACACTCCCACCAGCGAAATCACGAACTGCATTGCATCGTTCTGCCAGAAGAGACCAACGACTGAGGCCAGGATTAGGCCGATCAAGCCCATGAAGAGGAATTGGCCCCAACCCGCGAGACTTCGCTTAGTTACTGAACCGAAGACGGCCATGGTACCGAACATCCCCGCGGTGATGATGAAGGTTGAGGTGATCGAGGCGGCGGTATACATCAACAGGATCACGGATGAGGTCACACCGGTGAGTGCGGAGTACAAGAGGAACAGACCGGCGGCGGTAGTTGGCGCTACCTTTTCGACCCTTGCGGAGAGATAAAAGACCAGCCCGAGCTGCGCAATAATCAAACCCCAGAACGCCAGGCGATTAAGGATCAGAGCCTCGATGAGCGCTGGCGACGACGCCACGGCAAAAGCGGTCATGGCCGTAATCAGCAGGCCACCCGACATCCAGCCATAAACCTTAGTTAGAAAAGCACCGACACGCTCGTCGCGCAGGTCCGCGACCTGCGGTGCAACAAAAGAAGATTGGTTCCAACTCATAATTTCCTCCCGGAATCAGCTCCCACTCGCCAGGGGCTTTAAGCTCGTGCTCTCAGTATATCCTTCATCAGGACACTTGACGCAATCAGCACTATCAGATGCATTGATACACGCTGGGGTTTCTTGCGCTTTTCCCAATTACTCTTTTCGGTCTATTTGCGGTTAAAATTAATCCGATGCCCGAGCCATTAGAGCTGAACATTTTTGCCGAACGCCGATCGGGTACGTAATCACGGACGCCGGTAGCAAACTAAATTTGTACCTATACCCCTTGAAATCGTTGCGTGGGAGCTTGGGCCACGTGAGTTCAACAAATACGTCTCACTCAACTGCCCTGCCCGGCTCGGGCACGGACGGTCTTTCGCCGGAGGTCATTGCGACCAGGGCGTGGGTTTGCGCACCCAGCGGTGTTTCTTGAGTTCTTCGTATAATTCCTTGGGGAGTGGCCCCGCATCACTGGCCGCAATGTTCGATTCGACGTGCGAGAGCTTGCGCATTCCCGGGATAATCGTGCTGACAGTTGGGTTAGTTAAAATGAATCGCACGGCAAGCTCTGGCATTGTGATCTCCGGTTCGCCCGAGTGCTCTCGATTCCAATCCTGTAGAAGTTTCTTCAAAGCATCGGCGCGTTCCACACTCGGAACAAGATTCTCTGCCACGAAGTAAGTATTGCGCCAATCGCCTTCCGGCCATTTGCTCTCTTTTGTGAGCGAGCCAGTTAACGTTCCTTCATCGAAGGGAACGCGGGCTATTACAGCCACTTTCATTTCCTCACACGCCGGAAAGAGATCGTCTTCCGGATTCTGATCGAAGATGTTGTAGATTACCTGCACCGAATCGATCTGGCCGGTTTTGACTGCGCCCACACCGTTCCAGGGTTCCCAGCGATTGATGCTGATCCCAATCGCCTTAAGCAAACCCTGGCTGCGAAGATCATCCAGCTTATAAAACCAGCGATCGTCTCTCAGCCATCCATCGTTCCAGGTGTGAAATTGGATCAGGTCGAAACTTTCCAGGCGGGCATTCTCCAGACTTCGGTGTACATATTCTTCAATATGATCCGGCGGATAGGAATCTTTCAGTGTAGAGTCCGGCAGCGCGGGACAACCCGTGTTCTTTTGCGGAATCTTTGTCGTGGTGTCCAGTCGTTTTTTTTCAGTCTTCC
>JBPCIQ010000257.1:0-6961 GCA_051006135.1 Pyrinomonadaceae bacterium | reverse complement strand
TTCAGGAGATCATCATCGGAGCGATCATCGTGATTGCCGTTGCGGTTGACCGCTGGCGCAGTTCCCGCGCCGTGGCGTGAGGCCTAACGTCCGAACCGGTGATCTTTGTTGGGGCTCCGTGGGCGTCCCCGGTTGCGGTGGCAATCCCGGTGGCAAGGGGGGCGCCCACGGAGGGACGCCCCTACAAAGCTCCCCGGGTTCTGTTCCAAATGAGTCAGTAATTACCAACACTCAGGGGAGTAGTTCAGATGCCAACAAAGATCACGGATATCATCGCGCGCGATATTCGCTTTCCCACTTCGCAGACACTCGCCGGCTCGGATGCGATGAATCCGGCGCCCGATTACTCGGCTGCTTATGTAGTCTTGAAAACGGATCATCCGCAAGGCCTCGAAGGTCACGGTCTGACATTTACCATTGGGCGTGGTAATGAACTTTGCGTCGCGGCAATCCATTCCCTCAAGAGCCTGGTGGCGGGACAGACTCTTGAATCTTTCACAACCGACATGGTTGGGTTCTGGAATCGGATTACCGGCGATAGCCAGCTCCGTTGGTTGGGCCCGGATAAGGGTGTCATTCACCTGGCGACGGCAGCGCTCGTGAATGCTGTTTGGGATCTCTACGCCAAGGCCAAAGGCAAACCACTTTGGAAGTTGCTGGTTGACATGACGCCCGAGCAACTCGTGTCGTGTGTTCCATTCAGCTATATCACCGATGCATTGACGCCCGCAGAGGCCATCGAGATGCTTAGGCGCCACAGTGCAACGAAAGAACTGCGCGAACGAGAGAATTGCGCTTCAGGTTATCCGGCATACACCACGTCCGCAGGATGGTTGGGTTATACAGATGGCAAGCTGCGCAGTCTGGTGCGCGAAGGGCTGGCCCAGGGTTGGACGCACTTCAAGATGAAGGTAGGCCGCAACCTCGAGGAAGATATGCGACGCGCGCGCGTGATTCGCGAGGAGATTGGTTGGGAGCGCCAGCTGATGATGGATGCGAATCAAGTGTGGGACGTGGACGAAGCGATTCGTTGCATTAAGGAGTTGTCGGTTTTTCGTCCGCACTGGATTGAGGAGCCGACTTCGCCTGACGACGTGCTGGGCCACTCCAGGGTTGCACGTGCGGTCGCGCCCGTCGGAGTTGCCACCGGGGAACACTGTCACAGCCGTGTCATGTTCAAACAGTTGCTGCAGGCTGACGCGATTAAGTTTTGCCAGATTGATAGCTGCCGGCTGGGAGGCGTTAATGAGGTGCTGGCTGTTTTATTGCTGGCTGCGAAATTTGGCGTGCCTGTGTGTCCCCACGCTGGGGGAGTCGGACTCTGCGAATACGTTCAGCACTTATCCATCTTTGATTTCATCGCGGTGAGTACCTCGCTGGAGAATCGGGTGTTGGAGTATGTCGATCATTTGCACGAGCACTTCGTGACTCCGGTCGTAATGAAAGGCGACCGCTACATGCCCCCGCAAACTCCTGGTTACAGTATCGAGATCAAGCCGGAGTCGCTGGCGCGTTATGAATTTCCGGGTGGTGAGGCGTGGCAGCAGATAAATAGCAAACCGCCAGTGGAAGCATTCAGCGAGCCTTCGGTAGCAGAGGTCGCATAAAGCCCAGTGTGGAGCGCAGCAAAATCCCAGGCTAACGCAGCAGAAATCGTTCCACGCCCGGAAAACGGTGCTAACCACACAACTTGAGAGAAGAACATAGCGTAGCGACGCGCCCAGCGAGTTTTACCGCGATATTTCGCCCAGTCTTGATTGTCATATTAGAAGCTCTCGTGTCGCGACACGAGAGAATACGAACTAATTTGAAGTAGATTGAAACTCGAAGGATTAAAATAATGAAAAAGTTGGTTGTCAGTCTGCTGCTTGCTCAATCCCATCGTTAAGAGCGGAAAGGCGAGCGTGAGAGGTCATCTAGAATGACAAAAGAAGGTCAATGGCTAATGCGGATCGAAGGCGCGTTATCTGCTCATTTCTTTCAGTCAGATGGCAGCAGTCGCCCCGGCACAGACTGGTCTGTAGGGCTGCAACAAGGAGAGAATATCTACCCTGTCATGGTGAGAACTTACCTTAGCGAGGACATGACTAAACGTGCGCGGGCAGACACCGAGTATCAGGGCCAAACCGTGCTCGGATACATAAACGACTTGCTAGCGCAGCGGTGGACACCTGACCAGGGAGGAGAATTAGTGATTTACAATCCAGAATCCGACCGGAGAGGAAGAGAATCTGGCAAGCAAGCCATGGTGGAAATTCTGGTAACCTCCATCTGAAGGATTTCCTGGAAGCAACACCCTCTAAAAGGTACCAATATACTTGACGCGACATTCACTTTTCGCTTGGACGGGCCTGATGCGTTTCATCCCGAGAGAGTTCAAGTGGCACGGCTTCGCCGCCGGATGTGTGGCGGTGGCTGTGTGGTGTTGGGGTTGAATGCGCGGCGGATGATGCCGGGCGTTAGGTGCAGTCACATGCCTTTAGCTAACTTGCAAAGGAGATACACAAAGCGATGAAACCCTTGTTTTCCTTCTTTTCAATTACCTGTCTTTGCTTTTTGTTGACCCCTCATGTGGAGGCTCAGCAGAGCAAAACCCAGAGAGTCTCTCAACCTAAAGCAGATCAGAATCGGCCGCAGGGATCATCCAGCCGCCCGCGTGTGGAATACCTTGTGGCTGTAAGGCCACAGCCTGCGCCCTTCTCTGATGCTGTACGCGTCGACCACACGCTCTATTTATCCGGGCAGATAGGAGTGGATGCAGATCGGAAGGTCGTCCCGGGAGGGATTAAGGCGGAAACTAAGCAGGTCATGGAGAGAATTCGCCGCGTCTTAGAGCGAAATGGATCATCGCTCACCCTTGTGGTCAAGTGTACGGTGATGATGGCTGACATGGGCGAGTGGGGGGCGATGAACGAGGTCTATGTCACGTACTTCCCGAAGGATCGCTTACCAGCGCGTAGTGCGTTTGGCACTAATGGTCTTGCCCTCGGTGCACGTGTTGAGATCGAATGTTTAGCAGTGGTTGAATGATTCCGTGAGCGGCGAAATCAAACAATCAATTATGCCCAGTCGCGCCACTGATGCCCGGCGGTAGGCGGCGGACATCGAGTGACGAAGGATTAAAGACTATGCGTGTTAATGCTACGCGTTTCAGGTCGTTTACATTCCTCATCCTGGCGTTGGTGCTTCTTCTGGCTTCTCTGGTTTCCGCTCAACAGGCCCCGACGGCAGCGGCGAGCAAAACTAGAATCGTGATGTTGGGAACCGGCACTCCCGGGCCGCTCCCCGACCGGTCAGGGCCGGCGACGGCGATCGTCGTGAACGACACCGCTTACCTCGTCGACTTCGGACCCGGCATCGTGCGACGCGCCAGTGCGGCATTTCTCGACAAAGGTATCAAGGGGCTCGAACCGACGAAGCTGCGCGTCGCGTTCGTCACTCACCTCCACTCCGATCACACGGTCGGCTATCCGGACCTGATCTTCACGCCCTGGACGGTCGGGCGGCGTGTACCGCTGGAAGTCTACGGCCCCAAGGGTCTTAAGGGCATGACTGAACACCTCCTCTATCACTACTCGAGCTTGTCACCCGAAGAGTTGATTGCCGAAATGCTCGCGCGATATTCGGGACACTTCGTTATCGGTCGCGACCTCGATATCTACTGAGACGCGGCGTATAGAGACTGGGATGACATCCTTATCGCTGGCCAACATTCAGAAGCGTTTCGGACCCACGATTGCTCTTGACGGGGTCAATCTTCAATTGCGCCCGGGTGAAGTCCACGCGTTGATCGGCGAAAACGGGGCCGGCAAGAGTACCTTGATGAATATTCTGGCCGGTTCGCTACCAGCGGACCGCGGCGAGATGGAGATCGACAATCAAGCTTATCTTCCCGCTACTCCTCTCGACGCAAGGCTTCGCGGCGTCGCGCTTATTCATCAGGAACTCTCCTTGTGTCCACACCTGTCGGTGGCGGAAAACATCATGATGGGAATTGAGTCATCCCGATTGGGTTGGCTCGATCGCAAACATTTGCACAGTCGCACTCAAGAGGTACTCAAGACATTTCCTCACCCCGAGATTCAACCGGAAACGCGAATAGCGAATCTCTCCCTTGGCGCGCGGCAGATTGTAGAGATTTGTCGCTCCATCGCGGCGCGCGCGCGAATTATTTTGATGGATGAACCGACCAGTAGTTTGCAGCGCGATGATGTGGCGCGGCTCTTCGCGCTCATCCGCAAAGTGCGTAGCGAAGGCTTGAGCGTCATTTATATAAGCCATTTTCTGGAAGAAGTGCGTGAGATCGCCGATCGCTTCACAGTCCTGAGAGACGGTCAGAGCATAGCGACAGGCGAGATCTCGGGTGTTACCGACCAGGAGCTAATCACGCAAATGGTAGGACGGCCGGTGCAGAATCTTTTTCCGCCGCGCCCGGCTCGTCCGCTCGAGGTTTCCGAGACTGTGCTGAAAGTGGAGAATCTGTCCGCTGCTCCAACCTTGCAACAGGCGAGTTTTGAGCTTCGTCGCGGCGAGATTCTGGGCGTTGCCGGGCTGATGGGCTCAGGTCGAACGCAGCTCGTGCGGGCGATTTTTGGACTCGACCCTGTGCAGTCCGGAACAGTTGTTTTGAAAGGGAAGGCGCTCTCAGCGCGGGGCGGTACGCCCGCGCTGCGGCTGTTTCAAGGCCTTGGATATTTGAGTGAAGACCGCAAAGGAGAAGGACTGGGTGTGACTCTTTCAGTTGCTGACAATGTCACGCTAACGCGCTTTTCCTCTTGTTCGAGGCTGGGCTGGGTAAATCTCTCGCGCCAACGGCAACAGGTCGAAACCCTGGTTACAGCGCTTGGTATCAAAGCGCGCAACGTAGCCCAATCTGTTAAGACACTCTCCGGCGGTAATCAGCAAAAAGTGGCACTTGCTCGCCTGCTTCATCAAAACGCTGACGTGCTCCTGCTCGACGAGCCCACGCGCGGCATCGACATCGGCAGCAAAGTGCAGGTCTATGAAACCATTGCTCGGTGCGCTGCAGAATACAAGGCGGTGTTGATGATTAGTTCTTACCTGCCGGAGCTTTTTGGTATGTGTGACCGGCTCGCAGTCATGAGCCGGGGAAGAATGTCCGAGGTGCGGCCGATTGCGGACTGGACACCTGAAACAGTTATGCAGGCTGCCATAGGCGGCGACGAGAAGAGAGAAACTGAGGAGGTTAGTAACTAAGTTATGGTCCGATTGATTACTTTGTCTATCGCGATGTTAGTTTTCGCCGGCGACTGGTTAGCCCAGACTTCTTCTTTGCCTGCGCAGGAATCTCCAGAATGCACGCAGGCAAAGACCACTGTCACGCGGCTGGAAACAAGGCTCAAAGACTGGCCGGCCCTGGCGCGATACCGCGACGACAATGCGAAGGTTGTTGCTCCTGGCAAGGCTGAGCAGCGGGTAGTTTTTATGGGTGACTCGATTACCGACTCCTGGGACGACCCGAAGTATGGTGGTTTCTTTCCAGGCAAGCCCTATGTCAATCGTGGTATTGGCGGGCAGACCACGCCGCAAATGCTGATTCGTTTCCGCCCTGATGTTCTTGCTTTGAAGCCGGCCGTGGTGGTTATCCTGGCAGGCACAAACGACATTGCCGGCAACACCGGGCCGACAACTCTGCCGGCGATCCAGGACAACCTGGCTTCAATGGTGGAACTCGCGCGGAGCCATCGCATTCGAGTGGTGCTGGCGTCTTTGCTTCCGGTCAGTGATTACGAAAAGACCGCAGAGGGCCAACCGCGCAACCAAACGACTCGGCGCCCGCCGGAGCAGATCAAAGCTCTTAATCAATGGCTGAAGAATTACGCTGTCGAGAACAAGCTGATCTATCTCGATTACTACTCCGCCATGATTGACGATAAAGGTTTCTTGAAGGACGAGCTCAGCGATGACGGCCTTCATCCGAATGAGCAGGGCTACAAGGTGATGGCACCGCTCGCGGAACAAGCGATAGAGCGGGCTCTGAAGGGAAAGAGGTAGATAGATCCCGCTCTGCTGCGTCGAGTAGCCGCCGTAGCCCTCCTCGTCTGCGGTGCGTTTTGATCGCCCAAACGATCACGCCACACGCGACGAGGAAGGCCACAAAAAGCAGAATCGAGGACAACGCGAACGCTTCCGGCCATGTGATAACCGCGATGATCACAATTTTCCTTCACACTTCCTGCGCCATCTTCCATTCGACGTAAGCGCACGCATCGCCGACTGTAACCATCTTTCCTCGCGTCAAGTTGGGACACTTCGATGTCGAACGTATCCTCCAGAACACACGCGAGGTTGATTGAGTCGAGCGAGTCAGCAAAGAGATCGTCAACAAACTCCTTGTCGTCGGTGACGTCTTCGACCTTCTGACCAAACTCGTCAGCGATAACCTGCCGCACTCTGTTTCGCAGCTCTTCGCTCATAGGCTCCTGAACCACGCGAGCAGCCGCTCGCTAAATGTTTTCTTGTTTGCAATTCGGAGCAGAGGCGTACCCTGCCCGTCATCCCCGAGCACGAAAATTAAGGCCTGCACGATGGTCCCGCCGGCGCGGTAGAGTTCTTCTTCAGTCCGAGCGCCATATACGCGCGGGTCGTTTAGGAGTGCTCTGGTCGCTCGGAAATAGCCTTCAGCAAGCGCCGCCTGGATTCGCTCTCTCGACTCGGTACCGCGGCGAGCACGCTGACGCGCCACAGCTGCGAACAAGTCGAAGAGCAAAAAGTCAGCCGCATCCGGATTGGCGCGATCGTGCGCGAGGAGCTCCAGCTTGCCGTAAATTCCGCATAAGAAGTGAGATGCTGCTTAGTGGTTTCGCAGCTTGGGGTCGGAGTAGGAATGACCATTGCTGGCCACCCCCTCCACAGATCCGGACGTGCGCAACTAACGCATCCGGCTCCTGCCTTAGGTGGTGACGCCAAGGCGACGCAAAGGATAAGGGTGATGCAGCTT
>JBPCIQ010000256.1:0-37015 GCA_051006135.1 Pyrinomonadaceae bacterium | reverse complement strand
GTTTGAGTAAGAGGTTGTTTGAGTAAGAGGTTGTTTGAGTAAGAGGTTTTGGGTAAGAGGTTACTTGAAGAGATAGAGCTCTTCGATCTTATCTACAATCTCGGCGAGATGATCGTTGTTCCGGTTTGATTGAACAATGACAGTAAATTTATGCTCGGGAAAGCGGTGGATGGCTAATGTGAACCCTATTGTGTTGCCGCTGTGCCAAATCATCCTCACGCCCCGCTTATTCTCTATATACCAGCCAAACCCGTACCCGGTGGTGTCGTCAACCGCTGCGGTCGGAGTAAATGCTTGTTTGAGCGTTTCAGCGCTAACCAGGCGCGTGGTGTAAAGCGCCTGATCCCACTTATAAAGTTCATCGACTGACGAATACACGGTGCCGTCTCCGCGGGTCGAACTAGTCAAACTCTGATCCGTCCGTAAAAAAGCGTCGGCCTGTTGGGAATACCCGTAAGCGCGCCGGCGATCGGTATGGTCGTCCCGGTGGTAGAGAACGGTGTGGTTCATTCCCAGAGGTTCAAAGATATTCTTCCGCAAAAACTCCGGAAACGAGTTGCCGGAAGCCTTTTCTACAATGAGCCCAAGAAGAACGTAACCAGTGTTGCTATAGCGAAACTGAGCACCGGGGACGAAGTAGGTATGGTCCTGTTGCTTCATGAATTGAAGGACATCCTGATCTGTGAGCGGCGTCGTCGTGCCGGTGGGAGTAACGTCCTCGTACGCAATCAGTCCTGAAGTGTGATTCAGCAGTTGCCGTATGGTGATCGCTTTGCCGTAATCGGGGAAATCCGGAAAGAAGTCAGTCAGATGATTGTCATACGACAGATTTTTTTCCTCGGCAAGAATCATAATCGCCATGGCAGTGAACTGCTTTGTCACGGAAGCTAACCGGAAATTGGTGCTCGTCGTACCGGGAATCTTGTCTTCGAGATTTGCCAAACCATACGCCTTCTTGAACAGAACTTTCCCGTCTCTTACTACCAGGACACTTGCTCCTGGTACATCTGGCCGATCATAGTCTCGAAATAACGCGTTCATCTTTGCTGCCTTATCCTTTGGACCTTTGCTGTTCGCCACCGACAAAAGGAAAGGAATAAATAGAATTCCAAGAATGAGGTAAGAAGATTTCACTTTTCCTCCACTGGTTAAGTCCGGGATCCAGTCGCAACTAGAGAGATAGAAGCTTGCGGAAAGACAACGAGCCAGAACTTGGCTTGCTGGCATCACCACTAACTACAGAACCGTTTGCGGTAGCCAATGGATGCGACCACTCAAGTTCCGTTCAACTGGTCACGTAAACCCATTTAGCGAAAAAGTCGGTTAGATCCTTACCACTCGCCTGTTCCATCATTGTTTGAAAATCCGGGGTCGTTACTGACTTGCCGAAGTATTTGCGTGTGTACTGTCGCAGGCCTGCCCAAAAGGCGGGCTCACCTAACTCGGTGCGCAGCAGATGTAACACATATGCTCCCTTATCATAAACCAGCGTGCGATCTGCAGCAGTCGGGTTGTCCCAGTCTGGGAACACCAGCGATCGGTCTTTACCAGCAGCCTGGAATTTCTGATACTCCACACGATTCAACTCAATCTCACGCAGGTACTCCGCACGTCCGAAGCGGTGTTCTTTGTAAGCCGCAGCCATGAATGTGGCGATCCCTTCATTCAACCAGAAATGATTCCAGTCGCGGCACGTCACCATGTTTCCCCACCACTGGTGCGCGAGTTCATGCGCACCGAGCCACACGTCTCGCTGGTTCGCCAGGACTTCGCGCCCATAGGTTTCGCGGAGGACGGTAAAGCCGCTCATCTCCTGGTCGGCAACACCCGCTGCTAATACCTGGGTATAGGTCGAGTCCGCATAAGGAACTCCCGAGCGATTTTCGTAGAAGCTGATCATGTCTGCGGTATCCCGGAAAATGCGACGCAATTGGAGATCGGAGTACTGCGTAGAAAGGTATCTTAACTCTAAGCGTCCACGCTTTTCCGTAACAGTGCGGAAGGGTCCCACGACGAAGCCGAAGGTATAAGTGGGGACGGGAACCTCCTGCATCCATTGATAAGCGAGCTTATTGCCAGGTGAGGCACGCTGGGCGGCTAAACGACCATTGCCAACTGTATTTAGATTTGCTGGTACGAGTAAGGTCAAGCGCAACGTCGCTTTGTCATCTGGCGCATCGACGCACACTAACCACTGGCTGGTGGAAAAGACTGTATAGACCTGTTCCCGCTCAGGAAAGAAGCGAATGCCACGACGGGGCGTTCCGTGATATTCGACTAAAATCTCTCGCTTCTCGTTAGCCTTCGCTTGACGCGACAACAGGATCTTCAAGCGATCACCACTGCGCACAAACTTTTGCCCAACCAGATTTTCCTGCACCGCGTCTATTGTTAGCTCGCCGCAATCAAGCTCAATCGAGTTTAAACTCGCCACACTTGAGACGATCTGTATCAGTACTTTTCCAGTCACTGTCTTTTTTGCAATATCAGGCTCTACCTGGGCTTCGTAATGTAAAACATCGAACGAAGGGGCCGCGTCGGCGTACGCGCTTGCATCTATCGCGAAAAGTATGGCGCAGACTGAATAAAGGAGAAGTAATCGTCGCTTCATATTCTTGATTAATCGTCCACTGGTAGTCCCTCCAGCCGCATAATTTGCAGCGCGTTGGTAGTTGGACATGGACCCGGTCGCAGCCGGTAATCGAAAACCATCTTCCCTTCCCGCACTTCCTCGCGAAAATGGTAGTTCGCAACACCAGGGATCTCATCGGCCAGTTTAACCAGCTCCAGATCGTGGGTTGCGACAAGCCCGACAGTCCTGCGGTTTGCTAACTCCCGTATGTAAGCGCGGCTGCCAATGAGACGTTCACGACTATTAGTCCCTCTGAAGATTTCGTCGATCAAGAACAGGACCGGCGGGGCTTCGTCTGCCGTTGCCGACAGCAGTGCTTTCAACCGCTTCACCTCGGCATAAAAATACGAAAGCCCATCCTGCACCGAGTCGCTTACCTTGATACAAGTGAAAACTCGAAACAGGGACACCCGCAGATTATCAGCATTCACCGGCGCGCCCGCATAACCCAGGCAGAGGTTTACTCCAACCGTCCTGAGGAAAGTGCTTTTACCAGCCATATTCGACCCCGTAAGAACCACGATCTTATGATCATCGTCGAATTTAAAATCATTACACACTCTTGATCCCGGCTGAAGGAGAGGATGTCCTAGAGCGCGAGCGTCAAACAAGCTGACTTCCGGCTGGCCTCCTGGAGTGCCTGGCACAATCTCAGGGAAGACACAGTGCGGATTCAAATAGGCAAAGTTGGCCAATGAGTTCAGAGCCTCGAGTTCGTACCAGGCATCCAGCCAGCGCGGCAAGAGGTGTGCGATCTCCTTCTTTAAGAGCTCGAGGCGATATGTGAAGTAAAAGTCCCAGGGAACGAGTACATGCACGACGAACCACAAGAGCGCATTCGTTCTAAGGCCAAGGGCCGATGCCAGCCTGGCAAGCTTTCTTATCTCAGCCGAAGGTCGTTTTTCTTTATCTAAGAACGGAGCGCAGATTTCGGTCAGCCCTGGGCAGCCGTTGTAGCCTCTCGACTCCAGATACTGAAAGAGCGCTTTGAATCTGCGCAGGGCTTTTTCCAATTCCTGTGACTCTCCCCAGGCAGTTCCAATATGGGCTTGTTTGGCAATCATCACTCCAAAATAGACAAGGAAGGCTATGGGCCACACGTGAGGAACGAGATTGAAGCCTGCGAGGACAATCAAGCTGATGTTTAAGGACGCCAGTATGCCTAGCAGCCGCACGGTTGAGAGCAAGGAGGTTTTGCGAACCCCGTGCTCGATCCAATCAACCACCACTCTTGAGTTCCACCTGGCTCGCCGACCTCGTGGCGCCCCTTGCTCGTACGCGTCCGAACTCGCAACTGCCGACAGCAGTTGAAGCTTGTCGCGAAAAATAGAATGTCGCTTGAGCTCCTGGACGAGCGACTGTCTCTTTTCAATAACGAGAGAGTCGGGCGTTGCGTTTAACAACCATGCCTTCAGTCGATTGCTGCCTTCTTTGGTAACGGCGCTGTCGAGGAGCCGGTGCAGAGACCTTTCCCCGGTAATGTCCAGGTCTGCTTCAAAAGGATGCCCTGCTTCCACCGGAGACTGATCTGCCGGCGGCATCTGGTCCCACTCCAGGTGAATCCGAGCCACCTGGACTTGCTTGATTTCCAGCATGAGAAAGTGCCCGGCAATACTATCGAGAACTCGTCTGTGATAACCGGCCACCACCAAAAAGATGGCAACAAATAACGCCCCCATAACCCAGCCGGCTGTAGATCCGGAGTAATTGCAAGAGAACAGGCCCAGCAATAGACCGCAACCGACGACGACCCTTCGTACTTTCCAGTACTTATTGCTAACCGTCTCCAGTTTCGACGCGCGGCGTCTTAGCCTCGCGATCATATCTTCGAGGAGTTTCAAACGTTCCGCGCTTTCGAACATGTCTGCTCGCATAGCGTTCTATCTCTCCACAGATTTACACAGCTTACCCAGACCAGGAACAGGAGCAGGAGCGGTTCGCGGGTCCTACGGTCCCCTACTTTTCTTTGTCTGCGTAATCTGCGGATAAGTAATTTCTACGGCAATATTCCCAACTCGTCCAACGCGGAATGCAGCTCAGCGGGATCGTTATAAACGCGGAAGGCTCCTGCTCGTGTGAGTTCGTCTTCGCCGTACCCACCACTCCTCAGGCCAATTGAAAGCATTCGCGCCCGGCGCGCTGCCAGCAGGTCCCAGACTGCGTCACCCACGACAAAGCATTCATCGACAGGCACGCCCAAGCGCTGTTGACAGTTCAGGAACAGGTCGGGCGCGGGCTTGGCCCGCAGCACATCGCCACGTTCGACGACAATTGTTTTCGGCACCGACCCCAATGGCATCTAACGAAGCATCGATCTCAGGCCGCCGACCCGATGTTGCAATGCCGTGTGGCATGCCGATCTTTCGCAGAAAACGCATTAGCTCTGGCGCCCCTGGCAGCGGACGGCGCTCTGGCAAAAACTCCTGAAACAATTCCCCGTGTCTGCGTTGGAGCGCATCAGCCTCAGCTAGCGAGATCTCGCGACCGAGTTCACGGGCGACAGCACGAGTGAAAAGCCCGCCACTCATACCGATGCGGCGATGAATGCGCCAACCGTCTACGGCCATCCCTGCTTCTGCCAGGGCTCGCTGCCAGGAAAATACGTGTGCATACACGGTGTCGACGAGAGTTCCGTCAAGATCGAAGATCAGTGCCGGCATAGTGACCCCAGTTGCCAAAGTGGTTTGAATTCCCGGCCGCGAGAGCGAATGCGTTAGGAGGGCCGTCTACACTTAAGGCGACCCTGAACGCGCAAGCGTGAGGCCGGGGTGCCGCCTACTTCAGATGCTTCGATACCAGCTTGGTCATCTCGAACATGTTTACTGTCGCTTTGCCGCCGAACACAACTTTCAGCGACGCGTCTGCTTTGATCATTCGTTTGTTCTTCGGGTCCTGCAGCTTGTTCTTTTTGATGTAGGCCCATAGCCGCTTGGTGACCTCAGTTCGCGGGATCGGTTTCGCGCCGACGATCTCCGCCAGTGCCGCACTGGGCGTCACTGGTTTCATGAACGCGGCGTTGGGTTTGCGAGCGGGCTTCTTCTTCGTGCCCTTCTTCGTGCTCTTCTTCGTACTCTTCTTCGTACTCTTGATCATTTGGTCTCCTTTGGAAATGGCAACAAGCATTCTGCTGCAAGCGGCGAGGGGGATCCCCGCGGGTTTACTGAATAGCCCTCACGCCTTAGAACTTGAACCGCTTTTTCCGCGCGTCCCAGAAACTGCCATACCACGCTGCCGTTCACTGCGCCGAGCTAACGTCATTCGGGCGCATGCCCGATGAACTGATTAAGATACACTCCTGGCCCGCTCAGTGCGGTTTCTTTCGAGAGGGCGCCAATATAGTTGTCAGGTCTAGCAGCACGCTAAATGGCTTATCTGTGCCAAAGATTTCTGACATGTAACTCCCTGGTTCTTATCGACAATGACAAAATCAATCTCATGTCTGACTAACTGACAAGCCAGGGAAAGCCCCGTGGGCCCCACCCCGATGATCACTACGTCTGTTTTTGATTGTGGTCTGCAATGGATCCGGTTCTAATCCTCTCGTAGTGGAGTTGCCACCTTTAGGAATTATCTCTTCATGATGATGCCAAAATTCTCGCGCAGCGTCTTCTCATATTCGTCTTTATCGGTCAGCATTCGCTCCAGCCGTTCACCTGTCGCAGTAGTCACAATGAACCTCCTATCGCTGAGTGTAAGTCGCCCAGCAGGTGTGGCTTTCGAGCAAATTCGCGCTCGCGTGAAGTGAGATTGGCGAGAGGTCTGATGGAAATGACACATTTGGGAGTAGTCGGGATATTGATGAGGCTGTAAGGTGAAGCGATATTGAGCCTTCCATCCATTGCTCCCGTCGCTATGAGTGCGCTGCAAAAGAGTGAGGTAAGCGGCATCGGGAGCGATACGGTAAACACGCTCATTCTGCAATTGCTCACCCCGTTCGTCGAGCAGCAATGGCTCCAGAAATGAATCGCCGAATCCCACATCAACAAGCCAGCGTTCCTCGAGCGTGACCGCTAACGCCATATGATCGAAGCTTGGTCCATAGCCTCCTGTGGCATCCGCAACTTCGGCTGAGAGCATTATGACGTCAAAACCCAGCGCCCGCAGCAACGAGGCAAATAGTCCATTAAGCTCGTAACAAAAGCCGCCCCGCCGCCGCTCGACAATTTTGTCGAACAAGGCGCTGTCCTCCAGGAGGATTAGCTCTCCTGAGTGGATACTTAGATTCTCGAAAGGTACTGCAAGCAGGTGGGCCGTTTGCAAGTCTCGTAAGGTCTGAGCGGTGGGAGTCAGCGAGCCTTCATAGTTAATGCGTGCGAGGTAAGCCTTAATATTCAAGCCAACGGTCTCCTTCAGTATCAAAGAACAATTGTGAATCGTAAATAGGCGTCCAGTGTTTGTTATCCGTCAGGTCCGGCTTTCGGATTCGAAACGTTGCTTCCTCAACCTAAGAACTTGCATTGCAAGTCTCTACGGCAAAACCGGGTAATAAGTCAACTGACAATTTATTTCTGTTCACCGAAGGAATCGATTGCCTGATGAAGGCCTTATCAGTTTACGAGTGTTCTCAATTCCCCCAGGAGGCTCGATCACTTTAGCGTGAACGGACCCGAAAATGTAAAGCCCGCGCTGATTAAACTAGCGCGGGCTTATACAGCTGAAACTCACAAGAGAGTATCAGATTAGTTATTGCGGTGGCGATTACGGCGGCGATTTTCAAGCCCGAAGACCGGGTGACTCGGCGAGCCGGCCCCTCGGCGGTAATAGCCGTTGCCCCGCCTACGATCATTGCGAACGTTATTGTAACTGCGGCGACGTTCGTCGTCGCGGCGTTGGTCACGGATATAGCGATCCTGTTCGCGCTCGGCGCGACGAATCGCAAGTCGCTCGTCGCGCGTAACCGTCCCGTCCGCACGATGGCCACGTCGCTCGTTGCGAATCTGCCGCTCGCGATCGCGTATCAGACGCGCTTCCTCACGGGTAATCTGACCGGAGCGGAGACCTCGCCGGATGCGTTGGCGGTCTTGGCGATCGTCGATGCGCAATCCGCGATTGCGGCTTTGAGCAAACGACTCGCTAGCGCCCGCCAAAAATATTGTAACAAGGCCCAAAAGAAGTAATTTTTTCATTATTCACCTTTTCCCAGCGTGTTTTATGGAAAACGACAGCATTTTGTCACTAACGGCTGCAGCCCACCGTTCGGAGAGAGTAAATTCGGAGAGAGTTAAATCAAGGCTACCCACGCGATGCGGGGCAATCACCGTACCACGAGCAATGCCGCTCGGATCGCTCACGTAGGCCCTCAAGTGCGAACCCACTCGCGTAATTTTGTGCGATTTAATGGGTAGTTACTTCGCGCCGTCCCCAAATAGAACATTCGTGCACGGTTTCCGACGCCCCATTGATGATCTCGGCATGCCACAAATACACGGTGGCCCGCATCGTGAGGGGAGGATTGCTTAGGGTTCAAGAACTCGGCTGCTCTGTCTGAATGGTCTAAGCCGAATACCCTTTGAGGAGTTTGGTGAGCAGTTTCCACCTAGGGCCTCGGCGCTATTTGACAATCACATTGCAAGATTAGCTTAGGACTAGCCGCGCTTCTTTTCGGGCTTTGGCAGAAAACCACGTAGCTGCGGTGGGTCTTTAGCAGCACCGGCGTTCGGTTTCGGAAGAGTATTTGCTCGTTCCAGCTTTTGCTTTGCTATCGCTTCTTTCAATCGTTTTTTCCCGCGCTTATTCATAGAGTGATTATACAGTAGAAAAAAAGCTCGTCGGCCCGAAGACTCAAAAAAGGCTGGGTCCTTCTATTGACTCCCCGTGTGCTCGCTGTAGGCAGCTACGGCATCTAGGGCGCCCTCGTGCATCCTCTCAGGACGAACGTAAAGCCAATGCTTCTCAAACTCTTCGTCGGTCATCGCCTGGCTAACGCTTCGCTCTTTCTGTTTTAACCATGCCTCGGCCCATTGCCGGAGCTTTGCGTCCTGGTTCAGCGCTGTCCGCGCTGCGTGCATGTTAAGAGGTATATTCATGGATTATGTTTCCATCAATCAGATGTGTAATCTGTGGACAAGTCATGCGTGGATTGTGGAAGATGAAGCACGATAAGATCAGAATACTTAACTAAAGCTGAAGGATCAACCATGAGTCTAAGTAGAGTCTTGCGCCTCGCGGTTTTGTGCTTGTTTAGCGTTGTGCCAGTCGCCGCCCAATCACCAGCGGATGCTGAGCGCAGTGCCGCGCTCGAAGCTATTAATGAACTCAATCTCGAAAAGCTAATAGCCTCACTGGAGAAGAACCCTAACCTCGTCAAACCGCGCAACGCTGCTGAGGATCCCGACACATTGCTTCACCAGGCGCTGCGCAGAGGAGTTCTGCCAGGAGGCACCCTGACAGATCAGGAGTCAGCGAGTCTCATTGCGATCGTTAAATTACTCGTCGAACGAAAATCCAACGTCAATGCACGCGACAAAGAGAACGAGACGCCTTTGAGTTACGCGGTTCGGTGGTTCAGGAACATTGAAGGTGCGAAAGTGCTGCTAGCTAATGGGGCAGATATGAATGCGAAATTACCCGGCCTTAACGGTGCGGGCGTTAATGGTTCCGCTCTTCATGGAGCAGTGGCGGCCGTAAATTCAGACACGGTCAAGTTTCTGATTGAAAATAAAGCTGACGTGAATGCCAAAGACGGCTCAGGCGATACGCCGCTTATGACGAATGCCGAGACGACAGGACATACGGACCAACCAGAGATAGCGAAAATCCTAATAGCGGCCCGCGCGGCAGTGAACACGCAAAACAATGACGGAGAAACTGCTTTGTTCAAGGCTTCTCAGGAGAATGCTGAAGTAGTAGGAGTTTTATTGGCAAATGGGGCAGACCCGAATCTTAAAAATAAGGAGGGAACTTCGCCTGCACAGGTTGCAATCGGATCAGCTGATAGCCAGGTAATATTACCGCTCCTGATCAAATATAAAGCAGATCTCACCATTGAAGATGAACAGGGACGGACGCTCCTACATAAAGCTAGCGTCACGCGCGATTCGAACTCTACTGAAATCCTGCTGGAAAACGGAAGCGACATTAATGCGAAAGACAACGAGGAGTTTACGCCGCTAATCCTGGCCATAAACGACTCCGTTTTACCGAGCGAAATAGATGGAGACGCTAAGGTGGCGCGCGGTGGTAGAGAAGATGTCGTCGAGTTGCTCCTGCAGCATGGAGCAAATCCGAATCTTCCTGACGCCGCCGGCAACACAGCGCTTCATCATGCAGCGCAAGAAGACCGCCGAGTCATTTTGCGTCTCCTTTTGGAAAACAAAGGCGACCCAAACTACAAGAATGATGAAGGAGCAACGCCGCTCCACACCGCAATTCAGAGTCCAAGCCTGCGGGCCGCTGAACTCTTGCTCAAAACCGGCGCGAACCCTAATGCAGTCGACAATAAAGGACAGACACCGTTGCACACTGCGGCGCTTTACAACCAGGTGGGCATCGTCAGATTGCTGCTCGCAAATAAAGCTAATGCCTCAACCAAGGACCAGGAAGGGAAAACGGCCCTCGATTGGGCGAAACTGAACGGCAGAGAAGAAATTACCGCATTGCTCGCTGGTAAATAGAGAGTTGCATTCCACCCTTTCTCGTTGTGTCTTTGCAAACTCGCATTCCAAAAGCCTTCTCGCATAGCAGACGCCGGCGTCAATCTAGTTCCCGCTCCTTTCAACTAAACGAAGCTGCCGCTCGAACCACGCGCGCCGATCCTTCCGCGCCGCGTCAACATTTAAGTGATGGTCGGCATCATACCAAATGATTTGTTTCGGCTGGCTGGCCGCAGCAAAGAACGCGGTGGCGCTAGCCTTCGGAATGTACTTGTCTATATTAGCGAACTGAAACAAGAGTGCCGCCGGAGCGGCATGAGCTACACTTTTGATGGGTTCAAGTGCGTTCATAGATTGCCGATAAAACTCTTCACCTTTGGAGGCTGTGACGGGCCAATACTTGAGTGACCAATCGCTGAAGCTTCTATCACCGCTATCAGTACGTAGGCCTTCACGCGCTTCTCCACACCCGCGACGAGCGCGCCATACATCGCACCGTAATCGTGCCCAACGAAGCCAATGCGCTTTCTATTCACTTGAGGCTGCGCAAGCAGCAAATCCAACGCCCGGCGGACTTCGATCGTTTCGTCGATCACACGCTGCCGATCTGTTTGGGCATCAGTGGGCGCCACTGCCCAGGGGAAATAACATCTAGTATCAGGACGCCATCTTGCTCCCTTGCGGAGTCCTCTTTGAGATCGAGCGCAGTAGACCGGTCGTAAGCAAGGAGCCGGGCAGTTTCAGCGCTGGGCTTTTCCCGTGGAGGGATTGCCCTGGGCTGAGCGAAGGCCGCAAGCAAGAAGCTAAGGGCAAACAAAATTCCCATCAGTCGTCTGATATACACAATAGACATTTTGTTACTCCAGCACTAAATGCCAAATGATAAATATTAAATCGAAAAAATGTGAACATTCCTCCACTCGTATTTCTCGCTCCAGTTGGTCTTTGCTCTGGAACCGCTGAATTCCACTTGAGGTTCCACATGATTCCGGTTATATGATGCAGTCGAACGGAGGATCAGGTAGATGCAGACGGTAACATTTCCTATTGAGCAGCGCCGCGCTCGGCGGGGTTGCTTTTTGGGCGTCAGACTGGGAGCGCTCCTAAGCATAGTGGTCCTGGTGTTGGGACCGCCAGGAAGCAAATCTGTGGCCGGACTAATGTGCCATGCTGACGTTCAGGGCCAGGTCAGCGACGGTGACTACGATGTCCAATACCAGAAGGGGCTCGACCTTCTGCGCCGGCATAAATACGAAGAGGCTTTGAAGAGCTTCAAGCGCGCGAACGAGATGCGCGATAAGAAGTCGGCCGAATGCTTCCTGGGAATGGCCAGGGCATACCAAGGTCTGGAGGCACATAAGAACGTCGTGGAAAGCTGCGACAAGGTTCTTGAATTCGCAGGAAACGATACTGGGCTTCGTCTGCCGGCGTACAACTTAAAAGGGCTTGCCTTCCAATCACAGGCCGAGGGCAAGAATCAAAAGAAACTGCAAGAGGCCGAGGCGGTATTCCGGCAGGGGCTGGCTGTTGATGGTGCCCTTCCTATTTTTCATTACAATCTCGGCTTCGTGTTGATGCGTGACTTGCACAAGAGGTACGCAAAAGAGCCTTCGTTCGTAATGATCGGAATCAGCTCGGATACTGAAGAGGAAACCTGGCGCGACTTTACCGCGAAGAACAAAATGGTGTGGCCTCAGTACTGGGATCGCGACCGGCGGGTTCAGCGGGCGTTTCGCGTGGGCGTATTTCCCACTTACATCGTCATTGACCACGAGGGCATCGTTCGCTTCCGCACCAGCGGGACGAGTTGGGAGCGGTCAGCGTACCTGGATGATGCGATCCGAAAACATGTGAAGATCGTGGCGAAGACGTCAGAAGCCAACTAAAGGGGATCGTTTGTTGTTAGTTCAAGGTTGAGTGGCTGCGAAGCTAGAGCGGGGGCGCGCTGCGCTTTGCCCCCTTCCCAACCGGCAAATCTGCTGAGCCTAAAATGTTTATGCAGCATTTATTTCACGCCATCTGAAGTCCAATGTCGAAGGTTCCCAAATAGCCTTGCCCAAGCTGTCAGGCAAATGAATAAGCGATAATGAAGCCGGCAATGTTTACCGCGATGAACAGAAGTGTCTCGCATGCAAAAAGCACAACCGATTTGAACAAGGTCTTGGGCCAGCGTTGTTTGTACACTCTACGCAGGGCGAGGATAAGATAGATCAATGCAAGGGGATAAAAGAAGTTTAAGACTAGAACCGGCAGCTTCGCGCCTATTGCGCCTGCGACAATAAACAACAAAGCGAAGACACTCTTGCACAGGAAGTCGAATGAGTAGTAGTGAAGAGAAAAGATTAGATGCTCAACGTAGTATCTTTTCATCCCGAAATACAGCAACGATAGGAACAATCCCGAAACCAGGACGCTAGCGAATCTCAACAACCCAGCATACCTTTCCGCCTTCTGATAAATCTGGTTAGCGAGCACCTTGGGCTCTAAACCCTTCTGCCGGGCCATGGCAATGGTTGTGGGACTTCTAGCCGCTCTCTCCGCCCCACCCACCTCTAATATCTGAAAGGGTCCCCCAGGCGAAGAGAAAGTAGATCGCGCTAAAAGTTAGATAGAGCCTGATCGGGTTTATGTGGTTGCCTTTCCTGCCTACCAGGTATTCCGCAGTAAGACGTCCAGGTCTGAACAGCAAGGCAGACAGGGTCTTGACGATCTTGTTTGACTCCAGGTCGGTACATTCATCGACTAGATAGGCAATGAAATGTTTCATCGAGAATTCGTGGCGGTGAATTTTCTTTTGGCCACATTTGTGACAGTACTCGGCTACCAGTTCCCCGCCACAATTCGGGCAGCGCTCAGTAGAGGAGATTGCTTCTACGGTTCCAGCTTCTTCAAGATGCGTTGCCATCAGTCAGGTTCTTCTGAGCCCTTCCTGGGCGTTTGGGGTTGGCGCGGTCTCTGCTCGTCTTCTCCCTCAGTGAGGAGAGCTATCAGGATTCACCAGGCTACAGCGTATCTTCCTCTTCGCGGATCGGCACCTCCTGACGAAACGCCGGACTGCGGGTTATACACAATCACAGTGGGAGCAGAGAGCGTGCCCCAGGGAGATTGGACCTTCACCTTGTGACCGCGCGCTTGCAGGGCCGCGATCGTTTTCTCATCAACTCGCGACTCGATATTCAGCGAACCCGGTAGAAACTCATGATCGTCAAACGAACTGACGTAATGCTGCGTGTCGAAGCGAGCTGCTTCGACAGCTTCCTGCGGACTCATGCCAAACTCGACGATGTTCAGCAGAACCTGCAGCAAAGCTTGATCTTGATTATCCCCACCGGGTGTGCTCAAGACCATAAACGGTTTGCCATTTCGCAAGACAAGCGTAGGCGTGAGAGTGATCCGCGGACGCTTACCGGGCGCTACGACGTTGGGACTGTTTGGATCGGTGAGCGCCGACTGCAAGCGCTGACCCATTAGTACCCCAGTGTCTCCAGCAACAACCGCGGGCAGCCAGGCGCCGCTCGGGGTTGCGCTAAACATATTCCCGTCCCTGTCGATTACATTTACACAGGTTGTGTCGTTGGCTCGTTCGGATTCCGGAACAGTCGAGGCGCGGCTAATAGTTTTTACGGCGCTCGCCAGCACGGCCTTCATGTTTAAAGGGTCGCCTGGTAGTTGGGCTAAAGAAGCATGTTCCTGATCAATTAACGTGCGCCGTAAGGTGGCATAATCTTTCGATAACAGCTCGGTCATCGGAATCTTCACGAAGTTGGGATCGCCATAGTAGCGATCTCGATCTGCAAGGGCGAGCTTGAGCGCTTCTATAAGTGTATGAACGTAATCTGGCGAATTATGGCCCAGGCTCTTCAGGTCGTAACCTTCAAGCAGGTTGAGCGTTTCAACCATTGCCGGACCAGCTGTCCAAAAACCCGCTTTGTAAACCTCAAGACCGCGATAGTCCGCCTTCACCGGGGCGCTTACCTTCGCGTGCCATCGCGCGAGATCTGCTGCCGCCAGTAATCCCCCATTCTTCTGCATGTAATTACCAATGCGGGCGCCGATTGGGCCTTTGTAGAAATAATTGCGCGCGGCGATCAGGCCCGCATGACGACCTTTTCTCGAGGCCTGCGTTTCGGCCCTCACTATTTCGCGCAACGTGCGAGCAAGATCCGCTTGCACAAACACGTCGCCCAGTTGCGGCACTTCGCCACGCGGTAAGAATATTCGCTTGGCGTCAGCCCACTGTGAGAACACCTTACCGCGAGTCTTGATGTATTGAACGCGCAACTCGTCAATCGGAAACCCATCTGCAAGCTCGATTGCCGGCTGCATCACCTCGCTAAGAGACTTTGTGCCAAATTGATCGAGTGCAGTAACACATGCGTCTAATACAGCGGGGACTGTTGCGGGGAGCGGACCGGTCGAGGGAATGATGCTGGATTTTGCGCCCGCCATGGTAGCCATGCCGGATCCCTCTTGCTTTGCGCGGTTAATGAAAAACTCCCGTGTGGCTTTTATTGGCGCAGCACCCATTCCTTCGACTACCGCGACCTCTTTTCCTTTCAACTTGATCAGGATGGGGACTTCGCCACCAAATGAGAAGTGAGAGAACTCAATTACCGATGCAGCGAGGATTGTCGCCACACCAGCATCAACCGCGTTACCGCCCTGCTGGAGTATGCGCATCCCTGCCTCGACTGACAGCGGATGGCCACCGGCAATCACTCCCCGTTTGCCGCGTACGACCGGACGAAATGTTTGAGCGCGAGATGTCGGGGACGGAAGCGAAACGACTAGTAAGGCGAAAGCAGTCAGGACAATGAGCAAACGGAACATGGCGTGTCACCTTTCGAGTGTAGCGAGGAAGAGCGTGGGAATTGTGATCCTGTTTAAGATGCGAGTCAAATCTTCCAGCAGCACGTAGTGTCCTGGTTTGCGAGCAAACTTGATACTTTGATGTAGGGGCAGTAGAGAAGTGGCTTTGACCTGCCCCAATCGGAGCCGAACTTAAATACTCGGGCTACGTGCAGCCAGTTTGTACGGACTAGAGTTTAGAGAAAGCGAGGCCTGAAGGCAGATTTCAGAGGAATGAAGGCAAAAAGAGAGGGCGTCGACCTCCCCCAAGACCGACGCCCTTGCTTTTATCTCAGTTCTCCCTAGGGAGAATTAACGATGAGACATAGTAGCGCCGGAGTCAGAGCCAGTAGGTTGCAGTGATCTTGTAAAGCCTTTTCGAGATTGTAACAAATTCTTCGCAAATTCGTATCGGGGGGAGGATTAGGGGGAATCCTATGTCGGAAGTGTGTGTTACCTTATCTGCCTTCCTAAATATCTCTTGAGAGGAATTGCCTGGATGGCAGAGCGAAGGACACTACCCCACGGTTCATGGAAGTCGCCTATAACCTCCGACTTGATTGTTAGCGAGTCTGTCGGGCTGATTCAGCCGGCAATCGACGGAGAGGACATCTATTGGATTGAAATGCGCCCCTCGGAGGGTGGCCGCAACGTAATCGTCAGACGCGAACCTTCTGGACCCACAACCGCTGTCAATCCTCCGTCATTCAACGCGCGAACGCGTGTTCATGAATATGGCGGCGGCGACTTCGTGGTCCGGAATGGCACCGTTTACTTTTCCAATTTCGCCGATCAGCGTCTTTATAAACAGATCGAGGGCGCCGAACCTCACCCGATTACTCCGGCGACTGAGCTGCGTTACGCGGACGCAATCGTCGACGATCAGCGGAACCGTCTGGTCTGTGTGAGAGAAGACCACAGGTTTCCAGGCCGCGAAGCCGTAAACACGATCGTGGGACTCACGCTTGAGGGTGAGAATAACGGCGGAGAGGTGCTGGTCTCTGGTAATGATTTCTATTCATCGCCCCGACTAAGTCCGGACGGCTCGCGCCTAGCATGGCTTACCTGGAATCATCCCAATATGCCCTGGGATGGGAGCGAGTTGTGGGTTGCCGATCTACGTCCGGACGGCTCCCTGCGTGAGACGCAACTCGTTGCAGGCGGAATCAGTGAGTCAATATTTCAGCCAGAGTGGTCGCCGGGTGGCGTGCTCTATTTCGTTTCTGATCGTAATGGTTGGTGGAATCTCTATCGTCTTTCCCTCGGAGCAGTCGAAATCGTCTGTGAGAAAGACGCCGAATTCGGCATGCCGCAATGGGTGTTCGGCATGTCGAGTTATGCATTTGAATCTGCGGAAAGGATTGTTTGCACTTACGGTGAGCGGGGTATCTCGCGCCTTGGTACGATCGACACGCGAACTCTGAAACTGGAACAGCTCGATACCGCCTACACTGACATAAGCTACGTGCGGGCGGCACTGGGGCAGGCTGTATTTCGCGCGGGCTCGCCGACCGAACCACCGTCAATTGTGAAACTCGATTTGCAGACTGGCAAGATTGGCGTCCTTCGCCGTTCCAACAATCTCAAGATTGATGCCGGGTACATTTCTATTCCACGGGCCATCGAGTTTCCCACCGAGCATGGATTAACGGCTCACGGATTTTTCTACCCACCTCAGAACCGAGACTGCCACGCACCGGAAGACGAACGTGCGCCACTCATTGTGAAAAGCCACGGTGGGCCCACATCTGCGGCGGCCACGGCACTGAGTCTGAGCATTCAATATTGGACGAGCAGGGGAATTGCCGTACTGGATGTGAACTATGGTGGCAGCACAGGTTACGGCAGAGCTTATCGCGAGAGGCTCAAGGATCAATGGGGCGTGGTTGATGTTAATGATTGCGTAAACGGCGCGCGTTATCTGGTGGATGAAGGCAAAGTGGATAACAATCGGTTGATGATCACGGGTGGAAGCGCCGGCGGCTATACCACACTTTGCGCCCTCACTTTTCGAGATGCCTTCAAAGCCGGGGCCAGCCACTATGGTGTCAGCGATGCCGAGGCTCTTGCCAAGGAAACTCACAAGTTTGAGTCGCGTTACCTTGATGGACTATTCGGACCCTATCCGGAACGGCGAGACATTTACTACCTACGTTCGCCAATCAACTTCACTGACCGGCTATCGTGTCCCGTCATCTTTTTTCAGGGGCTTGAAGACAAGGTTGTACCACCAAACCAGGCGGAAGTGATGGTTCGAACTCTGCGTGTGAAAGGAGTGCCCGTCGCATATGTTGCGTTCGAAGGCGAGCAGCATGGTTTTCGCCAGGCGCAAAATATTAAACGCGCTTTGGATGCGGAGCTTTACTTCTATTCTCGGGTCTTTGGTTTTGAGTTGGCCGAAGCCGTTGAGTCAGTCGAGATCCACAATCTACACTAAGAAAACAATCCGCTGATTACGCAGATTTCACAGATTAAGAAAAAGTATCGTGTAATCCAGATCTCCTGCGCCCAAACTGGAGATCCACGACTGATTCACTAAGTGTTAAAGAAACCGCGCCCGCAATCCTTTGCTTAAAATCTTTCAAGAGTCAGCTACTGCACCGGCTTGTTGACAATCGTCGCTGGTGAGCCGCCGCGATCGCCACCCCTGACCACTGCGCTCTCATCAACGAAGAACGACATTTTGCCCGTCTTTCCGTACTCAGTGGGTACGGCAGTAGCTTCGAATTTGGTTCCCAAAACGATCAGCTCGATCTGGTATCCGTATTTCTCCAGCAGATCTTTTTGCACCAGCCCCTGACTTACCAGTTGATCCAGCGTGGCAAAGTTTCCGGCTCCTTTGGTTGACTGGTAGGTCATCTCGGCGCTCGCTACCATTCGCAGCGCGGTCTTCGCAATTGCTTCATTACTCGCCAGCGGAGACTGGTTACTCCCGCTCGCAAATCCCGCAATCATCAACATGACGAGGTTCTTTGGAATGTGCAACTCGTGGAGAGGGCCGATTCCTTCGTTTGAAAGGGCATAAGTAATAGGCTCGGACGCTGGGCTCAGTTGGGACAGGAAGTCTCTCAACATCTCGTTTATCGGCGAATTCATGTCTCCGGTCATAGCGCCGAAACTCTTCATCAACGGGGGGAGACGTAGACCTGTCCCAGCACCTGACGCGGTTGCCAGCGCGTATAGTTTCTAAAGTGACTGTCTGAAGCAAGTGTTTGGTGATTCAGATAGGCGTCGACCACGTGCCGAATCGCTTTTGTATCGGTACCCGCAACCAGAAAGTTGCCGATGAACGCATAAGAAATAGCATTTGCATAGGAGACCAGTTCCGTGTCGTCACGCTTCTCGGTTTGCGCTAAGAGATTCGCTCCCTTGAAACCAAGAGACTCGATCAACCTGGGGATCAATGTGCGCACTGCGTCTTTGTCTTTCACCAGGATTGCCACGATGGGGCTCGGCGCCGATGGCGGCGGAGCTTTTTGTTCGGAGCCTTCAGAAGGTTGATCGGGACCTGGAAAAGGCGACGCGTTAGGGGGACTTAGACCGAGAACCTTGACTGGAATGCTGAGTGCTATCTCATTGCCGAGCAGAGGCAAGAGATCCTCCTTGATCTTAATTCCCAGCTTTTTCTCATAAGCGGCGAAGGGCAACGCCGGCTGATTATCTCTGATTGTTTGTCTCGTTTGGTCGTGCAAGGCTTCGTTTTGCACCGGTCATTGCTTTAACCATTCCCTCATAGATCTGCGGATAGTCGAGTGAGGCAACCACAAGCAGCTCAGTGTCCGCGGGCAGTATCGATGGTGATTCAGGAATGAGCGCTGGTCCAGAAACCAGTTGGGGAATGAAGGGTACCGCGTTTCCTCTGCCATCAGGGCCGTTCATGAGCAAACTCCGGATGAAATAAGAGTCGCCATCGAAAACAATTGCGACTCCGATTGCTTCAGGCCATTTTGCTGCTCCGCCGAAAGACGCGCCCGAAAGTAGTAAAGACGGAAAGTTAAGGGATGGCATGAACTGATCCGATCCACCTTCCCCGGCCGCGGCGCTGGTTTGATCGGCTGGCGACTCTTCCGGACTTACACCTAGGGTCGCTTGCGGCGGACCGACGATGACGGGCGCAGGCGATGGGGGCTCTTCCTGAGGCTCGTTAGGCCTCATCTGGCTGACTGGGGAAGCATCCTCCGGCTCTGCCTTCCGCGGATTAGCGGCTTCGATTTCCTGCAGCTTTCTCTCATCTTCCTCCATCCTTCGTATCCGTTCCTGGTTTTCTTTCTCGACCGAGGCAACATCGAAATAAAGGAAAACGGATTCAGAGTTGAACCTGTTGTGCACCTGGCGAAAGTTCTCGTCTTCAGCAAACAATTTACTACCCGTAGGTCTTAGGTTCTTAAAAGTAAACGGCGTTTCACTAATCAATACCAGTGCTCCGGACCTTTTGAGAATGAACCGTGGGGGTGGTGGAGACGTTTCTTTTAGTTTCGCTTAGGCGGTTTCATTCTTGTTATCGGGGGGCTTTGGAGAACCTTCGGGAGGGGGTATCGGCAGAAACTTTGGGAGGAATCCCCTGAGCTGTGGCTCGAACTTCTGTGCTTCTTCGGTGGAAGCAAATTCAATGGCGAACAACATTTGGGGAAGCTGGGGGCGTGAGGGCCAGGCCGCAAACATCAGGCGCGAATTCATCAACGCGTCTGCCTGCGAGTTGAGCCACGAAACCAGTGTCTTGAACTCTTTGGGCGGAGCTGCCAGCTTCATCACCGAATCCAAAATGTCGTTAACTCCCGCGGACCGAAGCAACTGGCCCACACCTCTCACCTCGCCATAGATCCTGTAGCTATTGGCGGCCAGAAGAGTGTCAAGCGAGACTGCCGCCTGGACTGACGGTGCCGAGGGCTGAGTTTTCTGCGCGGGCGGGCGCCGGCGCTGCGCGCTTACCGGCGCTGAGACCAGCGATAACATGACTAGCACCTGCGCAATAGTTGTGGCTCTTTTGGATATCTTCATTACTGCTCCAATTTCCCCAGCGCTTAGGCGAACGGATCAACTCTGGAAACCCTTTCATGGCGGTAAAACTTTTTCATAGTCAGTTAGGTCACTCATAAAATCAACGGTTAGGAGGTTCGGCTGCGGCGATTTCTTGTCGCCGTCGTCGTTAAAATTTTCCTGAAGACAACTCGGGCCCTGCCAACCTCCGGATCCCGGGAAAGATAACCCGAAATCCAGTTTCAGCTTGTTTTTTGGCCAGAGTAGGTCGGAGAAAAGAGGGTTGCAAAATCCAGCAGCCGCGGTTAGATTGTGGCCAGCCAAATCATAACAGGTGGAGGTCTCCCCGACATCATGGGTGCACCACTACCTTCAAAATTTACGCCGGAGGTAGAAAAAGTGCCGACAGGAACTTGCCCGGAATGCGATGCTGATGTCCACGTCGATATGGACACAGATAAGGGCGATACGGTCTCATGCGAGGAATGCGGAGTTGAGTTGGAAGTGGTCGGACTTGATCCCGTCGAGCTGGATATTGTTGAAGAAGAAGCTCTGGACGACGACGAGGACGAGGACTGAAGGGCCCAGTCCTCAGCCAGTGTAGGGGCGATAAACAGATATTTTGTAGAAACCTGCAGGCAGCCTCCAGCCTACCGCTTTTTGTCTCCCGCTAGTGCTTGATAGCCCGGCCGGCTTTGCCTGGTAGTAACGCCGCTCGGCCCTTCAACTTTGAGCGTGTGAAACTGACCGTCACGCCGTTTCTCTTCCGCAGGATAGAAAGCCAGGACATAAGCCGAGGTAACTTCCTCCGCCAGCGCTCGAAAGAGTGGATCATAATCCTTCTCTTCCGCATAAACGCTCCGGCCGCCGGTAGAATCTGCCAGCCCACTCACGTCAAGTGGGGTTGGCAGTGGAGTTTGTGTTGAGGTCGGCATCATGCGCGAATAAGAAGGTAGCGTCACGACATAGACACTTACGTCAGCCGCGTTAGCTCGCTCAATGACAGTTTGAGCAGAAACTGTATCGCCCACCGGAAAACCATCTGTCACCACCACTATGGCGCGCTTCATCAATCTCCGCTCGCGCGTTCTGGGAGCCTGGCGCACCAGTAATCGGATCGCGTCGTCTACTGCGTCGTAAGTATGAGTTGATAGCCCGCTTGGCTCTCGCGCAATTCGCTCAAATACCCGATCAAGCTTTTCCGGATCGGAAGTGAACTTTTGCAGTATCTTCACATTCATCCCAAAGGCCATAACCGCGTAGACAGCCTGTTGATCGGCAACATTGGCCGAGAATGCCTGCAGCGCGCTGCGCAGCCGGACCATCTCTATAGCTGTCATGCTGCCTGAGATGTCCAGAGCAAACACAAGCGCCAGCGGCCGCGGCTGCCCCGCTCGTCTCTCTACTTGAAAAAAGGATACCAGTTGTTCTGTTCCATCATCATACAGCTTGAAATCCTGCTTCTGGAGATTCCTGACTAAGCGGCCAGTTGCGTCAGTAACGGTCACGTCAACAGCAACGAGATCCGTGTCAATACGCACGATGTCGTCGGGTTCCTGAGCTCTTGTAGGGAAAACCTGCCGGGGCCGTTGCGCTTTGTAAGCTGGATCTTGCGCCCTTGAGCTTGAAAGACAGGGAAGGCACAAGGCAACGGCGACGCAAGTTAGCTTCGCGATTTTCCACCTTTGGTTCCTGGAGTGCTGCACGATATGAATGGGAAGTTTCGTCAACTTTCGATCCACTATGTCAGGCAAGTCTGAGACTCACCGAGATTATACGAACTGGGTTTGATGCGGCCAATGGGCGGGCAAAGAAGCAACATGCAGGCTCATGGAAGCATCAAGAGAACGGGTTGAATCTCAGCCTAGATTAACTAAACGTAGTATATTTGGATTTGTTCGGACTGCTTTACTTCTTAACCTGGAGACTTCGCGATGAAATCTATGAGATTTGCGTTTCTGCTCTTTGCTACGTTTTTGCTGACCTCAAACCCGGGCGTCGCGCAAGACCGCTCAACCGGAGGCATTAAAGGCAAGGTCAGAGTCGAAACCGGCACAGCTGACGGGATTACAATTGTGGTCAGGCAGGGTGAACGCGAAGTTAGTCGTCACGTGACGGATAAAAACGGAGCATTTGCAATTCAACGTTTGCCCCCGGCTTTCTATGGTCTAACTTTCAGAAAGCCGGGATTGAGTGTTGGTACGGTTGAGAACATGGAAGTCAAAGCAGGCAAGACACGATCAATGGGCGATCGCTTGATTTTGACAATTGACGAGGGTTCGATCGCCTTTGTACGTGGTAGCGTGTTCAACCAAGCCGGACGTAGCGTTGCGGGAGTCCGCGTTGAATTGGCAAAGTTTCAAGAAGATGGTTCAGCGAAGAAAATTGACAGCCGCGTTACAAATGAGACGGGGTCATTTGTTTTTCGGCTAACGCCTAATGCGGCAAAGTATCGAGTTACAGCGAAGCCTAACGGCCTTGAACCCATAGCCCGAGACGTGGAAGTTGAAGGGGCCGCAGTCTATCGGGTAGCTCTGTCATTCCCTCCTCCGCCAAATCAGCTTTCCCCCTGAAGCGCGGGCAGGGCTGCCGGCTTCAGTCAGATTTCAAAGCTACTGTAAACGCGAACCGCGCTTTTCAAAGAGGCCAATACCCGGGTGTCTATCTGGTCAATCGGTAAACTGTTTTATGTTTGGCTGACTGAATGCGATTACGTTAGGATTGCACCATTGAATGATGGAAGAGCGCGAAGAATTTCTGACCGCACGGCAGCTTGCAAAGGTTTTGCAGGTTAGTGAGTCTACTGTCCGAAGGCTTGCTCGGAAGCGGCGCATCCCTTCGGTCCGCGTCACGCCGCGAATCATCCGCTTTCACCTCGACGCCGTGCGAGAAGCTTTAGACGTTTCTCGTTCGCGAATTCGACACGGGGAGTTTACCGTGCAGGTTGACGACGCGCAGTTGTCATTTGATGACCTGTTGATGAGTTGAAGGTCTTTTGCACCCGTGATCCACCCGCCTGCTTACCGCGGCATTGTGAATTCAATCCAACTGTTATTCTGCTTCACGTAAATCCGCGGCGTGCGAATCGGAAATTTGCGACCAAAAGCGGGATTGGCTCCCAGGAATCGCTGAATGGTTCCTCGATCGCCTGTGGCCACACGCCACTTCCCTTCCTCACGCACAAGGTATTGTTGGACAACAATCTTCCCCTCCGTCTCAATTGGGCTCACAACCCGCCCGTAAAGTACTGTGTCCACGATCGCTATGCTGCCTGAGACTCTTATTGATCCAACGTCAATCCGGTCGAGCACGTACATGTCTTGCGCACGCTTCAGCCCGCTAGTGAACCGCGCGCGCGACATCTTTGTGCGCGTTGCTGCCGGCAAGGAGTCGTAAATGGCGCTGTAATCTCGGGACTTTAATTGTTGGAACACCCGGTGGACTGTTCCGCGAACATCAGCTTCCTCCGCCGCCCGTGCGACCGGGGCCTGCAGCAACATAATGGTGAAAAGAACAACCAGAACCCTTCCGCTTCGCTTAATCTTCATCTAAATCCTCTGCCCCCATGATCTTTTGCTGGTCAGAATCTGACAAATTAGTAATCTCTGTCATTTGAGTACGAAAGTTGAGAAACCACGCAATGGTACCGATCGTTGCTACGACAAACGCCGTATCAAAATCCCCGCGCAACAAAAATACCGCGGCAGCGGTGATACAAAGGCCGGCAATAATCATCCAAAATGTCTTCACGTAATCTTCACCGGAATCATGACATCAAGCGACCCGGGTGGATAACAAACTTGATCGTCGCAAGCTTGGATGCGCAGTTTACCGGCTAAGGAGTGATTACCCTGCTTCGATGAATTGGCAGCCTTCAAAAGGACCCTTAACTCCGTTTCTCCTTCGTAGACATCCAGAGGCTTCTCAGCAAAGGAAAACTTCATGGTAATGGGCTTCGGATACTTGATGAAGCCTACTGAGACTCCCTCAGATGCCGGGAGTTCCAGCTCGGTGGCTTTTAAGTAAGCGTAAGTCGGTGGGTTTGCGTTGATATGATAACCGGCCTGGATACTGATGCGTACGACTGCCTCTCCTGAACCGTTTACGGGAAGTTCGACCGGATGGGCCGTAACCTTAACTACCGATTGCGACGAAACTTTCGGCTTAGCCGTCGATTCGGGCGGCGTTGCCTGCGAGGCGTTCGCTGGAGTGTTGGCAGTTTTGGAACAAGCTGAAAGTGTGCAGAGCGCAAGTCCGCAGTAAACCACCGCAATTATGAGTTGAGTCATTATTATTATCTAAGCTCCAGACAGAGTTATCAGACCGAATTGCGGCCCGGCACAGAAGCGGTTAGTAAAGCGCCCGCTATCCTGCCGCTTCCTTCTTGCCCTCGGGTTTCTTGATGGCAAACTTTTCCAGCCGATACTGCAGCGTGCGAAACGTTAGACCCAGCAACTTCGCCGCCTTTGTTATGTTGTAGTCCGTTTGCTCCATCGCCTGGATTAGCAGATCGCGCTCGACGTCCTCGAAATTTATGCCTTCCGGCGGGAGTTTGAATGCACCCTGCACAGTGGGTCGAGACTCCTGTCTAACTTCAAGCGGCAGATCTTCAATCGTAATTTGATCGCCTTCGCAGAGCAGGATGGCCCGCTCAATGGCCGACTCAAGCTGTCGGACATTGCCTGGCCAACTGTAATCCATCATCAGCTTCCTAGTTTCAGAAGTAAGACCGCGCACGAGCCGCGACGTGTTGCGAGTGTGCTTCTTCAGGAAGAAATCGATCAGCACAGGAATGTCGTCGCGCCTTTCCCGCAAAGGAGGCACGTCCACCGAGAGAACGTTGATCCGGTAATAAAGGTCGTCTCTGAATCTTCCATCCGCCACCATCGCCCGTAGGTCGCGATTGGTCGCCGCTATAACGCGCACGTCAACTCCAATTTCATGACTGCCACCAACACGACGAATCTTACGCTCTTGCAGCGCGCGCAGGAGCTTCGCCTGCATGGCTACATCAAGCTCGGCAATCTCATCAAGGAACAATGACCCTCGATCGGCAATTTCAAAGAGTCCCTTCTTGTCGGCATGGGCGCCCGTGAACGAGCCTTTTTCATGACCGAATAGCTCGGATTCAAGCAGATTCTCATTTATAGCAGCGCAATTGACTGCCTGAAACATCTCCTGAGCACGCGGCGATTGATTATGAATCGCGCGCGCAATCAACTCCTTCCCGGTTCCCGATTCACCACGTATCAGGACCGTCGAGTTTGAGCGCGCCACCTTCAAAATCATCCTCTTGACCGATTCCATCTTGGGAGAAGCCGAGATGATCTCAACGTCAATCGCATCCAGCTTATCGAGCGCGCGGTTGATTGTTTCCAGCAGGGCGTCCTTATCGTAGGGCTTCTCCAAATAATCGAAGGCGCCCCGGCGTAGCGCTTCTTTGGCAGATTCGATCGAGCCATGAGCTGTTAAGAGAATTACGATAATGGATGAATCGAGGGCGAGGAGGTGTTGCAATAGTTCGATGCCGTCCATCCCCGTCATCTTTAGATCGGTCAGCGCGAGATCGAAACGACGGTCTTTGGCAAACTTGAGAGCGGCCTCGCCAGAGGAGGCCGTGGTCACCTCATAGCCTTCTCCGGAGAGGATGAGATCCAGAATTTCTCGCTGCGACTTCTCGTCGTCTACTACCAGTATGCTTTTGCGGGTCATATTTTTAAGGATTGAAGGATGAAGGATGAAGGATGAAACTAAAGCTCACGGCCCTATTTCATCCTTCCGCCTTCATTCTTCATCCTTACCTCCCTTGGGTTTCACCGGCAATGTGACTGTGAACGTCGTCCCACTGCCTTGCTTGGACCGTACGCTAACCGTGCCTCCATGATCTTCAATTACTTTCCTCACAATAGCGAGGCCCAGTCCGGTTCCGGTCTCCTTTGTCGAATAGTACGGCTCGAACACCTTGGAGATATCTTCCTGTGCAATTCCTCTACCAGTATCGGAGATCTCCACTTGCACGCGATTACCTTCTGCGCTCGAAAGTTTGATCCCAATGTTACCACCGCCCCCGTCAATCGCTTGCAGACCGTTTATCACCAGATTTGTGAAAACTGAGCGCAAAGAATCCCGATCCGCCATAACGAGAGGTAAGAGATCCTGTGCCTCCACATTGGTTTCAACACCGTTTTCGGCTGCCTGAACTTCAATCATCCGCAAAGCATCCTCTACCTCAACGTGGAGATTCACAGCCTGTAAGTCCAGTGCCGAAGGCCGTGAATACTTTAGAAAGTCGGTGATGTGCCGGTTGATGCGAGCCACTTCGGCTTTAAGTTGGCCCGCCAAACGCTGAAATGTTTCGCGTTTTGCCGGGTCCTCGGGTGCCAGAGATGACCGGAGGTGATCCAGTGTCAGGTTAATATAATTTAGCGGGTTGCGGATTTCGTGCGCGATAGCTGCCGCAAGGCGACCGACTACGGCACCCTTCTCAGCTTCATGGAGCTGCGTTTCTAATTCTCGCGCACGTGCAAGCTTGGCCGTCATCTCATTGAAAGCGGCGGCGAGCGCTCCCATTTCGTCTCGCCGTTCCGCAGGCACACGAAAGCTGAAATCACCACCGGCCACCCTTCGCGCCGCGATCGATAGGTATTTAATGGGCCTGGTAAATCTCCAAACGAAAAGGCCTGTTACGAGCGTCGTAGCAAGCAAGAGGAGCAGTGTGTAAAGCGCAGACCGCGATGCCTGGCGCTCGAGAATGTTTGTCAACGTGTTTGCTGATTCAAGAACAACAATGACGTACCATCGACCCTTGGTCGTCTCAAGGGGAAAGTAAAAGGCTCCGGGCTCATTCGGCTTCGCCGGCGTTGAGGCTGTCAACCAGGACGGTAGCGGTTGATTGTCGTCAGATAACTCCACAGCGTTACTCAGGGGCGGAAGGGAAACATCCTTTATTTGGTACCTTACTGTTGTGCCGCCGCTCTCGCGGGGCGAGTAATCTTCCACGAGACTGTCCTGTACCAACCCTTCGTTATCTACCACCAACACGTTTCTTACTCGTCCGGTTTTCTCATCAATATGGGGGTCCCGCAGACTGCTGCGTATCTCATCCAGGTATTTCGAGCTTGAAATGCTATTAACCCCCAACGCTACGCCAGCCATAATGGCTTGCTCCTGTTCGACAATCAGGTGGGCATTGCTCCTAACGGCACGCAGGTTTAGGTAATACTGGACACCCAACGTGAGGCCCAGCAGGACTGCCAGCAGGAGCAGGAGCCTGGCGCGAAAACTATTTAAAAGCGCGGAAATTCTCATCACAAACTCCAAATAGCCAGCAAAGGGAAGACATTGTGATCAACGAAATTTACCACTTTTCTCAACTAACCTTTACCACTTGCTCAACCAACCAACATCATGATGTACAAAACATTATTTTTCTATTGCCGCATCTAGCGTCAAATGTTATATTTGTGTCGGTCCCAAATCAAATATCCCCGGGGACCGCCTTTTCAGGGAATTCTCCCTTCCTCAATGTTGCAGATTGATGGTCGCCCAGACCAAGACTTTAGAGCCTTCGGGACCGAATTTTTTAGGAGAGCAATTTGAAACCTCTTAAGAATGCAAAATCGAGTTCTTTTACCAGTAGATGGGGCGCCGTCAGAAGCTTCCTAACTCCCCTCAGTTTAAGCCCAAGGCTCATGGCAAACGTGAGCAATCCAAATTCTCAGAAAGTAAACGAGGCCCGCATGAACCTGACTTTTCCTTCCCGACGTTCCCCTAATGTACTTCGATTCGCACTAATTCTGTCTATTCTTATAACTTTCACCTTTTCGACCACTACATTCGCCCGGAAGAAAGCAGCGTCGCGCAATAAGGTCTCCCGATCGCAGGCTGCGCGCGCACAGCGGGGAAGAAAGTCAACTTCAGCTGGACGTCGCCACGGGCGCCGCTCCGGGAGGCTCGTTGCAAGGGATTCCAGGCGCGGCAGAAGATCTCGCTTGACTGCGCGAGAAGTTCGCCAGCAGCGGAAAGTGATCGCGAGAGAACAGGCGTCCTCACTCAAGTCGCTCGAGCGTAGACTTCGCCGGCCGCTGACAAAACGTGAGCGTACTGCCGAACTGCGACGAATACAGGCGCGGCACCGTCGCGATACAGCAGCGGCAAGACGGCGTGCAGAAGCCGCCCGGCGTGCAGCTATCGCGCGTCAAAGAGCACTTGAGAAGGCGATGCGTGATGAAGTCCAAGCCCTCATCGCCAGAGACGACACTGCAGGCGAGGACATGGAAGTGCGCCGCGCTGCGGTTAACGCACTTGGTTATCACGCTGGAACAGTCGTCGTGATGGACCCGATGACAGGAAGGGTCTATTCCATTGTTAATCAGGAATGGGCCATGCGGCGTGGTTTCAAACCCTGCTCAACCATCAAGCTCGTTACTGGAGTTGCCGGCTTGGGGGAGAAGGTGATTGAACCGACTAATACCGCGACCGTTTCTGAGCGATATAACATCGACCTCACTGACGCTTTGGCCTACTCCAATAATACTTACTTTCAGCAGGTCGGCGGTCGAGTCGGGTTCCAGAAGATGATGGGCTACGCGCGGGATCTGGGCTTGGGCGAGAAAACCGGCATTAATGTTCCGAATGAGTATCCTGGCCGGTTGCCGTTTGAAAAGAGTGGGTGGGCTTTAAACCGCATGTCTTCTCACGGGGACGACTTTGAAGTAACCGCAGTTCAGTTGGGAACTCTGGTTTCAGCCATGGGAAACGGTGGCAAACTCCTCGTCCCTTATGTACCCCACAACGCCCAGGAAGAGTCAAAGCTAAAAGGCAAGGTGCGTCGCCAGATCGAGGTAGAGCAAGAGACGTGGCGCCGCATGGTTCCTGGAATGGTCGGGGCCGTGAACTACGGTTCAGGTAAGAAAGCCTACGATCCGCTTCAGACTGTCGCTGGCAAGACTGGTACCTGCATTGGGCAGGGTGGATGGCTGGGACTTTTTACGTCCTACGCTCCGCTTGCTAATCCGCGGCTCGCTGTAGTTGTCATTTCACGCGGACCAGACGCCCGCAGCCACTTCCCAGCCGCAGTCGCTGGCAAGATATATCGAGAGCTCAACAGTCGCTTTGGTACCCCGGTTAACCTGCAACTGGCAACGACGCCCGGTCCAGGAGCTAATGACCCGAAGGCTGCGGAGCTAAACGAGGAAGAAAAGGATGCTGCCGAGGCTGAAGCCGCTGAGGCTCAAGCCATCGAGGCTGAAGTCGAGAAGGCTGCCGACGTTGCCGCCGCTGATGACGAAATCAAGACTCCGACACCTTCGACGCACGCTGATGTACCCAAATCCGTTTCCACCGAAAAACAGGCTCCGCGAAATACTGTAAAACGCGTCCTTATGTCCATCGATCTACGCACTCCTGAAATTCAAAAGCCAGTGTTTTCAAAGCCGGTGGCGCAGCCGCGAACTTCTCCGCCAGCCGGGAAAAGCGCTCCATCAGGTGATGCGAGACCGCGCCGAGTTGAGTCCCGTCAGCCATAAGTCTTAACAAGTCAGCAATGCTGGGAACACCCAATCTGCGCCTGAGCCCGTACGTGATACGAGCTCCGGCGCAATTGTTTTGGGGGTTGGCCTTCCGCAAGCGTGTCGGGCCTTGACATGCTCATCGTAGTTGCAGGAATATTGCGGGCGTTCTTAATAGTACCCTGACTCTTATCCACGCCTTCGTGTGCTCTCCTCCGAGATGCACCAGGACGAGATCGGCAACCGGTCTTTGTGGGAATGCATCTCAACGTCGCGCTAAAAGTGCGACGCTGGACAAGTCGCTCGTGGCCACCCTGGGTGTGGAGATGGCAGAAAAGATCTTGGAGGTTGTGAACAACTAATGAAAAAAACTATTGGGTTAATAGCGATTTGGCTGGCAATAGCGATTGCTGCTTTACCAGCGTTTCCTCAGCAGCCAGCTGCAACACCGCAGCAACCAGCCGCGACACCGCAGGATCCCCAATGCACTCCTGAGAGTAAACTCGCGTGGTATACCGAATTTCGCGAAAAACTAAAAACCGATCAGGCAAAGGCCAACGAGCTGGCGAAGAAGTGGTTGGCTTGTCCCGAGGTCGCCGGTGAGGAAAAGGTTAGCGCCTATCTGAAAAACTTCGTCACCCTTTATGAGAAAGCGAACCGCAAGGATCAAGTTACTGACCTTGTCTATTACAAGAAGGATTACCCGAAGGCTTTTGAGGTCGGAAAGGCTGTTTTGGTGGATGAGCCCGAGAACCTGAAGGTCCTGACCGATCTCGCCTATGCTGGGTTCGCGGCGGCAACTGCTAAGAATGATGCTTTCAGTGCGGATGCAATCAACTATGCCAAGAAAGCCATGCAGTTGATAGAAGCTGGGAAAGCGCCTGAGAAATGGGAACCCTATTTGGGTAAGGATGATGCCCTCGCATACCTTAATAACATCATTGGTCACCTGACCATCCAGAAGAACCCTACAGAAGCTCTGCCCCACCTGATTAAGGTGGCGCAGTATGAGAGCAAGCTGAAGAAGCTCCCCTTTACTTACGGCATCATTGCCGCAGGTTACGAAGCTGGGGAATACACAAAGTTGTCGGCCGATTACAAGACCTGCTGCGAGGGAAAAGATGAGACACCTCAAAGTAAACTGGCGCTGGAAAACATTAACCAGGTAATCGACCGGATGATCGATGCCTATGCTCGAGCCGTTGCGCTTGCCGGTAGTGATCCAGCGAATCAGGCTGCCAAGAAAGAATGGATGGAGAGTCTGAGCACCTGGTACAAATACAGGCACAACCAAACAGACACCGGTCTAAACGAGATGATCGCAAGTATTTTGACGAAGCCTCTGCCACCGCTCCCTACTCCGATTACTACTCTGCCTGCTAGCGCCCCGGCGTCTACTCCCACCTCGGGTGTGAATTCGGCTGGGTCAAGCCCTGCAGGCACTGTCGCGGAGGGAACAGTAACGGCAACAAAGCCGGTAACTTCTACAACTACGCCAGCTAAAACGACAACACCGGCTGCTACCACTACGAAGCCCAATGTGACCACGACAACGAAGACAACTACTACACCCCCCAAACCGCGAATGAAGAGAAATCACCGCCGCTAAGACCCGAGCGCCTCCAGTCGCTGTTCCTTCGGCCACCGACGCCGGGAGCGTTATCGATAACCTCGACGATGCTTCCGGCGTTTTTCCGGGATCCCAACCGGGCAGCGCGGCTAGGGTGGTGATACAATCAACTCCTTTGAAAAAGCAAGAAAACAGAGTTCCTGATCTCGACCTCCTGGAAACAATCCTCGTCTACAACTTTCAAAATCGGGCACTGCTCGAGCGCGCAGTAACTCATCGCTCCTGGGCACATGAACAGGTTGCGCCCGGAGCCGAAGAGCTGGCGCGCCAACTTCACAATGAGTCTTATGAATTTCTTGGTGATTCCGTGCTGGGTCTGGTAGTCGCAGACTATCTTTGTACCGCCTATCCCGAAGTCACGGAGGGCGAACTGTCCAGGATGAAACATCGATTGGTCAGTGCCCCGACGCTCGCAAACGCTTCCCTGCGGCTTCGTCTCGGCAACTTCCTCCGGTTCGGCCGCGGAGAGGAGAAAAGTGGCGGACGCAGCAAGGATGCACTTCTGGCTGATGTATTGGAGGCCTTGACCGGCGCAATATTTCTTGATGGAGGGCTTGCTGCCGCGACGGCGTTCGTTGTCCACGCCCTCGGCGACGAACTTCAGCGAGCCAACCCGATGGCTGCCGCAGAGGCGGATTACAAGACAATGCTCCAGGAAAAACTTCAGGCCGAACGACTTCCCGCACCCCGATATACGGTTGTTGAAACTCTGGGCCCGCCCCATCGTCGTACGTTTCACGTTGAATTGAGCTGGGATGATGGAAGCGCAAGAGGAGAAGGGCGCTCGATAAAGGCTGCTGAAGTAGCTGCGGCAAAAAATGCCCTGGAAGCGATTGGCAAACAGGAAACTCTAATAGCGAAATATGAAGACGAGTGACGGCGGTGTGGCCTTGCGGAAAGCAAGTATGGTCGGCAGCTGAACGTGGCGACCGCATTCGCTGTTACGTCAGCTTTCCGTTGTAAGAACTTGACCCTCACCGGTAACGTATCTAGGATGACTTCAAATGAAGAGAGATTTTTCCAACGCGCAAGTAGCCGAAGCTGCTCCTGAAGAGAAGGTGGAACCCCGTCCATTTTCGTTCTCGCGAGTGTTTAATCGCAATGGACACGACCATCCAGTCGTGCCGGATACGCAGCCCAAGGGTCCGCCAAAGACGGTCTGGCGCGAGTATTTCGAATCTGCTGTTGTTACTGTAATCATGGCCCTGTTTGGCATGACCTTCATCGTGCAAGCGGTTAAGGTCCCCACCGGATCGATGCAGAACACCATCACGATTGGAGACCATCTGCTGGTCAATAAGTTTATCTTTGCGCCTGGGCAATCTTTGTCTTTTCTGCCGCAACGCGAGATCCGTCGTGGCGATATCATTGTCTTCAAATATCCGGGCAACCGTTACGATCCGAGGAGCGACTACGAGAGACCTGACAACAAACCGATAACTACAAACTACGTCAAGCGTGTGATAGGTCTGCCGGGCGATGTCATTAGTATGGAGGGCAGAAACGTCGTGGTTAATGGTAAGGTGCTTCCAGAGCATCGTATCGAAGCCATCGACCACAACAAGAAGGATCCGCTTGAGATTACGAAAGAACCGCCCCGCAAACCTGAAGAGCCGTACGACGTTTATTACAATCCCGACTTTATTGAAGACGACTATGCGGTATTCAAACACGAAGGGAACGGTAAAGAGATCGTTGTTCCGCAGGGTAACTATTTTGTGATGGGTGATAATCGCAATAACAGCCAGGACAGCCGCTACTGGGGCTTCGTGCCTCGTGATTATGTCATCGGCCGCGCGATGTTTGTCTACTGGTCCTATGATGAAAGCGCAGATTCAAGTGGTAACCCGATCGTGGACTTTTTCACCAACACACGCTGGAGTCGCACAGGCACAATGGTGAAGTAAGGTGTATTCGATTCAAAGCGTTCTTTACTACTGCTGGAAGACTTTAGCGTCGCGAAAGGCTGACGACAGCCCGAATCAAGCTCGTGACTATTCTAAGAACCAATTATCCTGGGGTTAGTAAATATGGATCAGCAAAGGTAGAACAATGAGATTCAAGGGTGCGGGACGATCTTTAATGGCAGCCGGAGTTGTTTGCATAATCATTTATGTCCTGGCTGGGTTATATGGAGACTCCGCCACGGCGTTACGAGTCGGTAATCTACTCTTTTATATCGGCATAATAGCAATCATCCTCGGAGTCGCACTGCGTTTGTCGCGCTCAACCTCACGCTCCTGACACATCTACGGTACCGTTGGGCTACGGCTATAGGGGTCCCGGTCGGCAGGTCAAAGCCGGCAGATCAGGAGTTCACGCTCATACACGGCCTCTGGCGGCAATCGGTCGTGCAACTCGATAAACAATTCCTCATGGCCAAGGACCTCATTCCGCCAGGCTTCGCGGTCGCAAGCCTGTAATTCCTCGAAGTCCTGCTTCGGAAAGTCGAGTCCCTCCCACTCGATGTCCTCGTAGTGAGGCATCCATCCGATTGGGGTCTCCTTACCCATTGCGCGACCCCGCGCACGATCGACAATCCACTTGAGCACGCGCATGTTTTCGCCGAATCCTGGCCATATGAATTTGCCGTCCGCGTCCTTGCGGAACCAGTTTACGTGGAAGACTCGAGGCGTTTCCGAGAGTGACCGCTGCATACGAATCCAGTGCCGGAAATAGTCGCCCATGTGGTAGCCGCAAAACGGCAGCATCGCCATCGGGTCGCGCCGCACCTTGCCGATCGTTCCAGCCGCGGCGGCCGTCAGCTATGAACCGACGGTCGCCCCCACGTAAACGCCCGCACTCCAGTTAAAAGCATGGTAGACGAGCGGCACGGTGGTCGCGCGACGCCCGCCGAAGATGATCGCGCTGATAGGGACGCCCTCCGGGTTTTCCCAGTCGGGGTCAATCGACGGGCACTGCGACGCCGGCGCAGTGAAGCGGGCGTTAGGATGAGCCGCCTTTGCTCCGGTCTCTTTCGCAATCTCAGGTGTCCATTTCTTTCCCTGCCAGTCAAGACACTCCGACGGCGGTTCGTCAGTCATTCCTTCCCACCACACACCGCCCTTGGGTGTGAGCGCGACGTTCGTGAAGATAGTATTTCGAGACAGCGCAGCCATCGCGTTCGGGTTCGTCTTGACGGATGTGCCCGGCGCCACGCCGAAGAAGCCGGCCTCGGGATTGATCGCGCGCAGGCATCCGGCCGCGTCCGGCTTGAGCCATGCAATGTCGTCGCCGACCGTCCAGATCTTCCAACCCTCGAAACCCGCAGGCGGTATCATCATCGCGAAGTTCGTCTTGCCGCAGGCTGAGGGAAAGGCGGCGGTGACGTACGTCTTCTCGCCATGTGGGTCCTCGACTCCGACGATGAGCATGTGCTCGGCCATCCACCCCTCGTCGCGCGCGATGTTCGAGGCGATGCGAAGCGCGAAACACTTCTTGCCGAGCAGTGCGTTACCGCCGTAGCCGGAACCGTAAGACCAGATTTCACGCGTCTCGGGAAAGTGAACGATGTACTTCTCATTGTTGCAGGGCCAGGGGACGTCCTTCTGATTTGCTTCCAACGGTGAGCCGACGCTGTGCATGCAAGGCACTACGCGTTTGTAATCCTTGTCGATCTCCTCGAAGACCGGAACACCGATGCGCGCCATGATGCGCATATTGACGACGACGTAGGGTGAGTCGGTGAGTTGCACGCCGATCTGAGACATCGGAGATCCCACTGGTCCCATGCTGAATGGAAGCACGTACATCGTGCGTCCGCGCATCGAGCCCTCGAACAGCTCTTTGAGCTTTCTTCGCATCTTGAACGGGTCTTCCCAATTGTTCGTCGGACCCGCGCCGTCTTTCGAAAGTGAGCAGATGAATGTCCTGTCTTCTACGCGTGCAACATCGCTCGCATCGGAGCGCGCGTAGTAACAGCGCGGCCACAGCTCTTCATTCAACTTGATGAAGGTGCCACCCTCTACCATCTGCACGCATAGCGCGTCGTACTCCTCCTGCGAGCCGTCCACCCAGTGGACCGCGGCCGGCCTGGTGAGTCGGGCCATTTTCTCTACCCACCTGAGCAGATGGTCGTTCTTGCTCAATGGCAACGAATGGTCACGGTCGTTGAACGACGACAACCCCGCTACCCTCGACGCGGCCGTGCTTTTTTCTTGAAGGGTACTCATGGTCAAATCCTTTCCTGTCCAAATCAGTTTCAATGCGGGCCTGGTTCATGGTGTGGCGAATTATTGGGATCACCGTTGTCGCCAGTCTAACTGCAAGCATGATAAGCGAAGTCACGAGGGTCCATTTTAGCGCGAATCTCTGGTGATCGCCGAGTTCGACCTTCACCAGTCCCACCAAAAGGTAAGTGGATGCCACCAGCGGACTACGCAAATGCACCGGCTGTCCGATGAGTGACGCCCTGCCAATCTCAGCCGGGCTGATCTCGAAACGCGCTCCTGCCTCTGCCCGGATCGGCAACACACCGTAAGAGAAAGCATCGTTCGAGATGAAAAATGTAAACGGTATGCTCAACAACCCGGTAATCGGCGCAAGGTACGGCTCCAGCGCGTCTGGGATAATCGCGAACACGCTCTTGAGCCATCGCGTCCCCAATCTTGGTGCCCGACAGGATCCCGGTGACCACGCCGGCCGCGAAGATCAGCGAAACGACCCCCAACACATTCCCGGCGTGGGCGGTTATGCGATCCTTCTGATGCTGCAATCGAGGGTAGTTGATCAGCATAGCGATGGCAAAGGCGGCGATAAACAACTAATAGAGTCGTGGTACAAAGCAAGCGAGATAACTTGGCACCTTTTCTCCGTTCCAATCTTTTTCATGAGCTAAGTTTAGAAACCCGACACGACGCATCGCGGAAACTTCAGCTTGCAGATCTGACCCCGACGAAATATTTTGATTACCATCATGAGAACGGTAGGTATGATCGCGGAGATTAAAACCACCTTTACAGCTGCGTTGCGGGGCGCCAGATTGCAACAGTTTTGCTTCATGATCGCAGGCACACCTTAGAAACGCGGTTGAATGAGGCGGGGCCGTTCCGTATGCTTATCCCTGATTTGTTAGGCCATTCAAAACACAACGGTGAGCGGAGACCACAGACAATCGTCGCATGGAGACTGCCACAAGCCATTGCACGAATCAGTAAAAGCTATTTCGCCAATCATTATAAGCCAGCAACCAGCTGTGGCGAATTACGGCAAAATCGGGTCATAATACCGAAAAGTGAAGATTGATGTAACAGCCTACGCTGCATGATCTTCAACAAAATAAGGCACAGCGTTAAACTTTACGCCAAAATTTGCAAAGCATTGGACCATAAGAGGAAAAAGTGTGGCGGGGTAGCTCAGCCGGTTAGAGCGTGGGATTCATAACCCCAAGGTCGGGAGTTCGAGTCTCCCCCCCGCTACCAATAATTTCAACACTTTACGAACACATCACGCCGTAATCCGCTGTGCTTTTTCCGGAATTTTTCCGTAATCTTGTGCGACACTCCCGCGAACTTGGCCCCGGCTGAGGCTCATGTCCGCAATAGCTTGCCGCCTTCTCTCAAAACTTGTATGCGTGTAATCCGCAGATATTGTCGTGGTTGAATGTCCCAACAAGTCGCGGATCGTGAACGGGTCAGCGCCCGCGGCATTCAGCCTACTCGCGAACGTGTGCCGCAGATCATGGAAACGGAAATCTTCCAAGCCCGCGTCACTGACTGCGCTAGTAAAGGCGGTTTTGAACTCGCTGATCATGCCGCCAGTGCGCCTACTGGTGAAAAGGAATTTCTTTGTTGTGGCGTCCGCAATCTGAAATTCTGCTATCCGCCGC
>JBPCIQ010000255.1:0-5453 GCA_051006135.1 Pyrinomonadaceae bacterium | reverse complement strand
AGAGAGGGGCCTCGCTTCCTGGGCCAGCACACTCTCGGCGAGCCGCGAGACCTCCGCGTTCACTTGCTCCGGGGTCAGGGTCGCCAGTTTCGACAGGTCCATGCGGTTAATCAGCGACCGATGGAGCCGCGACTTCATTTCCTGGAACGAATTGTTATCCGATCCGCTTCCATTGCCTGAAGCTGGACCACCAACCGTCTCTCTGATTAGTCTTTCACGCAGTGCCATAATAGTTTTCCATCAACCAAGTGTTCTTGAATTAGACCTTTTCCAGCGAACCGTGCAACTCGAATCCGTTTCGAGCCGCTTCACGCTTGAAGAGTGAGTTCCATAACCTATGTTTCGGTTTCGCAGCTTCCTCAATCGCCACCGCGCCACTGGTAATAGTTCTGGCGATGCGCTTGATCTCCAGAGCAATCTTGCAATTGGGGTCTGACTGGACCAGCGGCCGACCGAGATTTATTGAGGTAACTGCTGTTTGATAGTCACTCGGCACAAAACCGATTACCGGCTCACCCAGAAACTTTTCCACACCCCGCAGATCCAAATCGATCTGCTTGCTCCAGCGATTAACAACAATGCGGACCTTCTTACGCGGGTAGCCAAGCCGGTCGAAAATCTCGAGCGCGCGTTGCGTGCTTCTAATGGCCGGGATGTCGAGCGTCAGTACGAGCACGATCTCGTCAGACTGATCCAGCGCCGCCAGGGTTATAGAATCGAAGGTGTGTTGCGGATCGAGGACGACGTAATCGTATGATTCCCGCAGTCTTTGCAGTACGTCAAACACGTGTTCCGGCTCGATCTCGTCAGCCGAGTCGGCCTCTTTTGGGGCGGCCAGCAACGAAAGGTGGGAGGAATACGGGTGGACGAAGCTGCTAATCAAAGCGTCATCAAGTCGCGCCCGGTGCTCCGCCATGTCCGCAAACGAGTACTTGGGTTCAACACCTAGGAAGAGCGGCAGATCGCCTGCTTGCAGGTTGAGATCAACCAGCACCGTACGCGCGGCCGTTGCCGCTGCAAGGTTAGTAGCGATAAAGGACGTGCCGCAGCCACCCTTGCTCGAGAAGACAGCGATCATGCGGCCCTTTTTCTTCGGCGCTATCACCTGGCCGGCAGAGAATTCACCCACGCGATCGAGCACGGTCTTCAGTTCGTCAGCGCTGATTGGCAGGCGAAGGAATTCTCGAGCGCCAGCGCGCAAACTTTGCAACAGCAGATCAGGGGAGGCGTCATGGGCTGCGGAGATTAAAGCGGTTCCCGGTGCTTCAATCTTCAGTCGCTGAATAAGCTTTATTGCCACATCGGTGTTAGTGCCCAGGGTGATGATGGCTGCTGCCGGTTTGAGGCGAACGATCTCTCCGAGGAGTTGCTCCGCGTCGTTGCCCCCTGAAAGCAGTTGAACACGACTGTCAGCTGACAACGCGGTGCGGATCTCCTTGAAGTTATCAAGACCAGAGCTTAAAACGACGATTGTGAGTGGTTGGGTCATACCTTTTCCTAGTTAGCAGGGCGAGTCGTTGGCGCAGTCGTCTACGACTAGAGGTTTGCCGGAATGAAGCCGGCGCATTCGGCGGTAAGAGTAGTGGAGTAATTCGGCATCTGGATCGACGTGCCGACGACGGGAATAACAAATTGGAACTCGTAGCTGGTTATGCTTACCGTAGCTGTACCTTGACCCAGGCCAAATCCTGAATAGGTGACATTTACGTTGGCTGTTGTCAGGTTATTTACAAGCGGCTTGGTGCCGCCGGCGGCGTCTCCATATACTACGACGTTCTTGACAGCTGACGAATCGCCTACTGAGTGAACAGCCGCATAGCGCGCGCCACGCCGTGCTGCATCAGCTAGCGCGTTATGAACCCAGAGCGCGCGGCCAAACTCGATCACGGCAAACATAGCCATTAGAAAAACAGTTGCGCAGATGGAAAACTCCACCAGGGTGGCCCCGCATTCACCTGATTTTTTGTTTGTTCCGTGAAGCATTTTCCAAACGACCTCCTGCGTTAACGACTGCCTCAGCAAGTACCAATAGGCGAAACCGTTAGCAAGTAACGCATCGTGACGCTCGGTTTGACGTCGATATCAAGAAATGCTGAAGAGTTAGCGACCTTGGCGAGGTCGAAAATAGATGAATGTTGGAAATTGATGATCTTGATAGTAATGGTAGTTGGAACGCCCCCAGTCGGAGCCCCGGCGGCATTTTGGCGCGTGATCTGAACATTGGCGAGAGCGAGACCACTGATTATTGGAGCTCCCGTCCCCGCCAGATTTCCGTAGACCACAAGATTTTTTGCCGGGAGATCAGCACAACCGCTCACCGATTCTGTTACAAGATAACGGACCGCAGCGCGCGAACCTTTGGCGAGAGTTGTGTACTCATAGAAGTAACGCCCGAATTCGGCCACGGCGGCAAACAGTACAACGAAGATTGGCAGCACAATGGCCAGCTCCACTAACTGCACGCCGCGATCGTTTCGCTTGAAGCAGGAAATCTTCTTAATAAGGTTTTGCCACATGAGCATCGCTCCTTATCGGTAGAGAACTGGCTTTGTAATCGGTGGACCGGGATTTACCGTACCTGTCGGGTCGTAGCTGCCATTCCCGACCACGACGCCGATGCCGATATATTCAGCCTCAATGTCGCCCCCATTGCCACCCTGGACATTGGTTCGTAGGAAGAACGCGCCGAAACGATCGATCTGGACGTTAGTGCGACCACCATCGAACTCGCTCTTTCTGACAATCGGAATCAACACAACTCGACGACCGGAAACACCGACATGCGACGGCGACTGCTTTGGGCCATTCGGGTCGAGGTACTGCTGATACGTAATGCCCTGCTTGATGTTAGTGTCCGGGGGGTAATTTACCGGGTCGAGCTGCGAGCCGTAATCGTCGAAACGTGTATTAACGCCCTGTCTGACTGCTCCCGCAGATACGCCGGGCTTTGTATCGACATATCCGCCCGCTCCGACTGGTTTTCTTACGCTGCTGGCCAGACCTATTCGATCATCGCTCGCTCCAGGGCCATCCACGGCAAGAATCTGGTAGTTTCCCGGCGAAACGGAATTCTGCGGACCGGCGCGAATTGTATAAACATTGCCGGGCGTGATCGTCGAAGTAGGTTCGTCATCAACCACGGAAAGCGGAATATAGCCGGTGAAGACATTCAGCGGCAGGGACTGCCCTGCGATCGCCTCCGCCGATAGGTTCTTACTGCTGCCCAACACAGATGCCCCGAATGTGATTCCAACAGGCGATGCTGGGGTTGTTACTTTAACAAAGCGAATGGTCGCCGCAACTGCTGCGTTGCCGGCCGCGGCGCCTTCACTCATGCCATTCCCGTTAACGAGATCATTTAGGTTGCTGGCAAAACGTACATTCCCACGAGGGAATACCACACCCTTCTTGTTAAATTCGTAGTTGTTCATCACCTGGACGGCGCGGTCTGTCGCAAGTGTGATTCCAGCGGAGCTGTAGCTCAGCCCGGAAGCGCCTGCCAGTGCTGCCGCGTCAGCGGCGTTCTGCAACTCATTCTTTGCGAGATATAAGTGGCTGACATCCACGCCCAGCGCAACGGCAAGAAAAAGCGAAAGCATACCCATAGCGGACATTGCCAGAATCGAGCCGCGTTCACCCTTTCTATCTCGGACTCTGTTCGACCTCAGCTTCTCCATAATGTTCCCCTTCTTACTGCTGTTATCAGCAAAGTGATACAAAGTTAAGGACGAGGATTAGCGGGGGCTGACTAGTTCGAAATTGAAGTTGGCAGGGATTGTCCTTGCCAGCGGAAGTGGACCGTTTAGGCTACGCGGACTGGTAACCGACGCAATTTTCGTCGTTGTCTCCAAACCTACCTCCGAACTGCTGGCTTTGGGATCAGCAGCCTTTGGAGATTCCGTGGGCTTTGACGTCGTGGTCGGCACGCTCTCTGTCGTTTGACCCGAGATCGAGTAACCGGTCTTGCCCTGGATACCTTCGGTCTTTGGCTCGATTCCCAGTGGCGATCCAACCTTCAGACCATCGATGCCACGCAGTTGCGGCAAGTCGTCACGATTGACCGGCTTGACGAGAGTTGCTGTAACGATAAACATCAACTCAGTCTCGTTCTTTTGGAACGACTTCGATCTAAAGAGCGCTCCGAGAATCGGTATGTCCCCGAGCACCGGCACCTTCGACAACGATCTCACTTCGTTATTGTCAAGCAGGCCAGCGAGGGCGAAGGACTGGCCGTCACGCAACTCAACGGCTGTCTTCGCACGACGAGTTCTTAGGGCCGGGATCACAAAGTTATCTACCTTGATTCCATTTGCAAAATCGATCGTGGAGACCTCAGGTTCGAGTTCTAGCCGAATATGATCTTCATCAATGATTGTCGGTTTGAACTTCAATCGCACACCATACTCTTTGAATAGGACGGCAATACTCACCCCGGTCTTATTGTCCGCCGACTGAATGATAGGAACAGGAAATTCGCCACCGGCTAGAAAGCTTGCCTCCTGGCCATCCATTGCGATCAAATTTGGCTCTGCCAGTGCGCGTAGCGCCCCCTGCTGCTGCATTAAACGAAGCATCGAGAGCACATTTCCGGTGCCAATCAAAACATTCAGGGTGCTGCTGGACAGAGCACCGAGCAAAGCACCACCAGGAGATACAAGAGGCGCCTGGAGCGCGCTTGGCCCAGTGCCGCTGTTAAGGTAGGTTTTTGTGCCTCCACTCTCAAACGCATATGAAGTCCCTACGTCGCGCATCCTGTTTCTACTAACTTCCGCAACGCGAACCTGGAGCTGCACCTGCGCCATGTTCTTGACCGGCGACTCCATCATGTTCACGGCCTTAAAGCCTGCCGCCTCCACGATGCTTTGCATCTGGCTTGAAGTCTTTGAATCCTTGACGCTGCCGGACATCACGACCGAGCCATTTGCCTGGCTGAGACGAATGTCGTCTTTTGGAAACAGCGAGCGTATTTGAGAATCGATCAATGAAAGATTGGCGCGGACGTAAACGTCGAAAACGAGGTATTGACCGCTCGACTGTTCCCAGGCGATGAAGTTGACCTGCCCGAACGCCTTGCCGTTGACCAGCACCTGATCCGGCGCAACCAGTACCGCTTCCGCTATTTCCGGATTTGAAACGGAGAAGCGACCAACTGGCTTGTCGAAATTGATCACGCGCGACTGGCCCACGAGAACATTTACTGCGATGGGCTCTTTGTTCAGCTTGAAGGAGGCCTTGTACGAGGTCTCCTGGGCGTTGTGCGAGGTCTCCTGGGCGTGCACTCCGGAAAGGGGGGAAAGGATAATCGATGACGCCAATACTAGGCTTAGTCGGCGCGTAATTGAGGAACGGCTATGCATGATCTGTAGCTCCTTTTAGTAGCCAGTCGAGGTTGACTGGCATTTATCTACTGCAAAATTTTGCGTATCGGCGTGTGATATGTGTTAGGGAAAATC
>JBPCIQ010000254.1:0-5062 GCA_051006135.1 Pyrinomonadaceae bacterium | reverse complement strand
GCTAGCTTCGCGCCGCTGAGCTTCATGCGGCAGCGAGTATTCACGAAGAACCCGGTGCGGGAAAACCGCACGCCGGGGTCTGTGCGGGGGCTGTCGGGTAACTGGCAGTCCTACCGCGATCTACGGGGTCTTAAAAATTTTGCAAGACAGAGGTCACTTTGCCGTTCAAAGTCAGGACAGTCTAAAGGAACACGTATCGGCTCCGATTCTTCAGGTGTACCAGTAAAGCTGGCGCAGCCTCAGCCCTAAAGATCTGCTACAGCAACAGGCGCCGACTAGAACTAGTCGTTAAACCGGGCCGTCAGAATGGAACGTTTTGACAGGTGGGGCGTCTATTGCTGAAAGGGTGTCCTCGCCGGCAACTATCTGAAGGAGTTGTTTCATGAAAGGCCTAACATTCAAATTAGGTACAGCGCTACTCACATTCATGATCGGTCTCGGCATAGCAACGGCTTGGGTTTTGCGGGTTCCTCCCACTGGCATACAGCCTGTGGATATAACGGAAAACCTGCCAGACACAGCAGCCGCCACGGCCAACAGCCGGGCGCTCGAGATGGTCTTTGTGCTCGATACCACCGGATCTATGGGAGGCTTGCTCGAAGGAGCGAAACAACGCATCTGGGGAATCGTCAACGAGGTAATGCAGTCGTCGTCGAAGCCGGCTGTGAGAATTGGTCTTGTCGCTTATAGGGATCGCGGCGATGCGTACGTCACGCAAGTCTTGCCGCTGACCAATGACCTTGATAAGGCCTATTCAACCCTAATGGATTACGAAGCCGAGGGCGGCGGGGACGAGCCTGAGAATGTCCGACGCGCGCTCGCCGATGGAGTTCGCCGCGCTGGGTGGTCCAAAGGCTCTTCCCGTGTAACACAAATCCTTTTCCTCGTCGGCGACGCTCCACCGCACGATGACTATGGCGACGAGCCAAATACGGTTACGACCGCCTCTGAGGCAGTGCAAAAGGGAATGATCGTCAACACGATTCAATGCGGCGATACGCTCCGAACCAGAGAAGTATGGCAGAAGATTGCGCAGCGAGGGCAGGGACAGTATTTCTCTATAGCTCAGGATGGTGGTGTACAGGCGATCGCCTCACCTTACGATGAGCAATTAGGGCAACTAGCTTCAAAGCTCGGCAAGACTTTCCTGGCTTATGGAGGAGGTGCCGGTTCCGCAGGTGAAAGCCATCGTGCTGCGGCAGCCTCTGGAATCGCGGCCATGGAAAGAAAGGTGGACACGTCTGCGGCGCCAATGGCGAAAGCCGAACGTGCGCTGAACAAGGCCATCAACAAAGACGCATACGTTGATGATCTGCTACAGAACATTGAAAACGGCTCGGTGAAGCTCGACTCAATCAAAGAGGAAGACCTTTCGAGCGATCTCCGGGGCCTCGCGCCTGAAGCCAGAAAGCGGGAGGTCGAAAAACGTCTGGTGGAACGCCGTGATGTGCGTGCCCAGATCGTCAGCCTGTCGAAACAGCGCGATGAGTTCATCGCGGCTGAGCGAAGTAAGCAGAATGGAGGAAAACGGACCGGGTTCGATGCTGCGGTAGCCGCAGCATTGAAAGAGCAATTGTCGAGAAAGCCAACAAGTAACTAGTTGGAAACAAGCGCGCGCGCGTTAATACAATCATCGGGTACCAATGGTGATGCTCGTGCGGACTTCGACGGCAGCCGTCTTGTAATTGTGGCCCTCGACGAGGAGCTTCAACAGCCGCGTCTCGTGCGGGGTCAGGTGGTAGTCGGCGCGATCGGGCGGGCGGATTTCCAGAAACAGGCGGATGACGCGGCGGGCCACCTCCGGCGACATCGGCACGCCGCCGTCCATCGCCTCGCGCAAAGATTCGATCAGGCGGGCGGGCGCCGTTTTCTTCAAAAGGTAGCCGCACGCGCCCGCGCAAAGTGCGTCGAAGATGTACTCGTCGTCGTCGTAGACCGTCAACATCAGTAAGAGCAGGTCGGGGTGACGCTCTTTCAAAAGCTTGATGCCCTAAATTGTGCGCGACGTGGACAATCCCGCGCGGCAGCCTGTTCAGGCCATGGCATCTTGTTCAGGCTCCGGTTGCATCGCACCGATCTTTCTAGTCCCTCTGGGAAAGCGGCTTGTCATCGATATGCCTCGATAGCGGCGAGAATACCCGCAGGAAAAGTGGCAAGATGGGAAATTAGCAGCTCATTGGGGGGCCAGAGTATAAGGCTAAATTTCCCACTCACTCAACCCCCAGTAGTTGACTTCTCCTCAACCATACTACCGCGGGCCAGCAGGTTCGGCTCTATGCAGATCCGGAGTCCGATGTAAGCATGATTGCCAATACAAGCGACAACGCGAATCCCAGCAATTTCAGTTTTGCAATCTCCGGCTACCTCGTGGACGTGCCGTAGACCCTGAAGGCGACGCGGTCGCAGAACAGGTAGTTAAGTTCGCTAGCATCCGCTCGCTACCGCTCCTGGTTCTGTATTGGATTTCGTTCGAGTACGTACCTGATCAACTCCAACGTGGAATTCACGTCGTCCGCTTCTGTTTTCACGCGAGGTGTTTGTCGTCCAAGGCAGGCTCGTTCAATCAAGGGGATCCACCGCTCATCAAGTGTCCCCTGCGCCGAATGTGCCGCCGCTCGTTTCGAAACGATAGTGCCAAACTCAAGTGTATAGAGCATCCGACAGAGCGTGAGGACGATATAAGATTGATAACCGCGGGTCTTTAATGGTGCGGGATCGTCAATCATTGGCGCTAACCAACCATGCAACAAGTCCAGCACAGCCTGCCGCAATTCGCGTGGCAACACGGGATCAATCAAGGTGTGTAAAGCTGGCCCCGCCACTACCAATCCCTGCTCTCGCAAGCCTTGGCGTTGGATGATCCAGTCGCTGTCGTGCTGCATCATTCTCAGACTCTCGCCCACATCTCTATCAATGTGCGGGTGTACTGCATTCGCTGGGTCATAGCGACGAAGTGCATGGCGAGAAATGTAGGAGCCGTCTAACTGCGTAGCACACCATGAGTCAATCGTAGCAATTCGCGCGTGCATGCCTTGCAAGGCCGAGAAGAGATCAGGTGAGATCTCATTCTCCGAGACAACTATAAAATCAACGTCGCTATCTCGGTCGAAATCACCGCTCGCCAGTGAACCAAACAAGTAGAGTCCAATAAAGCGACTACGCAGAATCGTCTGCACGCCCGACAGGAGTTCGAACAGCACAGTGTTTACGTCAAGGTGAGGCGTTGGAGGTGTAGCGTTTGTCACGAAGAGCTTGGGAAAGTGAGCATCGGGGCTGAGTTATGGCCCCTTGGAGCCCTTCTTAACAGTCGGGCTACTGCCCCGCATTATTTTGATTTGCGCTCGCTATAGATTGGTTCAAACGCGCGGGTAGTGTGCTCGGTAACGCTGGGTACGGGTTCTGGAAGCTCTCGCGCCTGTGGTGCGTCAAGTTCCTTAGTCGCTTGCTGTTTTAGTCGAGCAGTGTCAACCACTTCTTCAGTGTTGCTTCTGCGACCCCATAGCATCCAGATAAACACGCCTTCGATCGCTAGTGTCAGCAACAAGAGTATCGACGTGAATGCGATAATCAGCCCTTTATCGAAGTTATAATTCTTCATCACAGCCATCAGACCAATGATGCATCCCAAGCCGACGATAAAGACGGTTACCATCGCCCAGATGAGGGATTCAGGAAACAGCTCGGATGGTTTGCTGGCGCTCTTAACTCTCGTTCCACTCAACGCGGCTCCGCAATGATTACAGTAGCGAAGATCCTGCGCCACAGCGGCACCGCAAGATGAACAGTACATTCCTTTCGCCTCCCAAGGCTCTTACGATACTCAATGCTGCGTAGTTCACCAATGTTGTACCGGCAAGAGGCGATCACCTTGCCTGGGTATGCGATCAGCTAGTGCTCGATGAATGTGATCATCTCGTCCAAAACTCGTTCGGGCATCTCTTCTTGCGGCACGTGACCGCACTTTTCAATGATCACGAGCTTTGAATCTTTAATGAGCGAGTTCATTTTGCGCCCTGCCGCCAACGGAATAACACCATCTTCCGCCCCCCAAATTATCAAGGTCCGAGCTTTGATCGTGCTCAAATCTTGTTCAATCGGAAACTGTCCCGCCTGGGTCCGTGCACGTAGAGCCGCCAATTGTCCGCCTCGAGTCTGGAGCGGCCGATAGTAGTAAGCCACGCGATCGTCAGCGATTTTCGCGTCGTCGTAAAAGCTTTTTTCCAAACCTTCGCGGACGAGTTTGTCAGATGTCATAGCTAAAGCCGTCAGGATTCTGCCGATGAAAGGAACAAGCAGATAGCCCGGGGCGAGAGAGTTGCCGCCGGTCACCGCCACGCCGCCGCTGTCGATCAGTATCAATCCGGCCACCCTGTGCGGGTTTTTGACAGCGACGTTGAGCGCGACTTGGCCTCCCATTGAGTTGCCGCACAACCACGCCCTTTCAACTTTCAAGTAATCCAGCAAGTGTGCAACCAGCGAGGCTTGGGCAAGTCTCGTATAGTCACCGTCAGGTTTGCCGGAAAACCCGAAGCCTTTGAGGTCAACGGCAATCACGCGGAAGTTTTTTGACAGAGGATCGAAAACGTCTTTCCAGGAATAGGTGGATGAGGTGAAACCGTGCAACAGGACGAGCGGCATTCCAGTCCCCTTTTCCTGGTAGTGAACTCGCACACCGTCGATCTCGGCGAAGTGGCTGTATTCTGAGTGCGGCACAGTGGCGCGGACTTCGTCGAAGGAAATGTCAGCCGGGCGCGCAAACCAGAAAACGCTGAACGCAATCGCCACAATCGCGAAGAGCGCGAGCAGGAGTCTCAGAAATGTCCTCAGCATTTGAATCATGAGAACGCAGCTTGGCGGCCCGACGTGCGGAAGGCTCTTAGGCTGTGTCAAAACTCAGCCCTGGTAACTCCTTTAAGTGCAGGCAACGTGGTTCAATCCCCACAGAACCGCGAGCGGTAGCGACTGGATTCTAAACTCAATTCGGCATTGCGGTTTTACCGGCCGTTTAGTACTTGGATCCGGTCGCTACCGCCCGCGGTTCTGTAGCAGCCCACCATCAACT
>JBPCIQ010000253.1:0-19430 GCA_051006135.1 Pyrinomonadaceae bacterium | reverse complement strand
GGTGGATGTACACGCAACTCGGTTTGTTCGGCGCTTACCTCGCCTGGACCGCTCTTTTTATCCTGTTAGGCGGTGGAGTCCTGGGCTCGCTGGTCGTCGGCCCCTGGCGGCTGCCGAAATTCTACCTCCTCTTTGGTCTGGCTTTTTTCGCGTACGCCGCCGGTTGGGTCGGCTCATATTTTACCTTTCGTGGCACCGCAGGTGAATGGGTTGGTTCGCTCGCGGGATCTCTCCTGATGGGCTCAGTCCTCGCCATCGGGTTCGGCGCGGCGCGCTCCGCACTGAACCTGTCGGCCGCGCTGTTTGTAGCAAACTCCGTCGGATACTTTCTCGGCTCGACGCTTAACAATTCCGTCGGCGGGAGCGCGGGAATGCTGCTGTGGGGGACAGTGTACGGGCTGTGCTTGGGGGCAGGATTAGGGGCGGTCCTCCACCTTGCCCAGGCCCGACGAACGGGCGGGTGGCTTTCAAAACGGAGCAGTCGAGTTGATGGGCGGATGAACGGATGAGCTGGGGCGAAATCTTAACTAAGGTCACGATCTGGATCACCATTGTCGGGTACGTCACCGGAGCCGCTGCCTTCGCACTTTCCCGGAAGAGATACAAATGGGATTCGGCCGCGAGGCTGGCTTGGACTGCCGCCTGCGTCAGCCTACTCGCGCACGTAATATTCGCGTTCCATTTTTATCACGCGTGGAGTCACGAGGCTGCTTACCGTGACACGGCCCGTCAGACCGACGAGGTATTCGGCCTCAACTGGGGCGGCGGGCTTTATGTCAACTACGCGCTTCTTATCGGCTGGGTCTTGGATGTCATCTGGTGGTGGCTGCGCGGACTCGACGCCTACCGCCGTCGGCCATGGCCGCTTGTGGCCGCGTGGCATGGGTTCTTGATTTTCATCATCTTCAACGCTGCAGTCATTTTTGAGACCGGTTTCGTGCGCTGGGTTGGGCTCTGCGTGAGCCTGGGCTTATGCCTCGTGTGGTGCCTCGTTGCACGCGACCATTCCATCCATTCGAGTCAGGGGCGGGCTAAGTATCCGCCCACAGCTGCACAGGACTAAACGAATGGACTCGTTACACGCCGAGATGCGCCGCCCGATGGTTGGCCCTTTCCCCCTCCCGTTCTATTACGGGTGGGTGAACCTCGTGGTGGCAGCGCTGGCGATGGTCGGGACCTTGCCAGGGAGGACACAGGGCCTCGGCCTGATCACTGAGCGGCTGCTCGCAGACCTCCAGATCGACCGCGTCCTCTTCGCCCGCATCAACTTCTGGGCGACGCTCGTCGGTGCGCTCTTCTGCTTCGGCGTCGGACGAGTGATCGACCGCTTCGGCAGCCAGGTCGTCCTCACGGTCGTGACCGTGGCGCTCGGGACTGTCGTCCTCGGGATGAGCGGCGTGAAGGGAGTGGTCTCAATCGCCCTGCTGATCACGCTCACGCGGGGGCTGGGGCAAAGCGCCCTTTCAGTCATCAGCATTACGATAGTCGGCCAGTGGTTTGTGCGGCGACTCAGCCTGGCGATGGCAGTCTATACGATTGTGCTGAGCGTGGGATTCATGTTGGCCTTCCCCATCGTGGGCGCGATGGTGATCAAATACGGATGGCGAACAGCATGGACGGCAATTGGCCTCACGCTGCTGCTGGGCCTCGCTCCTCTCGGCTGGCTTCTTGTGCGGCGGACGCCCGAAGCCTGCGGCCTCCGGCCCGACGGCGAACTCCCGCCCGAGGATCTCAACGCAGACCGCATCGTGGATGTAACCTCCGGCCACACGCTGTGGCAAGCGCTGTCAACACCGGCCTTCTGGGTCGTCGGCCTGGCCAGTGCGGTTTACGGCCTGATCGCCTCCGGCATCGCGCTCTTCAATGAATCGATTCTGGCCGAAAGAGGGTTCGACGCTTCCACCTATCACCGCAGCCTCGTGATCGTCGCTCTGACCGCGCTGGTTGGGAACTTCCTCGGCGGCTGGCTGACATCCAAGTGGTCGATGAACCGCCTGCTAGCGTTGGCCATGAGCCTTCTTGCGGGATCGCTCCTGGCGTTGCCGCACGTCAGAACTCAGGCACACGTCGTGGCCTACGCCCTCGTTATGGGGCTGGCGGGCGGTTTCGTTATCGTCATTTTTTTCAGCTTCTGGAGCCGCGCTTTCGGCCGCGCGCACCTCGGTAAAATTCAGGGTGCGGCCCAGGCACTCACCGTCGTCGCGTCAGCGGTCGGACCGCTGCTCCTGGCAGAATGCGTAACACGGACGGGCTCCTACGTCGCAATGTTCTACTTGTTGACCCTGATTGTTGCCGTCCTCGGATTGAGTGCGTGGTTCGTCACTCTCCCGGCTGATCACACGAGCCCGGTTGTGCTGACTTTCGCCGGAGGTGACAAGCCTGCCGGAACGTTGAATCGGTAGATCAAGGCGTTTCCGATATACAAGTGTATAGAACACTCTAAACTATGGAAGACTTTTTCTGCGCTTGTTTTCAGGCCGGGCTTACTGACTAACGAATATCTCGCGGGTCGGAAGAGTCGGTATCTCACACCGCTTAAAGTGGCTTGCTCTTCCGCTTCAAGTTTTTATGGGTTTGCTTATTCCTAGCACCTCCGTCATCTGACGCTTTTACTTTTTCTTTCAGCATCTTGCTGGGCCCGACTCTAAGCCAGAACTGAGCGAGATTCGGGCTACTCAGTTGGGTCAATCTGGCTTAGTCAAAAACTTGAAGGATGACTCGCAAACTGCTTAGTTCCAAAAGGTTGGGTGACTGTTTAGTTCGCTCCGTGTTAAGATTCCGCCTGTTATGCATGGCGATGTAATTCTCATCCGACTAATCTTTACGGCCATTCTGGTGGCAGCGGGATATGTGCTCCGTCCGGTCGCCGATGATCCCTGGATCTCCGCCGGGGTCGGCGCGCTGATCGCTATTTGTATCGTACTTTTCGAACTGCGAATCCGCCGAGCAAGCCTGAAGACATTAATTGGGGCTGCGGTCGGGTCGATTATGGGAATCGTCGGGGCGTTCCTGATCGGATCATTAATCAGCAGGCAGGAATCGATGGCTGTGGCCCCGGAGGTCAAGACTTTTGTTACTCTTGCCCTGACCTTCTTTATGGCTTACGTCGGTTTGATGGTGGGTGCAGCCAAGGGCGACTACCTCGAACTATCGGCCCTCGGCGGCATCTTGACGGACAAAGCTTCCCGGCGCGATCTGAAGATTCTTGACACATCGGTGATCATCGATGGTCGCATCGCAGACGTAGCAGAGACAGGCTTTCTCACCGGGTCGCTGATTATCCCGCAGTTCATCTTGCGCGAGTTGCAACAAGTTGCCGATTCTCCAGATTCTTCAAAGCGGCAGCGTGGCCGGCGGGGCTTGGACATGCTTCATCGCCTGCAGAACAACAGCTCGCTCGACATTCAAATCGTGGAGACTGACTTTGCTTCGGTTCGTGAAGTTGATCTAAAGCTCATTGAACTTGGCAAGCAGCTCGATGCAGTGATCGTCACGAACGATTTCAATCTGAACAAAGTTGCGCAGCTACGAGGCGTGAGCGTTCTCAACATCAACGAGCTTGCAAATGCGTTAAAACCGGTAGTGCTCCCCGGGGAAGCAATGCGTGTCTTCATTCTGAAAGAGGGCAAGGAATACAATCAGGGCGTAGCTTACCTTGATGACGGGACAATGGTGGTTGTTGATAACGCGCGGAGATTGATTGGCAAGAATGCTGATATCGCAGTCACCAGTGTGCTGCAAACCACTGCAGGCAAAATGATCTTCGGCCGTCTTTGGGAAGATGCTGAAAACGGTAATGGCGAACACCGCACCAATGGAATTGCGCGCCGGCAAGCACGAGACTCACGCAGCACGCCAGGGATGGTGCGCCTGTCGGAAAGCGAACCGGTAATTGAATAATAAAGGCCGTGACAGGTGACGAGTGACAGGGTTGATTTCAGGTGGTGGCATATTTCGAGTTTTGTAGAAGACGATCCACGAAATCACACGAACCAACACGAACAATCCAGTTACATTTAGTGTGATTTCGTGGATCGTCTTGCCGGAGCCTCCGCAGTCAGGCACGTAGATGCTGAAAACATGACTCTTCCAGATCTCAGGTATTTCCTGTCAGCTGTTACCCGTGACCCGTCACCCTTTTCATGAACGTCGCAATCATTGCTGCCGCCGGGCAGGGCACTCGGATAGGCGGCAAGCGAGCCAAGCAGTTCGTCGAACTCGCGGGGACTCCAATCATCGTCCACACGCTCAACCCCTTCGAGCAGTGTGAGGTCATTCAAGAAATCATCTTAGTTCTACCCGAGCGGGACAGAGTCGGATTTCTCGAAATCGGACGGAAATACGGGCTGCGAAAGCTTGCCAGGATTGTTTCCGGCGGCACGACCCGAGCCGAGTCTGTATTGCGCGGCCTTGAGGCGATCGGGTCACCAACACCGGAAATTGTGGCCATTCACGATGGCGTTCGCCCTTTTGTGACGGCCGATGAGATAACTCAAACCGTTCGGGCGGCGGAAGTGCATGATGCTGCCATTCTGGTTGCGCCGGCAACTGACACCATAAAACAAGTTAAGAATGGAACGATTGTTAGAACGCTCCAGCGTGCTGACTTGCGACACGCCTTAACGCCGCAATGTTTTCGCTACGGTCTGCTGAAACGCGCTTTCCAGCAGGCTGATGTTCTCGACCCGGAGCTTACGGATGAAAGTCTGCTAGTTGAGCGACTGGGCGCGCAGGTCGCGATCGTTGAAGGCGGCTCGCGCAATATCAAGATCACGCGACCGGAAGATTTGGCGATGGCAGAAATAATGCTCAAGGAAATTCGGTCTTTGGGCTTTGGCCTTTGATGTTATGTCGAACTCGCCTTCTCTTCTTCGCGGAGCCAGCGATTCCGAGCGCAGCGACCGAAGACCAAAGACCTAAGACCAAAAACCAAAGACCAAAAACCAAAGACCAAAAACCCAGACAAACAACTGACTACGGTCCATTTTTATGCTTCGTATCGGCATTGGCAACGACACGCACCGTTTAGTTGATGGCCGTCCACTTATTCTCGGTGGTGTTCATATTCCGTCAGAGCGCGGCTCGGCGGGCCATTCCGATGCCGATGCGCTATGCCATGCCATTGCTGATGCGATCCTCGGCGCCCTTTGCGAAGGGGACCTGGGCGTTCACTTCCCGGATCGCGATCCTCAGTGGAAAGATGCGGATAGTTTGCAACTCCTTTCCCGCGTGATGTGGCTGGCAAGTGGACGTGGCCTGCATATAGTCAACGTGGACGCTACCGTCATGCTCGAGTCGCCAAAGCTGCGGCCCTACGTGCTTTCCATGCGCGAGAACATTTCACAAATACTCGAGGTTGATCCGGGCTGTGTCAGTGTGAAGGCCAAGACAAACGAGGGGCTGGGAGAAATCGGCCAGGGACTTGCCGTGACAGCCCAGGCAGTCGTGTTGATGGCGAGCGATTAGCAGGTTTAGAGGAGCATTGGGAGAAGAATGAGACCTCAGGACGTCATTCGCAAGAAGCGTGACAACGCCCAACTCTCTCGTGAAGAGATCGACTTCTTCATCAGCGGGGTTACGCGCGGCGAGATTGCCGACTATCAGATCAGCGCGTTACTGATGGCCATCTATTTGAATGGCATGAATGAAGAAGAGCAGCAGGCGCTGACCCAGGCGATGCTGCAGTCAGGCAGCGTCCTGGATTTTTCAGACATCCGCAAGCCGAAAGCGGACAAGCATTCGACTGGAGGGGTCGGCGATAAGACTTCACTCCTGATCGCGCCGCTGGTCGCTGCTTGCGGAGTTTGCGTGCCCATGATCTCCGGCCGCGGCTTGGGACACACCGGCGGCACATTAGACAAACTCGAATCGATTCCCGGCTATCGGGTCGATCTTTCAACCACTGAGTTTCGCAGCGTCCTGGAGCAAGTCGGTTACGCAATGGCCGGCCAGACCGCCGAACTGGCCCCGGCCGACAAGAAAATGTACGCCCTGCGCGACGCTACCGCGACCATCGAAGCCATCCCACTGATTGTGGCGTCAATCATCTCCAAGAAGGGCGCTGCCGGACTGGATGCGATGATTCTTGATGTGAAGGTTGGTTCCGGCGCCTTCATGCCAGATGACAAACGGGCGAAGGCGCTGGCCCACGCCCTGGTCAGCACGGGTAACTCCTGCGGTATTCGCACCAGAGCCCTCTTGACTGATATGAATCAACCGCTCGGACGTGCGGTGGGAAACTCAAATGAAGTGAAGGAATGTATCGAGATACTTCGTGGCGACGCCGAAGCGGGCGCGCTTCCGGTCCTGGATCTCTCGCTCGAACTATCCGCCCATATGCTGATCCTCTCTAAGGTGGATGATTCTCTTGAAGCTGCGCGGAAGCGTTTGCAAGGTGTTTTGGGTTCCGGGCAGGCGCTTGAGCATTTTCGGCGGAACGTTCTAGCCCAGGGTGGTGATCCGCGCGTGTGTGATGACCCGGACGGTATTCTTCCTTTGGCACGCGAATCCTTTAAGGTAGAATCCCCGCGCTCTGGTTTCGTTACCGCGGTCAACACCACTGAAATCGGCCACGCAATTGCATCCATCGGTGGGGGCCGTGTGCGCATCGAAGATAAGATCGATCCGACAGTCGGGTTTATCGCGGAGGTGAAAATTGGCGAGAGAGTTAGCGATGGAGCCCCGCTTGGCGTCGTTCAATGCCGCGATGAATCTAAGGCGCGGGAAGCTGCCGAGCGTATCCGCGCTGCTTATCAGGTCGGCGAAGAGTCTCCCGGCGAAGCACCATTACTGATCAAGGAAGTTATTAACGAATGAAGTCCCGTCACCTCTTACCTTTTCTTACCTTTTGTTTATTGGCTTTTGGTCTTTCTGGCTGTGATCGGCAGAGCTACGGCGCGGACGATAAATCGAGAGTCCGCGTCGGCATTGTTTTTGACATCGGTGGCAAGGACGACCGCTCATTCAATGCTGCAGCGTGGGCCGGCGTGAAATGCGCGGAAACCGGCAGGTGGCCCGACTTCACCAGCTGCGGCAAGCCGGCGCTGAATATCTTGCTGCGCGACGTTGAGCCCGGCAATCCCACGTCGATTGAACCGGCGATGCGTGCCTTTGCCGAGCGGGGCTATGATCTGATCATCGGCGTCGGTTTTGCCCAGGCGCCAATCATGCAAAATGTCGCGCGCGATTATCCCAACATTCGTTTCGCGATTGTAGACGGCGCGATTTTTGAAGACGATGGCAAAACACCAAAAGCCAACGTCGCCTCACTTGTATTCAAGGAGCACGAGGGTTCATACCTGGTCGGCATGCTGGCGGCCAAAACCTCAAAAACGGGCACGATCGGTTTCCTGGGTGGCATGGACATTGGCCTCATCCATCGATTCGAAAAAGGCTACGAAGAAGGCGCGCTCGCGGTCAATCCAAATATTCGTGTGATCCAGAACTATGTCGGCGTCACTGACGGCGCCTGGAACAATCCGGGGAAAGGTAAGGAAATCGCCCTGGCCCAAATAAGCAAAGGCGCGGACGTAATCTTCACTGCGGCCGGCAACTCTGGTCTGGGAGCCTTTGATGCGGTCGAGCAGCAAGGCAAAAAGGATGGACGCGCAACGCATTTTGTAATCGGCGTTGATTCCAACCAAAACATGGTCAAGCCCGGGTTTGTGTTAACCAGCATGGTTAAGCGCGTTGATAACGCCGTCTATCAGATCGTTGATGACGTAGTAAAGGGTCAGTTTCAGTCAGGCTTTCATGTTTACGGCCTCGATAAAGACGGCGTGGCTTACGCGATGGATGAAAATAATAAAGGTCTGATCCCGGCAGAGGCCATTCAACAGGCTGAGGAAGCGCGCCAAAAAATTATGAAAGGTGAAATTAAGGTGACGGATGCGATGACACAATGAAAGCGGCTTTGGGTCTTTGGCTTTTGGCCTTTGGTTCTTGATTGCGAACGCTTGATATAGGCAGCATGGCTTTATAAATCCCTCCTAAAGGAGTCCTCACATGACCAAGACCAACTTTGAAGAACTGCAGGTGTACAAGTTGTCAGAAAGGCTTGCGGATCAAGTTTGGAAAATAGTGGTTCGCTGGGATGTTTTAGCAAGAGATACAGTTGGGAAACAGCTGATTCGAGCGGCCGATAGCGTGGGTGCAAACATTGCGGAAGGGAGTGGACGAGGAAGTGATCCGGACCTCCGACGGTTTCTAAGAATTGCAAGGGGATCTCTTTACGAAACTCAGCATTGGCTTCGACGCTCCTATAAGCGAAGGCTCTTAACAGAAAAACAAGTGAATACTCTTCTTCCGATCATTAAAGAGCTTACCCCCAAGCTCAATGCTTACCTACGTTCGATTGGCACCTTTAAACTGCGAGGTTCGTCACCTGTCATTTAGAGGAACGAGACGACTCAAAGACTAAAGACCAAAGACCAAAGACCCAAGGCCTAAGACCTAACACCCAGGTTCTCAATGCTTGAGCTACGAAACATAACCAAGCGCTTTGGTTCGGTGCTAGCTAACGACAAAGTAAACATTGTCGTCGAGCCGGGCACGATACATGCGATTGTGGGGGAGAATGGCGCCGGTAAGTCCACTGCAATGCGCATTGCTTATGGCTTTTACACCGCCGACAGCGGTGAGGTTCTGGTTGATGGCCAGGTAAGGGAGATTTCCAACCCTCATGATGCGATTGGCCTGGGTATTGGCATGGTCCACCAGCATTTCATGCTCGTGGATACGATGACCGTTGCTGAGAATATTGTCCTTGGCGCTGAGCCCGGAAGTGAGATTGCACTTAATCTTGCCAAAGCCAGTGAGGAGATTCGCAAGCTTTCTGACGAATTCAAGCTCGCTGTTAATCCAAACGCTCTCGTTGAAGATCTTTCAGTTGGCCAGCAGCAGCGCGTCGAATTGCTGAAGGCTCTCTATCGCCACGCCCGCTTGCTGATCCTTGATGAGCCAACGGCAGTTTTGACTCCGCAGGAAGTGGAGGAGTTTTTTTCAATCCTGCGTGGCATGCGAGCTCAAGGTAAGACCGTTGTCATCATCACTCACAAACTGACTGAGGTCCTCGAGATTTCCGATGAAGTAACCGTGATGCGCGACGGCCGCGTGGTTGGTCGCTTACAAACGAAAGCGACAAATGCCGCGGAGTTGGCGCGTTTAATGGTGGGTCGCGAGGTGCTGTTGCGCGTCGAGAAGACTGCAGCCAAAATCGGGCCGACCGAGTTGAGCGTCAGCAATCTCTCTGTAATCACGAAGAGTGGGGCAAAACCAGTGGACAACGTCTCCTTTGAGATTCGCAAGGGAGAGATTCTTGGCATCGCGGGCGTCGAGGGTAATGGCCAAACCGAATTGATAGAGGCACTCGCGGGGCTGATTGATTCCGCAAAACTTTCAGGCAAAATTCTATTTGAAGACAGGGACATCACGCAGCAAGGTGCCCGATTGCGGCGTGAGTTGGGCATCGCCCACATTCCCGAAGACCGGCATCGTCGCGGTTTATTGCTCGAGTTTAGCCTGGCCGAAAATTCGATTCTGGGCGTGCATTATCGCAAGCCAATAGTCGCTTACGCTGGTGTGTTTCTGGACAACGGGGCCATTCGGCGGCGCGCGGACGAGATTATCGAAGCTTTTGACGTGCGTCCCCCGAATCCCGATCTTCCGGCTCGTGCACTCTCCGGCGGCAATCAGCAGAAGTTGATAATCGGTAGAGAGTTTGATGTTCATCCGAAACTCTTGCTGGTCTCGCAACCGACCCGCGGTGTCGACATCGGCGCCATCGAGTTTATTCACCGCAAAATTGTGGCCTTGCGCGACTCGGGCTGCGCCGTGCTGCTGGTATCCGCCGAGCTCGAAGAAGTCACATCACTATCCGACCGTTTGCTGATTATTCACGAAGGACGAATTGTCGGCGAAGTCGATCCAAAGGTTGCCACGATCGAAGAAATTGGACTGTTGATGACACGTGGTCATTAAACTGGTCTTTGGCCTTCGGTCTTTGGCCTTTGGTTTTGTGGCACGCCGGATGTGCATTGATGGTTTTCGACAGCAGGCAGGAGCTCGTGGAATCACCACGATCGTGTTGAGCGAGAGACAAAGACCAAAGTCCAAAGACCCAAGACCATGAATTTAGCGCGCGAACTCATTTTTCCGTTGATCGCCGTCGTCGCGGCCTTCGTAGTCGGCGGAATCCTGATTTTGATTATCGGCGACAATCCGGTGGAAGCATACGGCCTGCTCATCGGTAGCGCGCTCTCATGGCCCGACGGGATTGGCTACACTCTTTTTTATGCGACGCCGCTGATTTTCACAGGGCTCGCAGTGCTCGTCGCTTTTCGCTGCGGCCTGCTCAACATTGGCGCCGAAGGTCAACTCTACTTCGCTTCATTCGTAACCGCGTGGGTGGGAATTACGTTTGCGAATCTCTCTGCGTGGTTTCTCGTCCCGATGTGCTTTGTCGCTGCGATTCTCGCGGGCGGCGCCTGGGGTGCGATTCCAGGTTTCTTAAAGGCGCGTTTTGGTTCACACGAAGTTATCAACACCATCATGTTGAACTTCGTGGCGGTTGCGCTGGTCAGTTACTTCACGCAGTATCACTATAAGATACCCGGCGACCCAATCATGCAGACCTCGGAAATCGGCGCCGGCGCGCACATAGCGCGACTCGGCAAATTTATTCCGGGTTTGCCTGAGCGCATTCCCCTTAACCTGGCGTTTCTACTCGCGTTGATTTGTTGTGGGCTGGTCTATCTTTTTTTATGGCGCACAAAGTGGGGCTATGAACTCCGCGCCACGGGTGCTAACCCGACCGCTGCCGAGTATGGTGGCATTTCGGTTCGGAAGCAGATCGTTGTGGCGATGACGATTTCCGGGGCGCTGGCAGGGATGGTTGGTATCAATGAAGTACTTGGCTATCGTTATCGCTATTACGATGGGTTTTCTGATAATTATGGTTTTACGGGAATCGCAGTGGCGCTGCTGGGCCGCAACCATCCGGTCGGTGTGATCATATCTGCTTTGCTGTTTGCTGTTCTGCAGCGCGGCGGCATTCCGGTCGATGCCTTCACAGAGCACGTGACAAAGGACATCGTTCAGATATTACAAGCGACGATTATTCTGTTCGTGGCGGCTGAAGCCTTCTTCCGTGGTCCGTTTGCAAGGTTTGGTTTGCTGAAACGCTCGAAGGTATGAAGCAATGAGCGAGATCTTCACAATATCCCTGATCTGGTCAACCATTCGCCTTTCAACTCCTTTGGTCCTGGCGGCGCTTGGGGGAATGTTCTCGGAACGCTCGGGCGTTATCAATATTGCGCTCGAAGGAATGATGCTCGCCGGGGCGTTCACGGCGGCTGCGGTAACCTATGCCGTGGGCGACCCCTTCCTGGGACTGCTGGCTGGAATGGGAGCCGGACTGGCGATTGCGGCCATTCACGCGGTTGCATGCATTCGCTATCGCGCTGACCAGGTAGTAACGGGGACGGCTCTTAATATTCTGATGATTGGTGTCCCAGGATTCTTAGGTGGTGCGCTTTTCCTGTCGTCCGGCTCGACGCCGCAAATCGCGAAAGAGCACCTAATCCCCTGGACTCCGATTGTCATTGCGTTCGCCCTGGTTCCAATTACCTGGTACGCCCTTTACAAAACTCCATTTGGTTTGCGCTTGCGTTCAGTTGGCGAAAATCCGGAGGCGGCTGACGCTGCGGGAGTTCGCGTAGCGCGCATGAGATATGCAGGGGTACTATTGTCAGGCGTGCTGGCGGGAATTGGCGGAGCTTATCTTTCCATCGGCCAGTCTTCGCTCTTTACCAGAAACATGACATCCGGCCGCGGCTTTATAGCCCTTGCCGCGTTAATCTTCGGGAAGTGGCGACCGGTGCAAACAATGCTGGCGTGTCTTTTGTTTGGTTTCACCGAAGCAGTGACGATTCAAATGCAGGGGGTCGTGAAACTTCCATCAGGCGAAGACATTCCGATCCAGTTTATCCAGATGGTTCCTTACCTGCTGACGATCATTGTGCTGGCCGGCTTCATCGGATCGTCCAGGCCGCCGAGAGCGCTTGGCATCCCGTATGAGAAGGAAAGGTGATCCAAAACATGCTTGAAGGCTCAGCAGCTTCGAATCTATATGCGCGCGCCGAACACGCTGCGCGCACTATTCGCGCGCGGACGGCTGAAGAGGCGCGCATCGCGCTGGTTCTTGGTAGCGGCCTGGGTGGATTCGTTGATGAGTTGGAAGACACGGTCGTAATTCCTTACGCCGAAATTCCGGGATTCTCGATTTCAACCGCTGAAGGGCATGCGGGCCGCCTGGTTGTAGGGAAAGTCGAGAAAGTCCCTATTGTGGCAATGCAGGGGCGGGTACACTTTTATGAGGGTTACTCGTTAGAAGAAGTTACGTTTCCCATTCGCACTCTTAAACTTTTTGGCATCAAGACATTGATTCTCACCAATGCCGCTGGAGGAATCAACGTTCAGCTGAGTCAGGGTGCGTTGATGGTGATCAGCGACCACTTGAACCTGATGGGTGTGAATCCCTTGCGTGGTGTTAATGACGAGCGTTTTGGATCGCGGTTTCCAGACATGTCTGAGGTTTATTCTCGCAAGCTGCAGGAATCCGCAACTGAAGAGGCGCGTGCGCTGGGAATAGATGTGCGGCGGGGAATCTACGCAGCACTTACCGGGCCCAGCTACGAAACTCCAGCGGAGATACACATGTTGCGCTCTTTCGGCGCTGATGCCGTGGGCATGAGTACAATCCCGGAGGCAATTGTTGCACGGCAGATGGGAATGGACGTCCTGGGCATCTCCTGCATCACAAACATGGCTGCGGGAATCAGCGATCAGCCAATCGATCACGGAGAAGTGATGCAAACTGGGGAAAATGTTAAAGCGACCTTTGCTCAGTTGCTCCGCCGTCTGATCGTGAGCCTGCCCAATTAGGGATTGTGAGCATGATAATTGGCATTAGCGGTGGCACCGGATCGGGCAAGACAACAGTAGCAAACCGCATCCTCGAATCGGTCAGTGCTAACGAAGTCGTTTTCATTCAACAGGACTCTTACTACCGCAATCTACAGGATCTCCCTCGCGATTATCGCCAACTGGCCAATTTCGACCATCCTGACGCGCTCGATAACGATCTGCTGGTGCATCACGTGCGAAAACTTAAAGCAGGTGAGCCGATCGAGTTGCCGGTTTACGATTTCAAAACACACAACCGAGCGAACGAAACTAGGCGAGTTGAGCCTCAGCCGATTGTGATTGTCGAAGGAATACTCATTTTTGCTGATCCGCGTTTGCGTGAACAGATGGACATCAAAGTTTTTGTAGACACACCTGACGATATTCGATTTATTCGCAGGCTGGGTCGCGACCTCGCAGAGAGAGGACGAACTGTGGAATCTGTGATCGAACAATACCTGGCTACTGTGCGTCCTATGCACATGCAGTTCGTCGAGCCCTCGAAGCGCTACGCGGACGTGATTATTCCGGAAGGCGGTCATAATCTTGTCAGCATTGATTTGATCAGCGGGAAGATACGGGAGCGGTTGACCGGTGCCTTGACCCCGGCCGGAGGCGAGCATTGAGCGAACAAACTTTGCAATCGTTGGTAGAAGACGCAACGCGGGCGCGCCTGCAGTCCGTTGCTCCATTTTCCAAGTTTCTTGTCGGCGCAGCAGTCAGGACAGAAAACGGCAAGGTATATATTGGTTGCAACGTCGAGAGCGCGAGTTACGGTCTTACCGTTTGCGCAGAACGCGTGGCGATCTGGAAAGCCTTGTCTGAAGGCGAGCGACAATTCACCGAGTTGGCGGTGGTGGCCGACACAGAGTCGTTGACAACACCGTGTGGCACTTGCCGGCAGATTATCTGGGAATTCTGCAAGCATGCGACCATTGTGTTGGCGAACCTGCGGGGCGAAACCGAAATTGTTTCTATTAAGGATCTGTTGCCCCGGGCCTTCGATGCGAGGTTCCTTAAAGAAGTTTCACGAGAGAAATAGCAGTATGTCAAAGCATCTCTATTTAACGTTCATTCTTCTAGTCATACTTTTCAACCTCCCGATGCCAGACGCCTCCGCACAACCAAAAGGAAAGCGCGCTGAGCGGGTAGATATCGTCGTGCTTGGTGGCACGATCGTGACGATGAGCGAAGCCCGTCAAGTCATTGAGGATGGCGGCATCGCCTTCAAGGACGGACGCATAGTAGCCGTGGGGCCGCGCGGTGAAATCGCCAAAGGATACGCAGGGCGCCAGACTCTTGATGCTACGGACCGGATTATCATTCCCGGTCTGATCAATGGGCATACTCATGTTCCGATGACGCTGTTTCGCGGGTTGGCTGACGACCTCGATCTGCAAGAGTGGCTCACTAAGTACATCTTTCCGGCCGAGGCGAAGAACGTTACCGAAGAATTCGTTCGTGTCGGCACTCGTCTGGGTCTGGCAGAAATGATTCGCGGCGGCACCACCACTTACTGCGACATGTACTACTTCGAGGACGCGATCGCGGATGAAACTGCCAAAGCGGGCGTACGCGGTATTCTCGGTGAAACGGTAATTGACTTTCCCGTCGCCGACAACAAAACCAACGCCGAGGCAATGGCCTACGTCGAGCGCTTCGTGAAGAAATGGCAAGGTCATGAGCTGATCATCCCGGCAATTGCTCCGCATGCTCCCTACACGGTATCGGAAGAACATTTAAAGGCCGCGCGCGCATTCTCTGATCGAACCGGAGCGCCGATTGTTACTCACATTTCTGAAACGAAAAGGGAAGTGGATGACAGCTTAAAAGCTAAAGGCGCCACTCCCATTGATTATCTGGCGCGCATTGGGTTTCTTAACGATCGAGTGATTGCCGCGCACGTGGTTTGGCCGAGTGAAGGTGAAATCGGCATCTTGAAGCGATTCGGGGTGGGGGTTGTTCACAATCCGCAGTCGAACATGAAACTTGCCGCTGGTGTTGCTCCCCTACCACAGATGATGCGCGATGGTCTGCGCCTTGGGTTGGGGACCGATGGTGCCGCCTCGAACAACGATTTGAGCATGTGGGAGGAGATGGACACGGTGGCCAAGCTGCACAAGGTCTTTAGCGGTGATCCCAAAGTTATTTCAGCCCAACAGGCTTTTGAGCTGGCTACGATTCGCGGTGCGGAAGCGCTTCATCTTGAAAAAGAGATTGGCTCGCTCGAGGCCGGGAAGCGGGCTGATCTTGTGATTGTCGAACGCGACGCACTCAATCAGATTCCCGTCTATAACATTTACTCCGACCTGGTTTATGCCACCAAGGCCTCGGACGTCCGTACCGTCATCATCAACGGCCGCATTGTAATGCGGGATCGGCGCTTATTGACGCTTGATGAGGCGGAAATCAAAGCCAGCGCTCGGGTCTTTCGAGAGCGAATCATCAAGAGCCTTGACCCCGGCACTAACAAACCGTAGACCACCAGAAGATTTACACATATTTCGTAATACTCTGACAAAGGGGGCCACCGTCCTCCGCATGGCCTACCTCGCACATACCGAAAACGAGCGCGGCGTCCCGCATCAACTCAAAGACCATTTGCGGAGCGTGGGCCAACTTGCGGCTGAGTTTGCCGCGCAGGTGAATCCTGCTATGTGTGAAGCCGCTCGCTGGGCGGGTTTGCTGCACGATCTCGGTAAGTATCGCGATGAGTTTCAGGCTTATCTGCGAGCAGAACGAGAGAGTAGTATCGAGACGCATCATGCTGTTTACGGCGCTGCGCTAGCCTTTCAACGAAGATGGCTAGGGCCAGCCGTAGTGATCGCCGGCCATCACGCGGGTCTGCACAACTGGGCTGAATTGCAAAACGGCTTGCAGACGGACACGAAATATCACGCCAACGCTCAACTATCTTTGATTGTTGGCAGGTTCGAGGCGGAAGTACTCAAAGTCGCAGAACAGATTAACGAACCAGACTTTGTCAAAGGCTGTAGACTCAGCGCCGAGTTCTACGTGAGGCTGCTGTTTTCAACGCTGGTAGACGCGGACTTCCTAGACACCGAAGCTCACTATCTATCCACATCGCGGCTCGTTTATCAGCTCCGACCAAAGGAGCTTCTACAAAGGCTCGTTGCCACAAAGGAAGCGAAAGCGCGTGGCGGTGATCTCAACCAACTCCGGAATCGCATCTTTCAGCAGTGCATTAATACAGCAAATCATAAACCAGGCTTCTTTTCGCTCACCGTTCCAACCGGTGGAGGGAAGACGCTCTCCGCTATGGCTTTCGCGCTGTCGCACGCAGCGCATCACAACCTGCGCCGCGTGATTGTCGTCATTCCGTATCTTTCGATTATCGAGCAGAACGCCGCCCAGTACAGTCATATTTTCGATCCCGAAGGGCTGGGGAGCGTAGGCGAACAGCATTCCGCCGTGACAGCGCCGACAGACGCGAACGAATCAAGACCCCGCTCACCTTTTAGTAGGCACGCTACTGAGTACGCGGCAGAAAACTGGGATGCGCCGATCATCGTAACGACATCGGTGCAATTCATCGAATCGCTGTTTGCGAACAGGACATCGACGTGCCGCAAGTTGCACAATGTCGCCGGCTCGATCGTAATCCTTGACGAGGTGCAGACGTTGCCATGTCATCTGCTCAACCCCTTGCTCAACGTGCTGCGCGAATTACGCGATCGTTACGGCGTGAGTTTTGTATTTTCGACTGCAACGCAGCCTGCATTTCGTCATCGTCCCCGCCACCTAGACGAGGGTTTTAGAGACGGAGAAGTCCGCGAGATTACACAAGAGACAGCCGGGATATTCCGCAAACTTCAGCACGTAAGATACACGCTCCCGGAACGTGGCAAAGCGCTCTCATGGCCGGAGCTCGCGTCTAGCCTGATTCCCTACAAACAAGCGTTGTGTGTTGTAAACGTTCGTCGTCACGCCTTCGAGTTGTGGGAGGAAGTGCGTCGGCTTGTGCCGAACGAGGAGCGTGATGCGGTCTTTCACCTCTCATCCGCAATGTGCGCGCAGCATCGCTTCGACCTGCTCGGTGATGATCGGGCGCCACAACCAGGCACAGTCCGCTATCGTTTGCGCAACGAATTTCCGTGCCGCCTGATTTCGACGCAGCTCATCGAAGCCGGAGTTGACGTGGATTTCCCGTTGGTCTATAGGGCGCTCGGCCCGCTCGATTCAATTGTGCAAGCTGCGGGACGCTGCAACCGCGAAGGTAGACTGGTTGACGAGCGCGGCCATCCCCGGCTAGGCGAGGTAATAGTCTTTCATCCGGAAGAGAGGAGTCTGCCTCACGGTGTTTACAGCACCGCCACCGATATCACGGCAAGCTTGCTCTCACGCACAAATGCCGATGACCTGGCGCAGAACTACGAATTGTTTGGTGCATACTTTGACCAGCTTTATCAGTTAACGCAAACAGACCGAGAGCAGATTCAATCAGATCGCGCTGAATTGAAGTTTCGCGACGTAGCTAACAAAGCGCGTGTGATCCCCGACGACTCAAAGCCGGTAATCGTGCTTTACGGCAAAGGTGAGGAAATCGTTAGTGAGATTCGCTCAAGACAAGTTGAAAAGGGGCGGGCGCGCTTCACTCGCGGTGATTTGCGCCGTTTGCAGCGGTTCCTTGTCAACCTGCGATTGCAGCAATTCAAACAACTCGAAGCGTGGGAACACGTAAAGCCTCTTCTTCCGAATCTTGACCTGCACGTCTTGTCAGCCGGAATGTATCACGAACATCTGGGCGTGATTATCAACCAACGTCCACTGGAGGATTTGATCCAATGAACAACAACAACACAGTTACGATCCGCGTTTGGGGCGATTACGCTTGCTTCACCCGCCCGGAAATGAAGGTTGAGCGGGTGAGCTATCCGCTGATGACTCCGTCGGCCGCGCGCGGGATTCTTGAAGCGATCTTTTGGGAGCCGCAAATCTATTATTTGATCGACGCCATCCGTGTAATAAAACGCGGGCGCTGGTTCTCTTTCCGCCGCAATGAAGTCATCAGCGTTATCAGTATCGACAGCGCCAAGACGTGGATGAAAGCGCCGGAAAAGGTTTCGTCGATTCAAGCGGGAGGCGGCGCGCCAGACGGCACGCAACGCAACATGCTTGGGCTGCAAGATGTCGAGTATTTGATCACTGCTGAAGTACGCCTGACGGAAATCGGCAAGGACGAGCCACACGGTTTGCCGAAGTATCTTGAGGAGATCAAACGGCGAGCTCGATCAGGCAAATGCTTCCATCGCCCTGCGCTCGGCGTCCGCGAGTTTGCTGCGGATTTTGACTTCGAAAAAGACGCGCAGGCTGCATTAGAGGGGCGCGCATGCGAAATCGGAATAGACTGGCGCACGTACGGCGACGAGATAGGCCTGATGCTGTATGACGTGTTCGCCCCCGAAGCGCGGGCTCATGGTTTCCGCTGGCTGCGCGATGGTGAACATCTAGCCGACCCACACGCTCATCCGGAAGGTCAAAAGAAGCGTAAATCACAAGAGAGTGCGCCGCGTCACGCCGGCTACCTTGTGCGGCCTGAAGCCATCTTTTTCTATGCCAACGTTGAGCAATCAAAGCTTGATTGCCATCCCGCGCGCGTTCGCTTCGCGCGTCGTCAGCCATTGCAAGAGAGTCAATAAGGAGATCACGATGCTGTTGAGATGTCTTTATGATTTCGCTCACTCACGCAAACTGCTTGAGGACTTGGCCTTCGCTCCCAAAGCCATCCGCTGGGTTATGCAGCTTGATAGCGACGGCAACCTGATCGGTGCTGGCCCAATCGACACAAGTGAAGATGGCAAACGCGGCAAAGAGTTTTCGGCTCCGATCACCAGCCGTCCAAAAGTGGCCGGTGGCATTGGGGAATTCCTTGCTGATGGAATCACTGCGGTTTTCGGTCTCGATCCCGATCCCGACAAACACAAGGATAACGAGCGCAAACGACGGGAGCGCGATGCCAACAATCTGGCCAAATGCGAAGACTTCTGGCGACAGATTCAGCAAGCTGCTAACGAAACTAAACATGATGCTCTTTCAGCGCCGCTTAGATTTCATGAAGTACTGGGGCAGCAACCCTCATTCCTTCGTTGGGGAGTGAGCAAGGAACCTCAAGTGAATGAAAAGTCAGCGTGGTGGCTGTCGACAGCTAGAGGCGATGAGATCAAGCTAAGGCCTGACAACTTTGCTTTCAAGGTTGAGAACCTACTGCTGTTGGAAGATGAAACTTTGCGTAGCTGGTGGCGGGAAGTTTATACCCAGGAACTTGGCGGGCGTGCGGAGGAAGCCAAGCGCGGCCTGTGCCTAATTACCGGTAGAGATGATGTTCCAATTGCCGCGACCCACCCTAAGATCAAGGGCCTGAAAGGCGCGCAGCCCACCGGCGCATTGCTTGTGTCCTTCGATAAACCCGCCTTCACATCTTACGGCTTCGATCAAAGCCACAATGC
>JBPCIQ010000252.1:0-21975 GCA_051006135.1 Pyrinomonadaceae bacterium | reverse complement strand
ATCAGCTGGCGCCGGACATTGTTCTAACCCTGGGGATTAGTCGGGCAAACTCCCGGAATGCTTACAGCATTCAAGACGGCCTCGCCAGGAAAGCCAAAAGCTTGAGTAAGTGATTACAACATACTAGTATCCCGGACGTTTTCGCAGCCGCTCGTACCTCCGGAGGCAACCGCAACTTGAAAGAGGATGTGCCCTCACAATCTGGCGGCAACACGGCAGACTCTTCGCATCCTGTCTCAGAAGCCCACACGCAAATCAGCAACAAGCTACTTAGATGGGTCATCGTGCTAGTTGCCGGCCTGTCTGTTCTCTTGGTGCCAACACCAGACGGAATTACGCCGAACTCGTGGCGATTGTTGGCTATCTTCGTGGCGACGATTATGGGCTCCATCGTTCGCCCCCTGGCTGGCGGGGCTGTTGTGCTTCTGGGAGTCTCTGCTATGGCATTGACTGGGGTGCTTCCAGTGAAAGAAGCGCTTGCGGGCTATGCCGATCCAATCGTTTGGCTGGTTCTGGCAGCATTTTTCATGTCGCGCGGCATGATTAAGACGGGACTTGGAAGGCGCATTGCTTTTGTCTTCATTCGCGCCATAGGGCGGCATTCTCTGGGGCTTGGTTATGCACTGGTCTTGACCGACATGCTGCTGGCGATGGTAATTCCGTCAACCGGTGCCCGTTCAGGCGGGATAATCTTCCCTGTGGCAAAGAGTCTGGCCGAAGCCTATGAATCGAAGCCAGGGGTCTCTGCAGGCCGACTGGGGGCCTTCCTGATGCCCCTCCTCTACCAGTGTGACGTCATTGTCTGTGCGATGTTCTTAACGGGCCAGGCTTCGAATGTTTTGATCGCCAAGTTTGCCGGTGAAGTCACCGGGATTCAATTGACCTACTCACAGTGGGCAATTGGTGCGGTTGTTCCGGGTGTGCTGTCTTTATTGGCCTTTCCATTGCTTCTGTATCGGATCTTTCCGCCGGAGATCAAGCACACGCCCGCAGCCGCCGAACTCGCAGCCGCAGAATTGAAGCTAATGGGCAGGATGGCCTGGGGTGAGAAGGTGATGCTCAGCGTTTTTGCCCTGGTGGCCGGGTTATGGATGACGACTGCTTTCCATGGAATAAACTATGCGGTCGTTGCGCTCGTCGGCATTTGTGTGCTCTTGCTGAGCAACGTGCTGAGTTGGGACGATGTGATCAGTGAGCGTGGTGCTTGGGATGTTTTCATCTGGTACGGCGGACTCGTGCGCATGGCCGAAGCTCTGGGCGAAACCGGAATAACCAAGCGATTCGCTGAAACCGCAGCGAGTTTGGCCGCCGGCTGGATGTGGTGGACGGCGCTTGCCCTTCTATTACTCGTGTACTTTTATGCTCACTATGGATTTGCGAGCATCACGGCGCACGCTACAGCAATGTATATCCCGTTTCTAACGGTGATTCTGGCAGCTGGAGCCCCCGCATACCTGGCGGTTTTATCCCTCGCCTATTTTTCCAATCTGAGCGCCTCTTTGACGCACTTCGGCACAACTCCAGCTCCAATCTATTTCGGAGCAGGGTATATAACGCAGCGGCGGTGGTGGTTGATTGGACTGATAGCGTCATTGGTAAATATTCCGATTTGGGTCATCTTCGGCTTCACTTGGTGGAAACTGTTGAAACTCTGGTAGTTTGATTGCGAGACGCCTTGTCGCAATGGCGTTGATAGAAGTATGGCCGTTGCGCACACTTGAAAATTGAAGTGCCCATTGCTGGTCGCGATGAGATGGTTGTGAAAGACAATGTCCTCGGCTTAAGCGCGTTGGCAGAGCTGCGGGGCCAATGCGTGTGGCGCGTTTTATCTATGCATGAAGGGCGTCCAACGCGCGTCACCTGCGAAGTAAAACAACAAACCCACCCACAGGTTTAAAGAACGCAGACAGGGAGAAACGATGCCTTGTGCAAGCTGTCCGAGATTCAGAAAAGAAATCAAATCTGATTTGTAGAGAACATGGCAGGATACTCCGGCACACCACTAGTCAAGAAGCTTGGTATAAAGGAAGAATTCCGCATAGCTCTCGTAGGTGCACCGAAAGGATTTCAGAATGAACTCGGTACGCTACCCGACAAGGTGAAGATAACGCCATCCGTTATGAAGTCTCTCGATTTGATTGTGCTTTTCGTGAACTCAAAGTCAGATCTCGAGAAAAGATTTTCCGTGCTCGCGGCTAATCTGTCTGCGAACGGAATGTTCTGGGTTGCGTGGCCCAAAAAGAGTTCAGGGGTTGTTACTGATCTCTCGTTCGATGTTGTTCAACGCGTTGGACTGTCATCCGGTTTAGTCGACGTCAAGATATGTGCGGTAAATGAGATTTGGTCAGGACTCAAGTTTGTTTACCGCTTGAAAGATCGTCCACGTAATTGAGCTACTAAGCCGTTCAGGGCTATCTATTAAAAAGTTTTCCACAGAGTTCTGTGGAAAACGATGTGCAAATCTGGCCTTATTGGGTTGCAAGGGTTGACGAGCGAACACTTACAGCATTTTGCACATGCCTGCGGCGTTGCCAAAAGGACTTAGGCTTCAACAAGTTGACTTGCGGAGCAACCCAAGGTCACTCAAAAGATGCTCTTGGCGCAGGTTTGACCTGACGTTCTATTGCTCTCGCTGATCTCTTCTAGAGCTACGAAGTTCATCGAGGAAGATAACGCGCCAGTTTCATCAGAATCCAAACACAATCGCTAGAATCGTTATGAAGGATGCCTGTTCACAGCACCTCATGCGCGGAGTACCGTAACGATTGTCTTGCATATTATTTGCGAAAATAATGTGCTGATAAAAAACACTAAATGCTAACTCGCGTCATGCTCATATTGCCGGTAGGAAATTTATCGGGAGTTGCGTTGCTGATCTTTCAAATCACGATCGAGTATGTCTGCGCAACTCGCACAGATCTACTAATTGTAGGACCAGCTCTAAGCGAGCGGAATGGGTTGTGCGAAACGGACGGCGAACGGTTTGATGCGCTCATCAAAGATTAGAACTTTGCAGGAGAATTTATGCATCGTGAAAAAGAAATGTTCGGCAACTCGAACGTTTTTAGAGAAGGATTCCCATTGCTGCGATCATGTATCCTCTCGCGAGAGAAATGTTTGCGTTGTCGATTTAGGTTGACCGGTGCGTTTGAAGATCAGATTGTTGTTGAATGCGTATGGGAACGTTGAGTGAATGAAAAAGTAGTTGCAAATATTTCGTCGATGACTATAATGCGACTCCCTCGCGGTAAGCGAATGATTGTCAGAAGGAAAAGTTAAACGTCGGCAAGCTGTTTTTGGTTGTGTTGGTAGGTTACTAGCTCTCTTATATATCTCCGTCGCATCGTCCCCGAAAAAACCTGCTACGCCAAATTTTCAGGTTGTGACGAATACGCCTTCATCAAAATGAAGGAGCGCTGGCAACTTTAAGGCGATAGCCCGGCGTGCGGGACCCTTCGCAAAATTAATCGACTTAACCGCCAATCTTGCAGACCGGCAGAGACCACCCATCCTCCGGCTGGAGGGACGTGTGTGTTTGCAAGGGGAAACCTCGGGTTTGGTGGAGGGGATGAAATGAAAGAAGAGTCTGAAAGAAGTTGTGAGACGAAAGGCTGCCCAATTTGTTCAAAACTATTACCATTGTCTGAATTCGGAATCTGCCGCGCTCGTAAGGACGGAAGAAACCTCTATTGCAAGGTTTGCATACGAAGAAAGGTTACAGATAGTAGGAAGGCGTTGCGGGAGTACAAGTCCAGAAAGCGATACGTGCAGGTTTTGGAGACGGTCCCGGCTAATAGCGAGAGTGATTTAACCTCGCCTGTTGAATACACCACCAGATTGGTTAACAAGCTTTCGCCCGTGGAGCGCGTCAGAGAGGCGATTAGACATGGTGCGCGAACACAAAAGGAGATCGCCCAGTCAACGAAGCTCGGCAAAGATGAGATTGGCGACGCGTTAGCAAATTTGCTGCTGTGGACGCGAGAAATCAAGACTGTCCTGATTGATAATACCCGGCTCTATTTTATCAACGAGCCTACCGTTTTACCCGATGGTACCAACCTCAGGGTCCCACGCCGGAAGCCCGACGTGCCAAGTTCGTTCAGCGCGTTGCAAGGTTTGATGCCTGGTAAGAATCCAGATGGTGAGCCTGAAAGAATTGGTGGTTGGGTGGCCGCTTGAACGGGCGCACCCTGAACTGCTTTTCCGTGCTTACTTCTTGAAGGCGTCAAGCACGTCGCGGGCATGCTCCTCTGGTTTCACCTTTTCAAAAACCTTTTTGATCTTGCCCTGCTCATCGATCAAAAAAGTAGTGCGGATTATGCCCATATAAGTTCGGCCCATAAACTTCTTCTGACTGTACGTGCTGTAAGCGTTTGCGATGGAATGGTCAGTATCGGCCAGTAAGGTAAAGGGAAGTTTATACTTGTCCGCAAACTTCTTGTGAGAAGCTTCCTTATCGGGGGAAACGCCCAGAATTTTTATCCCGCGCTTCTTAAACTCAGAGAACGCGTCACGAAATGAACAAGCTTCTTTGGTACAACCTGGCGTGTCGTCCTTCGGATAAAAATATAAAACTACCTTTTCTCCTCGAAAGTCCTTGAGACTAACATTACGGCCCTCCGCGTCTGTCGTGGAAAAATCCGGCGCGACACTTCCCTCTTTTGGCATTGAGTCCTCTCCAGCTTCTTGGGTCAGTAATTTCCGATTCGGCATATTAAGCCCGAAGATGGTAGCAAACAACGATTGCGGGATGTTTGAAAATGAAAAAGACAGCAAAAAGCAACCACTGGATGGTCAAACAGGAGCCTGAAACTTATTCGTGGGACGACTTCATCGCTGATGGCCGCACGGATTGGACAGGCGTAAGAAACTACCAGGCCCGCAACAATCTCCGCGAAATGAAGACAGGAGACCGAGTATTGTTTTACCATTCAGGAAAAGACAAAGCCGTGGTTGGCATTGCGGAAGTCGTCAAACGAGCTTACCCCGATCCAACTGCGGATGATCCGCAATGGGTTGCTGTTGACTTAAAGCCAGTAAAGGCGTTCACAAGTCCCGTGCCCCTGCCTGCGATTCGTTACGACAAACGTTTGAGTGGTCTACCACTGATCAAGCAGTCGCAGCTTTCCGTGATGCCCCTCACTAAGGATGAGTTTGCTGTCCTGGTAGCAATGGGCAGCGGCAAGAATCGAGGCAAATAGTGGCGAAGGAGGGTATGCAGATGTTCAAACAAATTGACTACACAATGGTGATTGTTTCAGACATGGCGCGGTCTGTTGAGTTTTACCGCGACAAACTTGGCATTCCTCTAAAGTTTGAGTCGCCGGAATGGACTGAGTTCCAAACAGGAGCCACTACTTTGGCTCTTCATGGGGGCGGTTTTCCGAATGAACGCAGGGGTGGTTCAGGGGACAAAGATGCCGGCACTTGTTCTATTGGCTTCAACGTTGAGGACGTCGAGCGGACTTTCGAAGAATTAAAGGCCAAAGGCATTGACTTTGTAATGCCACCAACGCAAAGAGAAGGCGAAGGGATAAAGCTCGCGGTTTGCGTGGATCCTGATGGTTTGCCGGTTTCGTTTGCTCAGACCATTAAAGTTGCATCGTCGAACGTCGCAACGTAGCTGAGTTTCCTAACCAAACAGCTTGGGCTCGTTGAGTGGTGGCTGCTCTTGTTCGGCGATCGCTGAATCCTGCAGGTGCGGGTATTTATGAAACAAAGGCAGCGGCGCTGGAACCCGCTGGCCTGCTAGCGTGGATTTGATTTCTAAGGCGTTAACAACGGCCTTTCCCAGGAAGTGGTTATTGGTAATTACATAAGTGTCTTTACTTTGCTTGCTAACCTCTTTGATCCTCGCAATCCACGGTTCGAGTTCATCCATGGAGTAAAGGTAGTTGTAGCGTTCGTCTCTCACGGCTTTATCCCTGAACCAATTCTGATAGTTCCTACCATGCAGGCGCACGTAACCTAACGAAGAAGTAGTCAAAGCCGATGGTCTGATCGATTTCTTGAAAATAGGTTGATCGATGTTGCAGATGCCTACTTCTCGTTTCTCGAGCTCTTCGTAAATACCAGGTGTGTTCCACGAAGCGTGGCGCACTTCGATTATCAGAGGATAATCCTTGAAACGATCGATTAGCTGTGTCAGATAGATGCGCTCCTCATCCGTGTTCTTGAACGACCAGGGAAACTGAAGCAATAGCGCGCCCAACTTTCCGGCCTCGGCCAGCGGATCGATGCCTTCGCGAAAGACCTTTTCGTCATCTGCGGTTGCTTTGCCGCGATCATGCGTAAACACGCGATGCAATTTTGCGGTGAATCTAAAGTCAGGATTGTGGGCGATGCGTTTCGCCCAGGCTTTGCCGCTCGAGACGGCAGGAGGACGGTAAAAACTGCTGTTGATCTCAATTGTGTCAAAGAACCTGGCAAGATAGGACAGCGGATCGAATCTGACGCCAGGCTTGAGCGGATAGACAACTCCCTCCCAGTCTTTGTATGACCAGCCAGCGGGTCCAATACGAATCTTGTTCATCCTGACGCCACCCAAAGCTCCCCAGCCGGTAAGGCAGCCACAGATAAACACAGATCACACAAATTTGAAAAAGTATTCCACGACTGTCTGGGCTGAAACAGGTTCTATCCGTGTTCATCCGTGGAAATCTGTGGCGCAGTTGCTCTGATTCCTAGCACGATGCGAAGTCCCGAGGATTGGTGGTATAAACAGTAGCACTTAAGTTCGAATTAAATACGATGAAAGGGGTATTGGATGCGTCTGACTGAGATGGTTTCGTGTGCTGGTTGAGCGGCGAAGCTTAGCCCAAGCATACTCGCTCAGGTTTTGAGCGGGCTACCAAAACAACCTTTCGACGAAAATCTGATTGTCGGTTTCGACACCGCCGACGACGCGGGTGTATACCGCCTTCGCGACGACCTTGCAATCGTCCAAACACTCGATTTCTTTACACCTATCGTCGACGATCCTTATGTCTACGGACAAATAGCTGCGCTCAACTCCATTAACGACGTGTGGGCTATGGCAGGTGTGCCGCTCACGGCGATGGCCATCACCTGCTTTCCGAAGAAAGGGGTCGACCCGGCTATACTGGGTGAGATCATGCGCGGGGGGCTGGAAACTCTGAATAAGCACGGGGTAACCTTGATTGGTGGCCATAGCGTCGATAATGAGCAGATCATGTTTGGCTATTCCGTAACCGGCACGATTGATCCCGGAAAAATTGCGACTAATGCGGGCGCCCGCGCCGGCGACGTTGTCATTCTCACGAAACCGGTAGGCACAGGTGTTATCTCGACCGGTATCAAGTTTGCCAAGGTTAGTGATGCGGTGGCCGCGGCGTCTGTCGAAACGATGTTGACCCCGGGCAAGTTTGCAGCGGAAGCAATGCGCCAGTTTGACGTGAAAGGCGCCACTGACGTCACAGGCTTCGCTCTGCTTGGGCACGCGTGGGAGGTCGCCAAAGCGAGCAAAGTAACCATCGAGATTGATTCAAGACAGGTTCCGTTGCTGGGAGGCGCGCGAGAGCTGGCAGCGGCAGGATTAGTGACCAGTGGTGACAAGACCAATCGGGAATACGTTGGGGAGCAGATTAAGATCAGCGCAGCAGTCGAGCAGGATGTACTGAGATTGTTGTTTGATCCGCAAACGGCTGGTGGAATGTTAATGTCCATTCGGGCCGAACGTGCTGAAGCCTTGCTTGTCCGATTGCAGGAGAATTATCCGCGAGCGCAGGTAATCGGATCTGTGTTGGAGCAGGGACGGCACTTGATCGTCGTCAAGTAACTTGAAGGAGTAGCTGTGGTTTCATCCAGCCGGCAACTGGCAAGAATAGATACTTCGCAGTTAGCGGAGCTTTTCCGGAGCATTCGAGCGCGGACAATACAGATAGTCGCGCCGTTGGAAATTGAAGATTATGTGATTCAGACAGCTGAGTTCATGAGTCCGCCTCGCTGGCACGTGGGTCACACCTCATGGTTTTTTGAAACTCTACTGCAGACTTATCAACCCGGATACAAGGTCTATTCGGAAGATTACCTCTACTATTTCAACTCTTATTACGAAGGGTTTGGGGCGCGTATTGAGCGCTCGAAGCGCGGCACAAAGTCTCGGCCCACCGTGAAGGAAACGATTGCGTATCGCACGCGAATCGACGAACTGATGCGCGAGTTTCTGGAGAGGCTGGCAGATCATCCGCAGGTGGATATAGTGGGTTTATTGGTTAGGCTCGGTCTTGAGCACGAAATGCAACATCAGGAGCTTTTGGTTTACGACATCAAGCACCTGCTTTGCGACTTGTACAAGCCTGAGATAAAACCAGCGCCTGCCGCGTCTGGAAGGATCGAGGGAATGGCAGAAATCGAAGGAGGGTTGTTTGGGCTGGGTTACGGGCCCGCAGAGAGCAATGAGACTCGGAGCACCGCTGAGGTCCCAGCATTCGCATTCGACAATGAGAAACCTGCGCATCAAGTCCTCTTGCAGGACTTCTCCATCGACCGTGCGCCGGTCAGCAATGGCGAGTTTCTGGAGTTTATGCGGGACGGCGGTTACCGGGACTATCGCTGGTGGTTTTCGGAAGGCTGGGAAGTTGTGACAAAAGAGCACTGGCAAGCGCCGCTCTACTGGGAAGTGCACGATGGGAAGTGGATGATTCGGGACTTCACAGGCTTGCACATTATAGAGAGCAAGGCAGACGAGCCCGTTTCTCACGTCAGCTTTTACGAAGCTTCCGCTTACGCCAAGTGGGCCGGAAAACGTTTGCCAACTGAAGCCGAATGGGAGAAAACCGCTTGCTTCGATCCTGGAACCGGAGATAACAAGGCTTTCCCCTGGGGTGACAGCCTGGCGGATCAATCCAAAGCGAATCTCTTGGAAAATGAGCTTTGGGGCGTCGCGCCGATAGGCGCTTTTCCAACTGGCCAGAGCGCCTACGGTTGTCAGCAAATGATAGGCGACGTGTGGGAGTGGACGAGTTCGGATTACGTTCCTTATCCCGGGTTCAAATCGGAATTCGACGAATATAACGACAAATGGTTTGTTAATCAGAAGGTCTTACGCGGCGGCTCGTTCGCGACGCCTCGGCTCCACATTCGCTCGACATACCGAAATTTCTTTCATCCGCACGAACGCTGGATGATTTCTGGCTTTCGTTGCGCGAAGGATAGTTGACCTTTGAACGTCCGCGACACGATTTAACACCACGCTGGAAAGGGATCTGATGCCGACGATTCTTGAAGATACTGAGGTACGCGTACTGGGGGCCCTGATCGAAAAGCAGGTGACCACGCCCGAGTATTATCCGCTAACATTAAACGCACTGACCTTAGCCTGTAACCAGAAGAACAACCGCTATCCCATCACGGCCTTCGATGAAGCAACCGTGGCGCGAGCGCTTGAGAGTCTGCGGGAAAAGAACTTTGTTTACGTCGTTTACGGCAGCACCAGTCGCGTACCCAAGTATAAACATGTAGTGACGGACGTGCTCCATCTTAGTCAGCCCGAGCTGGCGGCAATGTGCGTATTGATGCTCAGGGGCGCTCAGACCACAGGCGAATTGGCAGGACGCGGCTACCGGCTTCATGAGTTTTCCGGACTGGAAGAGGTTGAGAGCACGATGAATTCACTTATTTCGAGAGAGCCCGAGCCACTCGTGGTGCGCTTGCCGCGCCAACCCGGCCAGAAAGAAGTTCGCTTCGCCCACCTGCTTTCCGGAAAAGTCACCATTGAGCACGCTGCCGAAAGCGAACACGCTCCGAGATCTGCTTCCAGCAGCCGCGGCGGCGGGGAGAGAACGGTTAAACTTGAGCAGGAGGTTCAGGCTCTTCGAGCGGAGGTGATGGCCTTGCAACAACAGTTTGACGAGTTCAAGAAGCAATTTGAGTAACGCTGCCGCTGTTTAGCACCCTACGCCGTTTCGCTTGCAGCTCTAGGCCAGCGTTTCATGTGTGCAATTCTTTGTTCCCGCCTGTATAATGTCTTTCCCTATGAATCTCGAAATCTTTCACCCGGCTGTGGCGAGCTGGTTTGCCAAAGCTTTTTCCGCTCCTACGCCGCCTCAGGAACTCGCCTGGCCGGCGATCAAGGCACATTGCAATACACTTATTGCGGCGCCGACCGGTTCAGGAAAAACCCTGGCCGCGTTTCTCGCGGCAATTGATGATCTTGTCCGGCTTGGTATTGAGGGAAAGCTCGACGATTCAACGCACGTCGTTTACGTTTCGCCACTAAAAGCCCTGAGCAACGATATTCAACGAAACCTGCAAATTCCTCTCGAGGGAATTCAGCAGGAATTAATCGCGTTCGGTTTGCCGCAGATCAACATTCGCACCCTGGTGCGCACGGGCGACACGCCGGCCGCCGAGCGAACGGCAATGACCAAGCGGCCACCGCACATCGTCGTTACTACCCCCGAGTCTCTTTACATCCTGCTAACGAGCGAGGGCGGTCGCAGGATGTTGCAAACGGCGCGCACGCTGATTCTCGATGAAATTCACGCGGTCGTCGGTGACAAACGCGGCTCGCATTTAGCGCTCTCAGTTGAACGTCTTGAACAATTGATTCAGCAGCACGCTCAAAGTGACGACAGCGAAATCCGCAATCCGAAATCCGAACTTCGAAATTCCAAACTCATTCGCATAGGTTTGTCCGCGACGCAGCGGCCGATTGAAGAGGTTGCGCGTTTCCTTGTGGGCTCGGCCGAGATCGATTCTGACGGCAAACCAAACTGCAACATCATCGATACTGGACACACACGTAAGCTGGACCTGGCTATTGAGGTCCCTGAATCACCCTTACAGGCCGTGATGTCCGGCGAGGTGTGGGATGAAGTCTACGACCGGCTGGCTCAGCTTATTAGAGAACACAAAACGACCCTCGTATTCGTCAACACGCGCAGACTTGCCGAGCGCGTGGCGCGTCATCTGGGGGAGCGCATTGGCGATGAAAACATCGCCGCTCATCACGGCAGCCTGGCTCGCGAGCAGCGGCTAGCGGCGGAGCAAAGGTTGAAAGCTGGGGAACTGAGTGCGCTGGTAGCCACGGCGTCCCTGGAACTCGGGATCGATATTGGGGATGTAAATCTAGTTTGCCAGATCGCCTCCACTCGTTCGATCGCTAGTTTCCTGCAGCGCGTGGGGCGGTCAAACCATACGGTTGCCGGTTTTCCCAAAGGCAGAATCTTCCCGCTTTCGCGGGATGAGTTGGTGGAATGCGCGGCCTTGATTGATTCGGTCAGGCGCGGCGAACTCGATCGTCTTTCAATTCCGGAGCAGCCGCTCGACATTCTGGCGCAGCAGATTGTGGCCACGGTCGCCGCCGAAGAATGGACTGAAGATGCGCTCTTCGCGATGGTGCGGCGAGCGTATCCTTTTCGAAATCTCGACCGCAAAGACTTTGACGCAATCGTGCGCATGCTTGCCGAAGGGTTTTCCACAAAGCGGGGCCGCCGCTCGACTTATTTGCATCACGACGCGGTTAACCAGCGTTTGCGCGCTCGACGTGGCGCGCGCCTGGCAGCAATTACCTCGGGCGGAGCTATTCCCGATACGGCGGACTATGCAGTTGTGCTTGAGCCGAGCGGTCTCGTCATAGGATCGGTCAACGAAGATTTCGCGATTGAGAGTCTGCAGGGCGATATCTTTCAGCTTGGCAACACCTCTTGGCGCGTGCTGCGCGTCGAGCAGGGAAAAGTGCGCGTGGAAGATGCCGCGGGGCAACCACCTTCGATTCCTTTTTGGCTGGGGGAGGCTCCTTCGCGCACCCACGAACTGTCTGCATCGGTTGCGCGCCTGCGCGAAGAGATTGCAGAGCGAGTGACATTCAATAGCAACGGAGGTTCTGCCCACATCAAGGCTGAAGAGTCTAACGGGTCTGGAAGCTTGGATGTGGACGGCTCTCGCTCCCAAGACGATCCGGAAAGCGACGACGAGAATCTATCAACTTCACCAGTTGAATACGAAGCCGCGGTTTCCTGGCTAGTGAACGAGGTCGGAATCTCGCGATCTGCCTCTGAACAGATGGTGGAGTATCTTGCCGCGGCGAAAGCAGCGTTAGGTGTGATGCCTACGCTCGACAACATCGTGCTTGAACGCTTCTTCGATGATAGCGGCAGCATGCAGTTGGTGCTGCATTCACCTTTCGGTAGCCGGCTGAATCGTGCCTGGGGTCTCGCGCTCCGCAAGCGCTTCTGCCGCCAATTCAATTTTGAGTTGCAAGCGGCGGCGACCGAGGATGCCATCGTTCTTTCGCTTGGTCCTACGCACAGTTTTCCGCTCGATGATGTTTTTCATTACCTGAATTCCAAGACAGTTCGCGAGCTCTTGTGTCAGGCGCTGCTCGATGCCCCGATGTGGAACATTCGCTGGCGCTGGAATGTAACGCGCGCCCTGGCAGTCTTGCGCCGGCGTGGTGGCAAGAAGATTCCGGCACAGCTCCAGCGCATGAACGCCGAAGACCTTTTGACAGCCGTCTTTCCTGATCAAGTCGCTTGCGCGGAGAACCTCACCGCCGGTCAACGGGAGATTCCTGCCCATCCCCTTGTCAGTCAAACTGTTCGCGATTGCCTCGAAGAGGCAATGGATGTCGAAAGTCTCGAAGCGCTCCTTGGCGCAATCGAACGCAACGAAAAGAACCTCTTTGCCCGCGACCTGTTGGAGCCTTCTCCGCTGGCCGCAGAAATACTAAACGCCCGGCCCTACGCTTACCTTGATGACGCTCCGTTGGAAGAACGACGCACGCGCGCCGTATCTCAGCGTCGCTGGCTCGATCCGGCTACTGCGGCGGACATTGGTAAGCTGGACCAGGCAGCAATAGACCGCGTGCGGTCGGAAGCCTGGCCGCAGGTACAGAATGCGGATGAATTGCACGATGCCCTCGTGGAGCTCGGGTTCATCACTGAAGCGGAAGGGCTGCTAGGTGAGTTCGCCCCCGACGACTTTTCAGAAACGCAATCGATCTCCAGTGAAACTGGGGAGCCTGTCGAGACCCCTCCTGCCGAATGGAAAGAATTCTTGAAGATGTTATCGAGCGATCGCCGCGCAACAGTGCTTGATACTGGGACGGCAAGCGTCTCGCCTGCTGAGGTTACGTCAGAGATATTCGCGGGCATTGAGCTTAGCGCAGACAAGGCAGGCGGGACGCCTGCGATCCCATTAGAAAAGCAGCTCCTTCCAGCGACACGGCTCTGGGTTGCCGCTGAAAGACTTCCTCAGCTACAAGCATTATTTCCGTCAGCAACTCTACAGCCTTTGATTACCGCTCCGCCGTCCTTTACAGAGACCGCGTGGTCTTTCGAGGAAGCTTTGGTCGAATTGATGCGTGGTCGCCTCGAAGGTTTGGGACCGGTGACGGCACGCGGCCTTGCTGCCTCCATGGGATTGGCCGTAAGCCATATCGACGCAGCTCTGCTCAAGCTTGAAGCCGAGGGGTTTGTACTGCGTGGGCGCTTTACGCCGGGAACAGAAGAAACTGAATGGTGCGCGCGTCGATTGCTCGCGAGGATTCATAGTTACACGCTCAATCGTCTGCGGCAGGAGATTGAGCCTGTTTCCAGCGCCGATTTCATCCGGTTTTTACTGGCATGGCAAAAAGTGGCGCCCGATCACCAGATGGAAGGTCCGCAAAGTCTCCTTGCTCTGATCGAGCAACTGGAAGGATTCGAAGCACCGGCAGCTGCCTGGGAAGGTGAGATCTTTCCCAGCCGTTTGGTTGAATACGATCCCGCGTGGCTCGATGCGCTGTGTTTGTCTGGCGAAGTGGTCTGGGCACGCCTCACACCGGGTGCCCCGCCGAAAAATGGCCAGGAGAAAGTGCGCGGCGCCGGGCCAGTTCGCGCCACGCCTATTGCCCTGCTTAAGCGAAAAGATTTTGCCGTATGGAATTCTGCCTTTCCGCGGCCTGTCGTTGAGGAAATGGCTTTCTCGACCGTCACCCAGATTGTTTACGAGTTCTTGAAAACGCGAGGAGCGTCATTCTTTTCCGACATTGTCGAAGGGACAGAACTCCTGCGCGCCCAGGTGGAGGAAGCACTGGCAGAATTAGTGGCCAATGGCCAGGTCGTATCAGATAGCTTTACTGGTTTACGAGCCTTACTAACGCCGGCCCATCGCAAAACTCAAGCCGCTGCGAGAAGGAAACGCCGGGAAGCAGTTTACGAAATGTCGAGCGCCGGCCGGTGGTCCATCCTTCAACGTGGTTCGGGCAACGAGGACGCAAGTCGCACGAAAGGCAGTAGCCGAATCAGCAGGGAGAGCTTCACAGCCACAAGCGCTGATTTCGAGTCTGCCGAGAAGATCGCTCGCATCCTCCTCAAACGTTACGGCGTTGTATTCAAGCGCTTGCTTGAACGTGAGGGTCTGACAGTGCCCTGGCGGGTTTTGCTTCGGGTTTATCACCGGCTGGAAGCTCGGGGCGAAATTCGCGGCGGTAGATTCGTGGCGGGAATTTCGGGCGAACAGTTTGCTCTGCCGGAAGCAGTGGGAATGGTGCGTTCGATTCGGCGCGCCCCCGCTTTGGATACGATGATTTCCGTAAGCGCAGCCGATCCATTAAATCTGGTTGGCGTAATCACTCCAGGCGGTCGCATTACTGCATACTCATCGAACAGAGTGCTTTATCGTGACGGTGTGCCAGTTGCCGTGCTCGAATCAGGCGAGACACGGTTCCTTATTGAGTTGAGCCGGGCGATGGAATGGAAGGCCAAAGCAGCACTGTTGCGCAAGGCTACGCCGCCAGTTCTGCGCTCCTCCCTCAGCCGGCCTGCGTGACAAGATGGCGACTGAAGCGGCGGCAAACCAAAAGAGAGCGTAAAACACGATCCACGAAATCACACGAAATGATACTAACAATAACATTCGTGCTGGTTCGTGTGATTTAGTGGGTCGATTCTTTCTGTCAAATCTTGCTCAAGAGCAGGAAATTAGATGTTCGTCTTTCCCCAGTTCCCGATCGCTTCTTTGCCGCGAGGCTGCCCTTGTCTATAATGCGCCGCACCGCAATGCGCCGCACCGCTTTATCAAAAACTAATCTGGAGTTTGTCCTATGCCCGTAGAAAATCATGTAAAGGCTAGTTCCGGGGATGCTCTGCTCCTCGTTGGCACGATGAAGGGAGCATTTATTCTGAGGTCCGACTCGACAAGGAACCACTGGGAAGTCGGCGGGCCATACTTTCCCGGGCGGGCGATATACGCCATGACTTACGACGCTCGCGGCGGGCGCAATCGGCTTTGGGCGGCCGTAAATAGCCCTCACTGGGGCTCCTATCTGAGTACCTCAAATGATTTCGGTAAGAGTTGGACGGAACCGGAGACATACGGAGTTAAGTTTGACGAAGACGCTGAGAATTCTGTCAAACAGATTTGGCAGATCGTGCCAGGTAACACAAACGAACCAGACACACTCTACTGTGGTGTCGAACCGGCGGCTTTGTTTAGATCAGATGATGCGGGCGAAACCTGGTCGTTGGTCAAAGGACTTTATGATCATCCGCATCGGCCGCAATGGCAGCCGGGTGGCGGTGGCTTGTGTCTGCATACTATCCTTCCAGATCCCGCGAACAAAGATCGCATGCACATCGCCATTTCTACGGGAGGTGTCTACCGCACGGACGATGGCGGGAAAACGTGGGGCGTTCGTAACAAAGGAGTGCGCGCCCAGTTTCTGCCGCCGGAGCAGCGGTATCCGGAATTTGGCCAGTGTGTACACAAGATCGTAAGCCACCCGGCGAATCCAAACCGTCTCTTCCTGCAGAACCACTGGGGACTTTATCGCAGCGATGATGGCGCCGATTCCTGGCAGGACATCGCTAACGGTGTACCTTCGGATTTCGGATTTGCGTTAGAGATAGATCATAACGACCCCAACACCGCTTTCATCATTCCACTCGAGTCAGATGAGTTTCGCTGCACGCCGGAGGCGAAGCTGCGCGTCTATCGCACACGCGACTCGGGAGCGTCGTGGCAACCACTTACAAACGGCCTGCCGCAAGAGAATGCGTTTGAGACCGTACTGCGCGACGGCATGTCGGCCGACACTCTTCAACCGACGGGTCTCTATTTCGGTACGCGCAATGGCAAACTCTTTGGCACTACAGACGGTGGAGAGTCGTGGCGCGCGATTAAGGAAGGCCTGCCTGCGGTAGTTTGTGTGAAGACGGCTGTGGTCTGAGTTTCAATATGAATGCGCGTCTAGTGAGGGAAATGATGAAACTGATTATTTTGGTGACCTGCTTGTTGCTGGTTTTGATAACTGGACCGGCGGCGGCTCAACAGAAAGCCGAGCCGGCGTTCAAGATGGTTGAGTTCCACATGGCATTGCTGAAACGCGGACCCGCGCTGGACGACCGCAGAAACGCCGGAGAAGAAGGAACTCCACCAACAGCATGTCGCTTATTTTTTGAGCTTGATTGAAACAGGCAAGGCTGTAATCGGCGGACCCCTGATTGGTGATGGCGAGATCCGCGGAATCTATGTGCTAAGGGCCAGGAACGCGGCTGAAGCGCAAACCTGGACCGAAGCAGATCCGGAGGTAAAGGCGGGTCACTTCCTGGTCGAAATGCATCCCTGGTGGTCAGAAGAGGTAATGAAAAAGGCTGCGACGCCAATCAAGATGACTACTGCGTACCTGGGCTTCCTATCGCGCGGCGCGAAATGGACTCCGGAGAAAACTCCGCAGACTGAGGAGCTGCAAAAGGCTCATATGGCCAACATTCACAAGCTGGCGGAGACGAAGAAACTCGTGGTTGCTGGTCCCTTCGGTGACAACGGGCAACTACGCGGAATCTTCGTCTTCAGGGTTGATTCGTTGGATGAAGCGAAGCAATTGGCCGCGACTGACCCGTCTGTTCAAGCTGGTCGACTGGCAATCGATGTGCATCAGTGGTTGGTGCCAGAAGGCATATTGCCGTAACTCTAAACTTTACTTGAATGATCACAATAAACATCGCTGGATTCTTGACCGATTTCACTAATGGGCAGTCGGAGATTCCGCTCGACGGCGCGCCTGCAAACGTGCGTGAAGCTTTGAACCAACCCTGGAAGGTGCACGTTGGCTTGCGCGATCGGGTTGTGAACGAACAAGGGCAACTGCGACAGCATGTCAACGTTTTTGTAAATGGCGAGAACGTTCGGCGCAGGGAATTGCTTAATACGGTGCTTGCCGAGCGCAGCGAGATCACGATTCTTCCTTCGGTCAGTGGGGGATAGGTTGTAGATTTTATCCCAGAGAGGCCTGTGAAGACCTGTGGCAAAAATTGAGCATCGGCTCCCGGAAAATGTCACCGGCGATTTTTTTGTCGATGCCTCATGTATTGATTGTGACACCTGTAGCCAGCTTGCGCCTGCAATATTCCGTGACCATGGCGACCAGTGCAGCGTCTATCATCAACCGGAGACGGAACAAGAAACAAAACTGGCGCTAATGGCTTTGGTCGCCTGTCCAACCGGTTCAATTGGAACTATCGAGAAGCACGATGCTCACATCGGCATCGACGCTTTTCCTTCGTTAGTGTCTGAGAATGTGTACTTCTGCGGGTTTACTTCGGAATCCAGCTTTGGCGGATGGAGCTATTTGATTGTGCGGCCGGAAGCTGAAGGCGGGAATGTTTTGGTCGACTCACCACGGTTCGCCTCCCAGATTGTTAAGCGAATTGAGGCGATGGGTGGCGTCAAGCGAATGTTGTTGACGCACCGCGATGACATTGCCGATCACGAACTATTTGCGAAGAAGTTTGGTTGCGAGCGAATCATGAACTCCGCTGACGGCGCGCGAAGGTTGGGAGCCGAACGAATCATTAAAGGACAAGAAGCAGTCGCACTCGACAATGATTTCCTGGCCATACCAACTCCCGGGCACACTCGCGGGCATATGGTGTTTCTATACCGGAACAAATTTCTTTTCACCGGCGATCATCTCGCCTGGTCGCCGACCCGGCAGCAGTTAACAGCCTTTCGTACCGTAGCCTGGTATTCGTGGCCTGAGCAGACGCGGTCGATGGAAAAGCTACAGGGCAGCGAGTTTGAGTGGGTGCTTCCTGGCCATGGACACATGCATCACGATAGCGTTAATAAAATGCAGACCTATCTCAAGCAGTGCATTGCTTGGATGAAAACCCAGAGCTGAAGGTCTCAAGCGGGCAGCTGGCTTTGGCGTGGTCGATCACTGCAACTAGAATTAAACGAAGCTAACAGCAAAATGAGGAAACGATGAACAGAAACCAAAAGATTGCCGCAGGCTGCGGAGGCGCCGGATGTTTGGGCTTAATCCTGGTAGTAGTTGTCGGCGCAGTTGTTTATCTGGTGTGGCCCAACGCTATGACCACCAACCGCAACTCAAACTTCAACACAAACGCAGATGGAAGCTCGAACAGCGATTCCACGGCAAACTCATCAGACGATACCTCCTCCTCGTCGATGTCTGATGACGACAGGCATAAGTTGTTTCAGGCTGCGGGCGTTACTAAAGATTCCGAATTGATCCAGCGCGTATTAAAGAAGATCGGACTGATGAGAGCAGACGGTACCGTGACGGCCGAAAATAATCAGTTTGCGCAGGAGCACTTTAAGTGGGCGCTGAAAAACCTTCAGTTCATAACCTCGGTCAACACGCCGGAGAAGGCGCAAGCTTACGTTGAGGCTCACATCGACGACTAAAGACCGAAGGGGCAGCAATCCATTATCAGAATAGGCTGCCGGGGGTTTTGGGTTCAGACCATACTTGAGTATTTAGCCTCTCTTTCAATCGGGCGCGTGCGGTTTCGCGCCCGTTTTGTTATTTTGACGGTAGTCCTTGGTCAGTGTTATTCGTCAGTTGCATAACGACCTCGGAATTGTTCGTTGTTTAGTTGCATAAGCGCAGAACTACGGACCGCTGACAACTGACCAACTTGTAATGACTCCCGAACGCATCCGCAATTTTTCCATCATCGCTCACATCGATCACGGCAAATCGACATTGGCAGACCGTCTGCTTGAACAAACCGGCGCTGTGACCGGGCGCGACATGTCCGAGCAGATTCTGGACAACATGGACCTCGAGCGCGAGCGTGGGATCACCATCAAGTCGCATGCAGTTAGGCTGGATTACACCGCGCAGGACGGCAACACTTATGTCTTGAACTTGATCGATACGCCGGGTCACGTCGATTTCTCATACGAAGTTTCTCGATCGCTTTCCGCCTGCGAAGGTGCCTTGCTGATCGTAGACGCCTCGCAAGGCGTGGAAGCGCAGACGCTGGCCAATACCTATCTGGCAATCGATAACAACCTCGAATTAATCCCGGTCATCAACAAGATCGATCTGCCCGGCGCCGAGCCGGAGAAGGCCATCGAGCAAATCGAGCGCCTCATCGGGCTGGAAACGCACAACGCCGTTTTCACCAGCGCCAAGACCGGCGAGGGGGTGGCGGAAGTTTTGGAAGCCATTGTGCGCGACGTGCCACCGCCAAAGGGCGATCCTAAAGCGCCGTTAAAAGCGTTGATATTTGATTCCTGGTACGACTCTTATCGCGGAGTCATTGTTCTGTTTCGCGTAATTGACGGCACGATTCGTCCGGGCATGAAGATTCGGTTTTTTAACGCGGGGCGCGATTACCAGGTGGAAACACTTGGCGTGAACCGGCCACGGCCAACGCCGATAGAGCAATTAAGCGTGGGCGAGGTCGGCTTCCTGACAGCCTCGATTAAGGAGGTCGCCGACGTGCAAATTGGCGACACCGTCACTGAAGCAGCGCGTCCGACCAAAGAGCCATTCCCGGGTTTTCAGAAAGTTAAACCCATGGTGTTCGCCGGTCTCTATCCCGTGGACACGAACCAGTACGAAGAGCTGCGCGACGCATTAGACAAGCTACGTCTCAATGACGCTTCGTTTTTCTATGAGCCGGAATCCTCAACCGCGCTGGGCTTCGGTTTCCGTTGCGGTTTTCTCGGCCTGCTGCATATGGAGATCGTGCAGGAGCGGTTGGAACGGGAGTTCAACCTCGTTCTGATCACTACCGCACCGGGCGTCCGCTATCTGGTAACTACTACTGACAATCAGGTTCTGGAAATAGACTCTCCGGCAAAAATGCCTGAGCCCGTGCGCATTACCAAGATCGAAGAGCCCGTTATTCACGCCATCATTTTGACTTCTGATGAGTATCTGGGTGGCATACTGCCATTGCTCGAAGAAAAACGAGGCGTACAGAAAGGCTTTGAATACATTGCCTCAAACCGCGTAATGCTGACTTACGAACTGCCGCTCAATGAGATCGTGCTCGATTTTTACGACCGGTTGAAATCGGTATCCCGTGGTTACGCGTCGTTGGATTACAACTTCTCCGGTTATTGGGAGAGCGACCTTGTGAAGCTTGATGTGCTGGTTGCCGGTGAACCTGTGGATGCCCTATCCCTGATTCTTCACCGCAGCACTGCCCAGGCAAAGGGCCGGGCCCTGACTGAAAAAATGAAGCAGTTGATTCCGCGACAACTCTTCGAAATTCCCATTCAGGCGGCCATCGGCAATAAGGTTGTCGCCCGGGAAACTGTCAAATCGCTGGGCAAGAACGTGATTGCCAAATGTTACGGGGGGGATATCACTCGCAAGCGCAAACTTCTCGAGAAGCAGAAGGAAGGAAAGAAGCGGATGAAGAAGGTCGGCCGCGTCGAGATCCCGCAGGAAGCTTTTTTAGCAGTGTTGAAAGTCAATGAGTGACGAAACAGCTGGTGTCCGAATCAGGAAGACAATTAAACAATTTACTAACTCTCACTAAGCAACACTAAGCCTCTTCGTGGCATTTCGTGTGGAATCGTGGATCGGTTTTGGCCACTAACGAAGTGTTGGGCCGAAGGCTTCCGACTGTTTCAAAGCCAAGGATTTGTGAATAAGAAGAAGACTGAATTGTCGACGACTCGTAAAGATCAAAAAGAAGTAACGATTTTTTGCGACGGATCGAGTTTGGGCAACGGGCGGGGAGTGACGCGCGCGGCTGCTGTAGCTTTGCTGGGTTATCGCGGTATCTGGCGCTCTGTTGGTACCTATCTCGGCAATGCGACTAATCAACAAGCCGAGATAGCGGCCGCTGCTGTGGGACTTGAAAGCCTGAGCAGGCCCTGTGATGTCCATCTTTTTACAGATTCCCGATACGTGGTCGAGACCATGGAGGGACGCTTTCGACGCAAAACAAATCACGAGTGGTGGAAGCGCCTGGACCAGGCCGCCAGCCGTCACAAAGTTACCTGGGAATGGACTGCGGGACACGCGGGACATGTGGTTCAGGAAGCCGTGGATCGCGCCGCTCGGCGCATCGCTTCACTCGGCCGAGTTGATGAAGAAGTACTTCGCGATGCTGAGGAGACCGTCGGCACAATCGATCCGACAGCTTCGGATGAATTGTGAGACGCTATCATCCTCTCACGCCTGGGTAGTACTGCCCTTTATTTGCCCTTGATTAGCTTTCGCGGCAGTTCGACTCTATAATTCTGAACTTCAATTAATAACCAGTGCTCCCCGGCGTCCAGGCTTTAGCTCGGTATCAAGTGGCTTTCCTTTCTTCAATCCTCAGATTGCCTTCGGTGTCGCTGTTAACGCGATGCGGATTCGGGCTCTTGCCGTTTTTACTGCTGATCTGCCCTGGACCTGCCCTTGGTCAAGATCCGATGCGGGGCTGGGAGTGGCAAAATCCCTTGCCCCAGGGCAATTCGATCAACGCAGTCAGATTTGCCGGTGACAAGCGGCATGGCTGGGCAGTGGGAGCCGACGGTGCCATTCTGCGTACCCAAAACGGTGGGTTCGAATGGGAGGAGCAGGAGTCTCCTGCCAACACAACACTCTACGGGCTTTATGTTAGGGATAAATCTCATGCGGTGATTTCCGGCGCCCGAGGGATCATTCTGACGACTGCGAACGGCGGTCGCAAATGGGTTCCCCGGCCTACTGGCGTTCGGGATCATCTTTTTTCCCTTACCTTCTCTCCGGCTGATCCTTCCTACGGG